>JAMOQB010000041.1 GCA_027064225.1 Candidatus Woesearchaeota archaeon | reverse complement strand
ACCCAGGAAGGATATCCTTATTAATATTAAACAGCTCAAAGTTGTATTCAACAGTAAACAAGATTAAAACCCTAAATACGACTGGCAACTTCACAAATAATCAAACGAACCAAACGACAGAACAAACAACAGAGGAGCCAAGCAATGTAGAATATTGCGGAAGAATGAACGCCTCTCTAAATGGGTCATTTAAGCTTGATGTAAGTGTAGATGATGTGCAAAGCACGGTATCATTTAGACTAAAAGAGGTGAGGGATGAAAATGGAAAGCAAATAGATTTTAGCAACAACTATGGACATTTGGTTGTAAGCTTAGAAAACAAAGACAATCAAACCATTGGAACAGAAATAATAAAACCTCTTGACACAGCAACATTTAACTACACCTTTGTAGGAGGAGAAAAAGTATATGTAAATGGCTTGCTATCCTTAAGAATAATCACATTCAACCCGTGCGGGAGGTTGAATGAATCAGGGTATTATCTTCTAAATGCAAGTGCGTGGAACAAAAACTCAAGCTGCATAATCATAGAGAATATGAGCAAGATAACCCTAAACTTTGCAAACAAAACAATAGATGGAGATGGAGCAGGGAATGGAAGCTTAAAAAATGGAAGTTGTGCAATTATCATAAAAAACTCAAAGAACATAACTATTAATGATTTAAGAACAGAACAATTCAACTACGGATTATGTATATACAACAGCACATCAGTTAATGTTGAGGGAACTTACGACAAAGCAAACATTAACGGAGCAAGGGTTGAAAACAGCAATGATGTAAAAATAAGTAAGATAAAAATAAACAATTCAAACTTTGAAATTTATACAATAAACTCAACAATAAACCTAAACAAGTTGGAATCACCATCAGCAAACTTCTCACTAAAGGCCCACGATATAACCATAAAAACAGTTAGAAATCCGCCCAAACAGCCAGAGGGATTAATGAACATATCACAATGGCTGACAGTAAAAAATTCAAGCGACAAATCATGGAGCATAATAACCTTTCATTACACAAAACCCCTACCGCACAATGTTTTAGAGGCAACACTTGACCTTTACAAATATGATTACAACACAAATGGGACCAATGGAACTTGGTATCCAGTGCCAAGCTACACAGACAAAATTAACAAGATGATTTACTCTATAAATATAACAAACTTTTCAGTATTTGTGCCCCTTGGGGAAGAAGTAGTTGCTAAACCAAAGAATCCTCCTCCAACTCCTCCGACAACAGGTCACATACAACAAAAGGTTGTGGAAACTATGATGAATGTGCCTCCGCAACCAAGAACCCCGAAGATAAAGCTAAGATTGTTAAATCACACAATAAGAGTAGAACAGGGACAAAGTGCATATGTAAAATTCAATGTAACAGATTTAGGAGAAACCATACTGAATGTAATAGTAAAAGCGAACATAAGCAGGCCAGGATGGAAAAGCCCTCCTGCAGTGATAAAAGAAATAAAGAGGTATCAAACAGTAAATGGCAGTTTATATTTGAAAGTATATGACAATGAGATTCCAGGAACATACTTCGTCCCAGTCATAGCTAAAGTTTCAAATATGACTCTTGACACTGATTTATTAAAAGTAATTGTAACGCCGAGGGGCATGCTTGCAAGAATGAAAATAATTGAAGCAGCTCCAAAGGTTACATTTGTAGAAAATAGGTGGCACGAGTTCCCCGTCTTAGTAAAAAACAATGGAGATTATAATCTAACAAATATAACCCTACACTTTGACTATGCAAAGGACTGCATAGAATCTACCCAAGGCACTTACAATTTGAGCATCGGCGAGCAAGAGACCTTTAAGTATAGAGTAAAAGTCAAAAAAGCATATCAAAGTTGCGATGCAATTATGATATTAAAGTCAAATCAGGGAGCAATTGCCTTTGCACCAATAGTTATTGAAGTTGTGCCTCAAAGATTTGGAGGCGTAAAAATTTTACCAATAATATTTGCAATATTTACTGCACTTTCAATATTTGTTTTAATAGACAAATACAAACAAATGATGGCAATAAAAAAGAGGAAAAAGAAAATAAAAGAAGATTTTGAATAAATAAAAGCTGGGAGGTGTCCGAAAATGTTTTTGAATAGGAGAAAAGATATAAAAGAAGATGCTGTTGATTTATTCAGCAGGGACAATTTTGGGTTTAACACGAACTTAAACAGAAAAACCGGAATAGAAGACAACAACAAAAAAGAATCAAAAAAAGAAGATTCAGAGAATTCATGGGCTCAATGGTGGAAGCTTGGAGAAGATAACAAAGACAAAGTTATTTGGAAGACAAAAGACAAGATAATTATTGGCGTAGAAGTTGCATTAATAGTTTATTTCACACTTTGGCGTTTAGGTTTAGTCCCAATTTTTTAACAATATCAGAGGCAAGTTTATTCAGCTTAACAGTATCAACATCCTTTTTGTTAGAGTACTCAATTTTCATAATTGAGTTAAAAAATTCGGAGAGCTCATTCCTAACATCTGAAGGAAAACCTCTCTTGTCAAGTTCTTGCAGGAGCTGGGGATAAGTTAAGGAACTTTGGAGTTTGAGACGAGTAAGGAGTGCCTGCTTCAATGCCTTAGCAAGAGCAACAACTGAATCAGGATTGGACTCCTGAACAGAATTATCCACACTAACCGACGAGAACAAGTTTCTCTTCTGCTCCAATTCAATCTTCTCAAGAGTATGCATTATGCTTTTCTTAACTTTAAATGTATAATAAAGGTCCGCAAGTGCAATTCCCATCGCCACAAGTGAAATTAGGAGTATAAGCCAAACTGCCATAAAAACAAAACAGATTAATAAATATAAAAAGCTTTCTCTTATTAAAAACTACTTAAAAGTAAAAAAGTCGTCGATAAAATTAGTTTTAACTTTAAAGTAAAACATAAAAATTAAAAGTAAACAGAACAAATGATTTTTAATCAAAATACTTGCAGGGGGTTCTTATGGAAGAAAAATACGAAAAAGACAAGGAGACAAACTTAACTGATGAACAATTAAAATCCTACGCGGATAAGCTTGAAAAGTTGAGGAAAGAAATTTCCAAAGTATTCATAGGCCAAGATGAAATTGTAAATATGGTGATTGTTTCATTAATATGCGACGGCCACGCTCTCTTAGAAGGAGTGCCAGGACTGGCAAAATCTCTCCTCGTAGAAACACTTGCAAGAACTGTAGAAGGAACAGTGCATAAGAGAATACAATTCGTGCCAGACATGCTGCCAGCAGACATTATAGGAGTCAATGCCTACAATCCGAAAACAGGAGAATTTTACATAGTAAAAGGGCCAGTGTTTGCAAATTTTATACTTGCAGACGAAATCAACAGGGCACCTCCAAAAACACAAGCAGCGATGATGGAGGTTATGCAGGAAAGAAAGGTAAATATCAGCGGAAAAGAGTTTAAGTTTCCAAGGCCTTTCTTAGTTTTAGCAACTCAAAACCCAGTGGAGCAGTACGGAACATATCCCCTACCAGAAGCCATTGTTGACAGGTTCTTCATGAAGCTCATTTTAGATTATCCAAAACCTGATGAAGAAATAAGGATTATTGACCAGAACACAATGACAAAATATAACTCATTGGATGTCATAAAACCAGTGCTCAATCCAAACGACATCATAGAATTCCAAAACTCAGTGAGAAAAGTGTATATATCCCACGCAGTTAAAGATTACATTGTCAGAATAATAAACACAAGCAGGGGCAGAGGCAACAAGTATCAAGGAATGAAGTATGTTAAATATGGAGGCTCTCCAAGAGCAACTATCTGGCTGTCATTAGGTTCAAGAGCTATAGCTCTTATGTCCGGCAGGGATTTTGTAGTTCCTGATGATATAAGAACCGTAATTCACCATGTAATGAGGCACAGGTTAATATTAAACTATGAAGGAAAAGCTTCAGGAATAAAAACAGATGAATTAGTCGACAACATACTCAATGTTGTTGAGGTGCCTTAATGGAATTACAGATAAACCTTCTGGATTTTCACACACTTGTAGATATAATAAATAAAAATGTAGCAAAACTTCTTGAACTCTTCAAACTGAAAATGGTTTATTTCAGAATTGTAACTGGAAAAGGCATGGAGTTTGACAGATTAAGAGAATACACAGACTCAGACGACGCAAGCAGTATTGACTGGAATGCAACTGCGAGAACAACAAAGCCGTATGTAAAAGTGTTCAAAGAAGAGAGAATGCTTGACATAGTTTTAGTAATAGACACATCAAACACAATGCTAATAGGAACAACACCTCTAACAAAAAATGAGTATGCAAGTGTCGTCGCAGGCATACTTGGATATACAGCAATAAATGCGGGAGACAAGTTAGGAGCAATATTCTTTTCTGATAAGGTAAAATTCATACTAGACCCATCAAACAGCATGGACAACTTCTATTCTATGGTAAAGCTTATGACCAACAAAAGCAATTATGGAGGCGTAAAAAATTGGGACTCAATATCAAAGATACTCCTTGAAACATTCGGACCAGATACCGTGCTATTCATATTATCTGATTTTATGAGGACCTCACCGCAGATGTTCAACGACCTTGAAAAG
This sequence comes from Candidatus Woesearchaeota archaeon, assembly GCA_027064225.1. Taxonomy (GTDB): domain Archaea; phylum Nanobdellota; class Nanobdellia; order Woesearchaeales; family WAPY01; genus WAPY01. Next base: position 3,666 of record JAMOQB010000041.1, on the reverse strand, counting down.
TATGCAAACAAATTCAGAGCTGTGTTCGGAATTATGATAAGAGACCCAAGGGATTCTGAACTGCCGAAAGGAGTTGGCAACATATACCTCGAAGACCCTGACACAGGCAGAATCAGCCTTGTAAATGTTGATAAGATAAGAGATGAATACAACAAACTCACAAAGAGGCAGGAGGCATTTATAGAAAGAATATTCAGAAACGCAGGAGCATATTTTTTCAAGGTCCACACTGATGAGGACTTTGTAGAAATGTTCATCAAGTTTTTCAACAAAACAATAACAGAACTATAAAATGGAATTAAACATATTCGGCCTTAGGATATTCGTAACTGTTCCCTACAGAAGTTTAGCACTTCTAATACTTCTAAACATCCTCGTTATCATAAGCTACATCTTTATGATGAAGATAAGGCAGAAAAGAGTAATAAAGTTCGGCAACTTTGAAACCTTAAAGCGAATAGAAGGAGCTGACAGATTCTCTATGAGTCCGTGGCTGCTCGTGTTTGAGATGCTCATTATAACCCTTCTATTCTTAACAGCAACCAATTCAATAAAGATGAACCTAACCAAACCTGTGTCAAACACTGACTTTGTAATCGCCATAGACACATCGCCGAGCATGCTCACTCCAGATTACACTCCAAAAAACAGGTTAGAAATGGCGAAGAAGGTGGCTCTTGAATGGACGAACCAACTCCCAGAAAGCACAAGAGTAGGTATAGTCACATTTTCAAGCAACGCCACAGAAGTTTTAGAACCCACATCAAACTATTGGCAGGTCAAAAAAGCTCTGCAAAACATAAGCAAAACAGAATTAGGCGGTGGAACAGCCCTTGGAACAGCATTAATAAAAGCATCTTCCATGTTGAAGCACAGCACAAAACAAAAAGTGATAGTTTTAATCACAGATGGGCAGAACAATGAAGGAACTAACTTAAGCTCAATTATAACTGCCCTAAACAACCAGAAAATAGAGGTCTATGCAATAGGAATCGGCAGCAACAACAAGACAGAAGAGTTCTACAAAAAAATGCAGAGCTTACTGAAGAAGGCAAACTTAACTGAGAACTCAACATACGAAATGCCAAAGCTTGACTCAGGAACATTAGAAGAAATCGCCAACAAGACAGGCGGAGAGTTCTTTATAATAAAAAACCAAACAGCAATGAACAACGCGTTCAGCAACATATTCCTAAGCAAACAACACATAAACCTTGACTCTGATTATTACATACTCCTATTCTTAGCATTTTTAATGATAATTGAACTTCTGATGTTTGCTAAGTATGGGGCGATATAAAAATAAGAAAGCTATCAATCAATGATACTTTGAGACCCAACCCTCAAACTTGCCTAACAAATTTCTAAAAGCTTCAAAAAAGCGGCTCTTAGCAGTGGTAACCTCCCTATTTGGACCATACTGCCGAAGAGTCGCAAATGCTTTTTCAAGCTCTTGCTTTGCGGTATCTAAATGATAGTGTATCTTATCTTCAACGATTCTATGTTTTAACCTTCTTAAGTTCTTCTGAACCTCTTCGGCGTTTTTAGAGAAGTAATAATGATTTTGCAGAGACAAAATAAGGTTATACGCTTGTTCCAAAGATGTAAAATTCTGTTTTTCTTTCCAAGAGGCATAATTGCTTTGAGCAAGGGAGAGTTCTAAATCTGAAAGTTTTGTATAAATCTTTGTTTTAAGATCCTGAACAAGGTTTGTCAAAGAGACCCTCTTGCTCTGTGCAAGTTTACAGGCCTCTGAAAAAGAATGTTCTAACTTTAAAATCTCATCCAATGATGCCTCCTTTTCAACCTTGGGGATAATATTAGAAAACTTAATATGAATATCTTCAAAATGAGAATTTAATTCTTTAACATCTTCTAACGGGGGATGTGTTTTGCTGGAAGGTCTTGTATAAAATAGTACATCCATAATAAACACCTGAACTCTGAGGAATAGAGAAGAATTTTATAAAACTTTTGATTGTTACCATTATCAGGGAGATAATTATAATCTTAAGAAAGAGAAGAAGCTCTTCTTCTTCAATTCAGTGCCTGAAATCTTCGCCGCAAGGTTCATAAACAGATTAAACACTCTGCCCTTCTCAAGGGGTAACCTCAAAGAAACCGCCTTAACAACTTGCTTACTGAAAGGAACTTTTAAAATAACATCAACACCCATAAGCTCCTTAATTTCAGAATCACTAAGCTCATAATATGCCTTCATGACTTTATTAAGGATTAAAGAAGTTTTCTTAACACCGAACTTGTTAAGTAGTAAAACAAGCTTATGAGTCGTCATCAAAGTGGGAATGTCAGGAGTTGAGACGAGCAGAATGTCCTCCACAGATTGTATGATTGACTCATTGTTTTTAGTGAATCCGGGTTCTGTATCCAAAATAATATAATCAAACTTTGGAGATAATTTAAACAAGAGGTTCCTCAGAAACTTTGTGCCAAAGTTTAAATCTTCAATTTCTACATGAGTCGTTGCAGGGAGTATGCTTAGAGAAGGGCTGAACTTGTAAATAGCATTCTCAGGAGGAATGCTGAATTTTATCACATCGTTGAAAGTTGTTGGTGTGTGAGAAAATCCCATATACAAAGATAAGTTAGCTGCATAAATATTTGTATCTATCACCAAAACATGATGACCAAGCTTAGAAAGAGCAATACCAAGCTCATATGAGATAAATGTTTTCCCAACACCCCCCTTGGGAGACATAACAGCTATTACCTTAGCCATATTAAAACAAAAGGGAATACTTATTTATAAATGTTTTCAGAATCACTACAAGAAGAACAAATTAAAAAGATTAGTTGGATTTTCTCTTAACCTTGGATTTCTTTTTCCATACGAAAAATCCGATGAGTACAAGTAATACTACAACTACAATGGACCATCCAAGATTAACACCTGCCACCTCTGTTGAGAACGCACCTGTTAAGAAGTTGCCTGAAACAACTTTAAGCTCAACCTGTTGATTAATACTCTTTATAATAACATCTTTATTCTGGCCATATGGAATGACAACATTAACCTGCTCATTGTCCAAGATGTCAGCAGGCGACAAATCCGCTGATATCATAATAACTTTTGTCTCACCGGGCATAATCCTCATCTTCTTTCCAAAGAAGAGGTCCTTATTTATACCATCAACAACAACTCCTTTGAGTTGAGCATCAACATATGCTGTAACATTCCCTGTGTTTTTAACCTTGATTAAGAACCTCTTAAGCATCTTATTATAAACAACACTTACAAGCTCAACCTCAGAATCATCTTTAATGTTTGAAAAACCAACTATAACTGTATAAGGAGGAGCAACCGAACCTGGAGGCAAAATATACCTATCCATAACTTTGGGACTCTCTCCGTATAAGGTGTAAAAGTCAGCAGTTAAATTTGTAGTTGTATAACCTGTTAAATCCGCTTTGTAAGCAACAGTAACAGTGCCGTTTGGCTCAATGAAAACAGGGGATTTATCATTTAAAACGAGGACTTCATTGCCATTAGATTTCACATGAATATTTGACATAAAATAAGCAGGCATGTTCCCTCTGTTAAGATAAGTTACCAAAAGCACCTTGCTCACGGGTTCATAATCTGCGGATTTTATATCAAGGTTAATAACATAATGTGGAAGGGGAAACACAGTCAAAGCATAAACC
>JAMOQB010000040.1 GCA_027064225.1 Candidatus Woesearchaeota archaeon | reverse complement strand
TATAAATCTTTCGTTTAGTTGCTACTTGTTAGTAATTTAATATGGAGGCAAGCTGGTTAAGACAGAAGTCTCTAGTGCTCTTAGATATATCCCTCCTATCGAATTCTTTAATCTTCTTGAGAAAGCCTTGTAAAGAATTGGATTTATCTTATAAGTATTATTATTCTCATTTGGTAGTATATAAGAATTATCTTTTAATTCTTCGAAAACATCAAGAAGTGGATTATCCTCTTCTCTTGGGCTCCATCCTTTGAGAAGATTCTCCGCTCCTAAGTTATTTATTGCATTTACTAATGTACGTACAATGACTTCCTTATATGATAATATATCAAATATTCCATATGTAAATGAGACCACTTCTTTTTTTAGATCTTTATTCATTGAGAAATCTTTGTCTTCATCAAACATCTTTTTAGTATTCATTGAGAGAGCTTTATGTTTATCAGATATCTTTTTAGCAATACCCTCCGCTATCTTACTTATGGTGTTGTCTCTGTAATTGTCCATTCCTTCTAAAAGAGTTTTCTTTATTCTAAGGGGACAGGGTTCTTCTTTGTTGTTTAACTCTTTGTATTTGTATCTCTCTAAGAACCATGTTGCAGCTTCCACTAATTCTCCTGTGTTAGAAACAGAAGATAGAAGAAAGTCTTGAATTTCTTTCTTACTTTTTTCAGAAGAGACATACTTTTTCACAAAATCTTCAATAAGCTCTTCCTTTATTTCATTGTCAAAGTGTGATAAATCCCACAGCGAAGTTTCTTCTGTTTCTACGAAATTGGCTTTTTCTTGTAGGTTTACTGCTCTATTTATGTATTCGACACATTCCTTACACATAGAGTTTCTACACTCATAAATATCTTTAGGATCTGACACTAAAATTTTAATTTGTGAAAATCTTCTTGCTAATCCTCTATTATTTTTCAGACGCCCATCATTTAATTCATATCTTAATCTTTCTAATTTTTTTATAATCTTATCAACAAGGGAGGGGGAGTATTTGTTGATGATTATGTATAATTTTTTGTGAGGTAACTTGTTTGTCATAAAAGCTTTAACAAGGTTGTAAGATTCTTCTATGAATCTTTCCGCTTCTTCTGTTTGATTTTCACCATTATTATAATAAGGATTTTCACTTTCTTGTTTTAAAAGTCCCGTTTTTTCATCGCTCTTTTGCAGATTTTCCTCAACTTTTGCTAGTATTAATTCTCTTGCGGTTCCTGCTATGGCTTTATTTAGAAAAAAATAATTACACGAGCTGTTGGTTATGGAATTAACTATTTTATCTAAGGTAGGGGAACTTAATTCTTTAACATCTGAATAAGCCAGATCCCTTGCATTAACCTTTTCAATCATTGTGTTTCCTCTTATTGATTGTTATCACTTGTTGATAAATACTTATATTTAAATCTTTTGGTTTTGTTGATTTTTATTGATCCAAACTATTTCATTTCCTTTATTTTATCTTGGAGGGTTTGTCAAGGGGTTGCATAAACTTTCAAAACTTTTTTAAATATCTCCTGCTGTTCTCTTCACTTGAGGTGATTGTTATGAAGAAATACTTTTTAATCCCCATTGTGCTGTTGCTTATGTCTACACTTGTATTTGCAGGTGCAGGTATGGATCTCGGTTCAGCTGTTAATGTGACTTCCACAAAGTTGGTAGGGAGGGTTTCTGTGTTGGGAAATGCTTCTGCAAGCTCTGAAAATATCTCTTATAAGATGCCTGAAAATATTTCATATAAAATGCCTAAGATTAACAAGTCCCACATGTTGATAATGCCTAACCCAGTTTCTCAGGGGGAGTCAAAGCTTAGAGAGTGTATGCTTGACACAAAAAGAAAGCATGACGGTCTGTCAAGTTTTGAAGTGAGGTATTATTGCTCGCAAAAACTCCACATTCCAATAGTTCCTAGAGAGCTTAAAACTCCTAAGAAAGTTTTGGATTGCATATTGAATTTGACAATTAATCAAAACCTCTCTCGTAGCGAGGCAAAAGCTAAGTGTTACTCACAGTATGTCAACAAATCCCTCAATTTTGAAAATGCTTCCTCTGTGGAGAAACTCTTAAATGACTCTGATGCTAAGAGGGTAATTGTAAAAAATTTGATTCATAATAAGAAGGCTCAAGTTATTTTACAGAATCCTAAAATAGTTAGGAAGATTGTTAACTTAAATAACTTGACAAAAAACAAAACTGAGTTAAAGTCAGAGGTAAAAGTTTTGATGAGAACAAGAACTTCAAGGAGGGAATTCCTTTCTCAGCTGAAGAGTAAAAAGAAACTGTTGATGAATAAGACAGTCCTCTCAGCTTTTGTGCCTGACCACATAAACTTATCAAAGGCGGAGATATTGAACACAACAATTAAGGACAACTCCTCTATTGTTGTTAAATTAAGGGTGAGAGCTAAACTGTTTGGAGTGATACCAATTCCTATGACAGAGACAATTGTAAATAACGGCAATGTTACAGTTAAGAAGCCATTCTGGTCATTCTTAGCTAAGCTCAGTTAGAAAGCTTTTTATTAACTTTTTACTTATTCTCTTTTATTATGGAGCATTATTTCAGTGAGAAGCAGAGTTCTAAATTTGTCAAGAGGAAAATTGAAGTTCATCTATTCAATAAGACCTTCTATTTCTACACGGCTCCAGGAGTTTTCTCAAAGACAAGGTTTGACATCGGCTCTGAGTTTCTTGTTCAAACAGCAATTATAAAAAATGGTTGGAAAGTCCTTGACCTCGGCTGCGGTTATGGAGCTGTAGGAGTAATAATAAAGGCAATGCATCCAAATGTGGAGGTTTGGGCTGCGGATATAAACGAACGAGCAGTTCATTTGGCAAAGATGAATGCAGAACTGAATAAGGTTAAAATAAGTGTCATTAAAAGTGATTCTTTCAGTAACTTGAGCATGTTTTTTGACACAATTTTATTTAATCCACCTCAAGCTGCTGGGCTTAAGCTATGCTACAAAATGATTGAGGACAGCTTCAACCATCTGAGAGAGAACGGCGTGCTTCAACTTGTAGCTAGGCACAACAAGGGAGGTTCAAGGTTTGAAAAGCTCATGCTTGAACTGTTTGGAAATGTTGAGATAGTCAGAGGCCACAAAAAGTATTCTAAATACACTGTCTACAAATCTGAGAAAAAGTCAGGCAGGATAGAAAGTATTTTAAATAAAGGGTTCTTGAAGTAAAATGGTGATAAATATGGTGTTAAGTAATCTTTTTTCTGCCTTAGCAAAAGTTAATGTTGCACTTTTGGTTTCTGTTTTGGTTTATTTTGTGGCGGTTTACATCTACACAGCGTTGGCATTGATGAAAATAGCTGATAAGACAAAAGTGAAGACACCTAAATGGTTTGCATGGGTTCCAATACTCAATTGGATACTAACAGTTGACGAAGCAGGGCTTCCAACCGCGTGGGCGTTGGTATTTTTAGCAACTTTCATTCCTTATGTTGGCGGTTTAGTGGTTGGAATATTTGAGCTGTTCTTGTTTTGGAAAATCTCCGAGAGGCTTAAAAAGCCAGGAGCGTACGCCCTTTGGAACTTAGTTCCTTTAATTGGACCATTCGTTTCATTGGGACTAATTGCGTGGTATAAAAGCAAATAGATAGGTAAATTTTTAAACTATCTTATTTTTTCTTTCTTCTATGAAACAAACTCATTTTGATAAAATCAGCATAGATACCTCCGCATTAATAGAAGGATTTGTATCCAAGAAACTCGTGTCAAAAGAGTTGTCCTTTGATGAAATTGTGCTTCATGAAGCAGTTCTATCTGAGTTGGAGCATCAGGCGAATGAGAACCGCGCCATTGGGTTCTTGGGCTTAGATGAAATAGAGCACTTAAAGGAGCTTTCTGAGGACTATCATTTTACAATGAGGTTTGCAGGTAGGAGACCTAATTATTATGAAATAAAAAACGCGTCCCTTGGAGAAATTGACAGCATGATTAGAGATTTAGCCTATGATGAGGGTGCCTGCTTAATCACTGCGGATAAAGTCCAAGCAAAACTTGCAAGTGTTAAAGGCATACCTTACCTGCTTTTTGAACCAATCGCGAGGCCTGTTGAGCTTAAGATAAAGAAATTCTTCGATAACTCCACTATGAGTGTTCATCTCAGAGAGGGTGCGTATCCCTCTGCTAAGAAGGGAAAGCCGGGTGAGTGGGACTTTGTTAAGGTTGGAGAAGACCTTCTCACAAGGGAGGAGGTTGTTGATTATTCAAGAAATATTATAGAAGTTGCAGGCACATCAAAGGATGGCTTCATAGAACTTGACAGGCCTGGAAGCACAATTGTCCAGATAGGCTCTTTTAGAATCGTCATAACAAGGCCTCCATTCTCTGATGGATGGGAAATAACTGTTGTTAAGCCGGTAAAATCCCTAACACTTGAAGATTACAAGCTGACTGATAAGCTTCTGAAGAGGTTGAAGGAGCAGGCAGAGGGCATTCTTATAGCAGGTGCTCCGGGCCATGGAAAGAGCACATTCGCACAGGCATTGGCTACATTTTACTTTAATGAAGGTCGGATTGTGAAGACTATTGAAGCTCCGAGAGACCTTGTTCTTCCTGATGGAATAACCCAATACGCAATATCCCACGGAACCCCGCAAGAAGTCCACGATGTTCTCTTATTGTCAAGGCCGGATTACACGATCTTTGACGAGATGAGGAATACCAAGGATTTTGAGCTTTTCACAGATTTAAGGTTGGCAGGCATTGGGCTTGCGGGCGTTGTCCATGCGACGAAGCCAATAGATGCTATTCAGAGATTCATAGGTAGGGTTGAACTTGGAGTAATTCCACATGTTATAGACACTGTTATATTCATAAAAAATGGTGGGGTTGAGAAGGTGCTGAGTTTGAGGATGGTTGTTAAAGTTCCAAATGGGATGACCGAAGATGACTTGGCAAGGCCAGTTGTTGTTGTAGAGGACTTTGAGACAGGTAAGTTGGAGTTTGAGATATACTCTTACGGAGAGGAGACAGTTGTTGTGCCAGTAAAAATGGAGAAGAATCCGCTTAGAGAATTAGCCGCCAAAACTGTTGAGGACTTCTTCTTGCAGTATTCTGACAATGTTGAAGTTGAATTCATATCTGACAACAAATGTGTAGTTTACTTGCCATCTAGGGATATTTCAAAGGTCATAGGTAAGCAGGGCAAAAACATAGATGCCATAGAGAAAAGGTTAGGTATAAGCATAGACATTCAAGAACTGAAAAACAGAAAGAGGAGTGGAGATAAGATTCCATTTGATTTTACGATTGGAAAGAAAAGCGTGGTTTTGAGATTTAAACAAAAATACGCAAATAAAAACATCAATATTTACATTGATGATGACTTCTTGATGAATGCAAGTGTTGGCTCAAACGCCACATTGAAAATTACCAAGAAAAACAAGGTGGGAAGATTAATTGAAGAAGCTCTTGACTCAGGCAGGCTGAAGATAACACTTGCAAAATAATCACAATTACCAAAGCTTTAAATAATAAAACTGTTACAAATTTAAAAAAGAGGTTGACTATGGATACTTCTAATCTTTCAGAGGAAAACTTCAACTTTGACTTTGGAAGCAAAGGAATGCTTGAAATAAAGTTTATAGGCCGAGGCGGTTTAGGTGCTAAAAGTGCAGGAGAAATACTTGCCCTTACCGCATCTGAAGTCGGATTCTTCGTGCAGGCCTTTCCAGAATATGGGGCTGAGAGGATGGGAGCTCCTGTAAAATCCTTTGTTAGGATAAGTGACCAGCCCATATATGTTCATTCGTATGTTACAAATCCAGATATAGTTGTTCTTCTGGATAAAACACTTACAAAAGTGTTAGATGTTACAGAAGGCATGGACGAAAACAGCATACTTATAGTGAACAGTGAGGCATGTGATTTCAAAGAAGAACTTAAAGATTTTAGAGGTAAAATTTACTTCGTAGATGCTTCTGGAATCTCATTGAAGCTTTTAAATCATAATTTTCCGAACACATCCCTGTTAGGAGCTGTGGCTAAAGTTGCCAAAGTTTTTCCTGTAAGGATCATAAATCAGTATGTTGAGAAGAAATTTAAGAATAAACTCAGCGATGAGTTGGTTGAGAAGAACAAACAAACTGTGCTTGAAGCTTATAAAGAAACAAAACTCTGCTGAAGGTGTTTTTATGGAAGACAAGAAAGGATGGAAAGAAATTCCAATCGGAGGAGTGATTGAGAAATCGGGCAATGCCCTTAATTACAAAACAGGAGGATGGCGCACATTTAGACCTGTCATAAACTCCGACAAATGCATTGGATGTATGCTGTGCTACTTATACTGTCCTGACTCAAGCATACTCTTAAAGAAAGACGACAAGTTTAAGTTTAAAGCGTATGAGGTTGATCTGGACCACTGCAAGGGCTGCGGAATATGCGCATCTGTCTGCCCTGTGAAAGCCATTGAAATGAAACGCGAGACAGAGTTCAAAGATGATAAGAGTTCAGGTCATAATTAGGTGTTTTTCATGAATGCAAAACTAAAGATAAGGAAAGTGCTGTCAGGAGCTCAAGCAGCTGCAGAGGCAATGAGGCAAATAGACCCAGATGTAGTTGCAGTTTATCCAATAACGCCGCAGACACCAATAGCGATGCAGTTCGCTGAATTTGTTAACGAGAAAAAGGTCCATACAGAAATGATAAGGGTTGAGTCAGAACACTCAGCTATGAGTGCATGTGTAGGTTCAGCAGCAGCAGGTGCAAGAACAATGACAGCAACCTCCTCAAACGGACTGGCTTTAATGACTGAAGTTGTTTATATAGCCTCATCAACAAGGTTGCCCATAGTGATGAATTTAGCTGACAGAGCTTTATCAGGACCAATAAATATTCACGGCGACCACTCCGACGCTATGCTTGTTCGGGATGCGAGCTGGATAATGCTTGCGTCAGAAAATGCTCAAGATGTATATGAGAACACGATCATGGCTGTGAGAATAGCCGAGCATAAAGATGTTTTGCTTCCGGTTATGATTCTTCAAGATGGATTCATAACAAGTCACAGTGCGGAAACAATGTATCTTTTTGAAGATGAAACAGTTAAGGATTTTATAGGAGAATATAACCCTAAGTATTCCCTTCTCAGAACTGAACAGCCAATAACCATAGGTCCTTTAGACCTGTTTGATTATTACTTTGAGCATAAGAGACAGCAGATTGAGGCAATGGAAAATGCAAAGCGCGTAATAAAAGAAGTCTTTGATCAGTTCTCAAAGTTAACAGGTAAAACATACAATTACTTTGAGGGGTACAAAACTGATGATGCAGAGTTTATTATTGTTACGATGAATTCCAGTGTTGGCACAGCTAAATTTGTTGCTGACGAATTTAGGAAGAAAGGAGTAAAAGCAGGAGTTGTTAAGATAAGAGTTTTCAGACCGTTTATGGATGAGGAAATTGTAAAACTTTTAAAGGATGCGAAGGTAGTTGCGGTTCTTGATAGAGCAGCTTCTTTTGGGTCAAATGGGGGCCCAATCTTCCATGATGTTAGAAGTGCGTTCTACGAATCAGAGAAAAAGCCGAAGATGCTGAATTATATCTATGGTTTGGGAGGCAGAGAACTCTCAGTTGAAATGCTTAAAAAGGTTTATTCTGACATGGTAAAGGTTAATGAAGGAATTAAGGTGGAACAAATTCAATGTTTAGGAGTTAGGGATTAAAATGAATCTTAAAGAACTTGGAGATAGGAAAATAAGGTTGTCGCCTGGACATAGGTTATGCCCGGGCTGTGCCGCTCCAATAATTGCAAAGCTTGCAATGCTCGCAACTGACTATGAACTCGTCGTTGCAAATGCCACTGGTTGCTTAGAGGTCTCAACTACTATTTACCCATACACTGCTTGGAGAGTGCCTTGGATACACAACGCATTTGAGAATGCAGCTGCAACAATCTCTGGAGTGGAAACCGCTTACAGAGTTTTGAAGGAGCAGGGCAAAGTTAAGAAGGATATAAAATTCCTGGTGTTTGGAGGCGACGGCGGAACCTACGATATCGGGCTTCAGAGTTTGAGCGCGGCTATTGAAAGAGGCCATGATTTTCTATACATATGCTATGACAACGAGGCATATATGAATACAGGTATTCAGAGGAGTTCAGCAACTCCTTTTGGAGCTTCAACAACAACTGACCCAGCAACAGATAAAAAACCGGGAAAAATGGAGTTTAGAAAAGATTTGACAGAAGTCATTGCAGCTCACCACTTACCATACGCTGCTCAGGCCTCCATAGGATTCTTAAATGATTTTCTTACAAAGGTTAAGAAGGGTCTTGAAACGAAGGGTCCAGCATTTATAAATGTTATAAGTCCTTGTCCATTGGGATGGAAAACAGACCCT
>JAMOQB010000039.1 GCA_027064225.1 Candidatus Woesearchaeota archaeon | reverse complement strand
AAAGCAGGATGCAAAACAATAAGAATCACACAACAAGAACCAACAAAAACCAAAGCAGACCACACAGCAAGAGATCTGTTAGAAGCCTCAGAAAGTATATTAAAAAAGTAAAACGAATAGTAAATGCTTATTTGTTATACACAGTCTTTCTGTGATCAAAGCAATTAACAACAATTCTATTTTTTTCCAATCTGTAAATAATTCTAAATGGAGGAATTCTAATAGATCTGTAATTCTTCAAGTTATAGCGCAGGGGCTTTCCTGATTTAGGGAGTTTCTCTAATTTCTTAATGTGTTTTATCAATTTTAACCGAATAGATTTATTTTTAATCTTTTTAAAATCTTTTTTGAATTCTTCAGAGAATACAATTTCCATTCTAACTCATCAGTAAATTATCAATTTCCTCATCTTCCATGTTGGTGTTTGCTTTAACAACTTTGCCGGATTTAATCTGTTTTTCACTTTTAAAAATTTTTTCAATTAATTTCATCTCTTTCTTCAAATCCTCCTTTTTTATTGGCTTCAGCAAGAGATCACCTCCCTTATTAAAAATAAGAAATTTAGTGGAGGGTTTTATATTCGCATCTCTTCTAATATCTGCAGGAATAACAACTTGACCATTCCGAGACATTTTTGTTATTGAAACTTCCATAATGTCACCTAAAACATATTTTAAATATAAAATATATTTTATATATATAAATTTTTCCATACAAATTCTTCGAGATAAATTCCTAAACTTAACTATGCAATTTGAAACTTTTGGCAAAAAGTTAACGACACATTTACATAGTTTAAGAGTTTTTGTTAGAATATGAACGAATTAGACATGTTCGATGTTTTGCTAGATTGGAACTTTTGGGGGAATTTCAAAGAAGAATTGAAAGAAAGAGAAAATATTCCGGAGCTCCACGGCAGAAACGCTTTAGTAATAAAAGCAGATTCTAAGTGTGAAAAAGGTTTATTGCATAGATAGCGGGATGTTTCATGCAGCAGGATTTAGATTCTCAAAGAATATTGGAAGAACAATGGAAAATACTGTCGCAGTAGAACTTTTAAGAAGAAGGAGTTATGCTAAAAAGGATTTAGAGCTATTTTATTGGAAAGATTATGAAGGCAGAGAAGTAGATTTTTTAGTAAAGGAAAAACAAAAATTAAACAACTTATACAAGTGAGCTTTGTATCAAGTGAAGACGAAATAAATGAGAGGGAACTAAAAGCGTTGATAAGAGCAAGCAAAGAAACCAAATGCAGAGACTTAATATTAATAACTTGGGACTATGAGGACAAGAGAAAAATAAAGAATCAAACGATAAAATTTATTCCGCTTTGGAGATGGTTGATAAGCTAAAACGAAACTTTTAAATATCAGTTAAGGTTTTATTTATAAGATTATCGCAATATTTAAAAATAACTCTAATTTTGTATTTATTTCGGAGTAAAACCTTTGGGTTTTTTCTTGGGGGATGGGAAAAATGCGTCAAAAGATAAAAAGATGTCCAGAATGTGGTTCTACAAACTTATTCTTTGATAAGGAGAGAGGAGAAATTATTTGTAGAGATTGTGGCTTTGTGATTGATGATAAACTCGTTGACTTCGGCCAGGATTGGAGAGATTTTGAAGATAGCAATCATTCGGATAGGAGAGCAGGAGCTCCAATGACTTACACTCAATTTGATCAGGGCTTAGGAACAGACATTGGAAGGAGGTCTGACCTCAGCTCTTTAAGCGGGAAGAATAGAGATAAATACTTCCGACTGAGAAAATGGCAGTACAGGATAAGCACAGCAATTGAGAGAAACTTAAAACAGGCGTTGAGCGAGTTGAAGAGAGTTGCCTCATTCTTAAAAATACCAAAGTCAGTTGAGGAGGAAGCTGCAAGAATATACAGGTTAGCTGTTCAGAAGGGACTTGTTAGAGGCAGGTCCATGGAATCAGTAGTTGCAGGGTCTCTATATGCAGCGTGTAGAAGACATGAAGTTCCAAGAACCTTAGATGAGATATCAGAGGCGTCAGGTATAGAAAAGAAAGAAATAGGCAGGACATACAGATTTATAACAAGAGAGCTTGGAATAAAGATTCTGCCGAGCAATCCAGTAGATTACATTGCAAGATTTTCCTCATCATTAAAATTAAGTCCTGAAACACAGAGCTACGCAATGAAGATACTTGAAAAAGCTCAAAAGATAGAACTCACATCTGGAAGAGGGCCCACAGGAATAGCAGCAGCCGCCCTGTATGTTTCGTCATTGATACATGGAGAGAAGCGAACTCAAAGAGAAGTTGCAGATGTAGCAGGAGTGACAGAGGTCACAATAAGGAACAGATACAAGGAGTTATTGACAAAGCTCAAACTTGACAAAGAAGTCAAGAAGATAAAAAGCAAGAGGTCATAATTTAAATAGGAATTTTTCCAAATCTTTTATTCTTCCGTTTTCAATTGCAATCCCCTCTAACTTCAACAAGAAAATCTTCTTTTTTCTACCACGAGCAAAACCGCCAACGAATCCATTTGAATTGACAACTCTGTGACACGGCACTTCTTTATAAGGGTTCTTATGGAGAGCAGAGCCAACTGCTCTAAAAGCTTTTGAGCCAAGATAATATGCGACAAGACCATATGTCAAGACCTTGCCCTTCGGAATGAGTGCGGTTAAAGAATAAACCTGCTCGTAAAATGACTTTTCAGAGAAAGAGTTCAAAAGCTTGTCAACAAAAGAAGAAAGTTTCTTATATGTTTTCATAACAAAGTCCTTGTTTTTGTAATCAACAACTGAAACCTCTTTTTTATAAGCAGAGGCAAGAGCTCTAAGTTTAGCTTTGTCAAATGAAAATTTAATGGATAAAATATTAGCAACTGACTTAGATGTTAAAAATTGGATAAACTGCGTGAAGTTCTTTGGTTTGTTTGAAAAGTGCGACCTCTCAAAATCAATAAGCACAGGCTCTTTATCAGAGACAATTATATGCTTCTTCGGATGGTTCATCTCTTCTTTAACAATGCCTGCGGAGTCAAGGATAATCATTTGTTCAGCAACTGACTTTAAAACAAACTTTATACTCTTCTGGTTCGCATGTTTAATAAAATCATAAAAGGTTTCGCCGTCAACAAAGTTCATAATCAAGTAGGTTTTTGAGCATTTCAACAGGTTCGGGCCTATGGAAAACTTATTAACTATGGAAAGCCAAAAACATTCATCAGAGACAACATTAGGTATAGTGGAGGGCTTCTTAACCTTAACAACAGCTTTTTTATGATTATACTCAACCAGATAAACAAAGCTTCTCTTACCTTGAGATAAATATTTCAAAAAAGTAACTGCTTCATCTTTCAGAAAGTCCTGCTTAACAATCTTGTATAAAAACAATGTCTCAAAGTCAAACCTCTTTGCATCAATTAAATCAAATGAAAAGCCATACTTGTAAATCAAATTATCAACCATGCTCCTATCAGTTAAAGATGAGAAAACAAGTAGAGCAAACCCCTCATTTTTCAAATGCCCATTGAGGCCTTTTAAAAAACGCTCAACAATCTCATAACCGTGAGAACCTCCACACAAAGCAAGAGAAACCTCCCCAGGTTCCCCATCATCTTTAGGAAGGTAAGGTGGATTGAAGAGGATTATGTCAAATTTTGACTTCACTTTTGAAAAAAGGTCAGAGCACTTGACAGAAAACTTCCCGCCTTTAAGCTTGTTAACCGCCCTGCGGTTAATATCAACTGCAAGAACATCGTCAGAGTAACGAGAAGCTTCCCTTGCTAAGATTCCAGAGCCAGTGCCAACATCCAAAATCTTTTTACGGTAAAAAAGCTGCTTGTTCTCTCTAATAAAATTTAAGAGCAGGTAAGAGTCCTCCCTTGGTTCATAGATATAATCATAATCAACACAGTCAATTGTCATTAAGAACACCCTTATCAACCAAAAATGACAAAAGCAAGGACAAGACCTCATCAACGGAGAAATTTGAAGTGTCAACAGTCAAATCATAATTTGAAAGTGTGTAGAGATTCACATCATAATACTTTTTATATCTCCTTTTTTCACTTATGGCGCGCCTAACAACCTCAAAGAAAAGCTTTGGAAAGCTGAGATTCTCTGATGCTCTATGAGCGTTACGAATCCGCAGAGCAGATACAAAAGGATTCGCGACTAAGAATATTTTAACAGAATTTCGGATAAAGTGAAATCCAAGCCGAGCATCCACAACAAGATTATTTTTATTTGAGAGTGCTTTGAGATGATTATCAAGAAAGGAGTCTATGCTCTTATCATGCTCCGCCTCTCTGCTCAGGTCTATTAAGGACTTGTGCCGAATAGCAGACAGCTCCCTCATAAGAGAACCAATAGAAATGTAATCATACCCAAGCACAGATGCCAAAGACCTAGCAACTGTGCTTTTACCAGACCCCGGAGAACCTGAGATTGAGATAATCATAAAAAAATGAATTAATCATTCTTTAAAAGAATTTCTGCAACTCTTGCGTATGCAGGCCTCGTAATTAGAACGCCAATTGTTGAACCAACAATGGTTGTTAGAGCAAAACCTCTCAGCAAGCCAGCACCCATCGACAGAAGGGGGAACATGGCAAACAGGGTTGTTAAGTAACTTCCTGTAATAATTGCAAAGGCATTCTTTAACTTCTGCTTCCAAGTGTAAGCCCGTCTTGACTCTCCGCTCAGAATCTCATCAGTAATAATTACTTGTTGGTCAACGCCAGAACCAATAGCCGCAATCAAACCAGCAATAGCAGAGAGGTCAAGGTTCCAGCCAATAAAGGTCAGAAGCCCAACAGTAATTAGTAACTCTATTAAGCTTGTTAAAATTATTGGCACAGTCAAATCAAGCCGTTTATAAAATAATAAGAGAACTAAAACAACGCCTATTATTGCTCCTAAACCAATAAGCATGGAATTTGATAAAAATGACTTTGAAAGGGAAGGACTTATTTTCTCTTGAGAAACAACTTGAAGCTTAACAGGAAGAGAACCAACTTTAAGTAGTGTCTGAAGCTTTTTCATGTTCTTCAAAGCATTATTGATTGCTTCTTTTCGTGTATTTCCAAAGCCAGAGCCACTTATCATAATATCGGTTGTTGGAACTCCTTTAAGGTCAGCACCTATCTTTAAGGTCTCAACCTTTTTACCATCTAAATATAAATCAAGGTCCTTATCTAAATAGGATTCTTGACCTCTATCAATCACATTCAGTTTGGAGGTTACCTTTGCCTGCCTCTGAGCAGCTTCTGGACTAAGCTTTATTGTAAAAGAATACCTTGCAACCCAAGTTCCATTCTCAGTCATAGTTGGAGGCTGTCTCTGACTCAAACCAGAACACTCAGCACTCATACAAACATACTTAATATCTTTTCCACCTGTGAAAACAGTTTCATTGCCAATCTTAGCAACAAACTTGCCCTGCTTCTCAACAAGGGATAAAACATCTGAAGCACTGCTACCTGGAACCTCAATAACAATGTATTGATTGCCTCCCAAATCAGTAGCTTTCCTTATAGAAAGGTCGCTCAAACCATAAACATTCAAACGCTCTTCAAGAGTTGATATTATCTGGTCAAAAACATCCGGGGGAACCTGCTTTTCAGGTTTTAATATGATTCTGGTTCCGCCCTGAAGGTCCAAACCAAGTTTAATGTTGCTCTTAGGAGAATCATAAACTCTAATGCCTAAATCTTCTGGTCCTTCAACAACCTGTTTATAAGCAGGAACTTGAACCGTCTCGGTTACATTGACTGTTTTGTTAAGCGTCTCGTTAAAAATTTGCTTAACAATTGTTTTATTAACTGTCTTATTAAGTGAGACATTTATTACTTTTGGTCTGACAAACACAGAGTAGGTTCTCTTATTGGTTGTGATGAGAGCAGTTGTGTTCGGAATCAAAGTGCTAACAAGTTTATAATAATCTGCAGCATTCCTAACAATTTGACCATTGATTTTTACAACTCTCTCCTTAGAAACTGGCATCTCCAAGGGACTTGGACCTCTCACACCTGCCTCATAAGCTGAACTTCCGGGCTGGACGCTTCTAATAGTAGCTCCATAATTTCCAGGGGCAGGATGAATTATCCAAACTGCAAGCACTAAGAACACAAGTGTTAAAATAACCTTCCAATCAGTGAAGAGTTTCTTCCACTTCTCCGAATTCATTCTTATTTTGTGCTGATTCATTTTCTCCTACTCGCGTATTTATTCTCAAGATGCCATCTCAAAAGAGGTGCGTTGAACATCCAAGTATTAATAGTATCAAATACCATTCCAATTGTCAAGATAAACATTATCTGTTTGATAACTAACGACTGAGTTACGAGATAAGCAAAGAATGTTGTAACAAAAGTTGTCAAAGTCATAGCAAGGCCTGTTCTCATAGAGTTAAAAATAAGCCACACAACCTTTTCACGGGCTGCCTTCAAAACCCTAGATGTTAAAAGAACATTTGTATCCACAGAATAACCTATAAGCATTAGCAAAGCAGCAATAGAAGCTGTTGAAAACTTCATATTGAAAATGACGAGGATTGCAACGGTTTCAACCAAGTCAGCAAAAGCATTCCAAGCAACAAACAAGGAAGGCACAAAGTTTCTGAAATAAATAAGGACAACAACACTCATAAGGATAAAAGAGAGAACAATGGCTTTTATTGTCTGCTTAAAGAAGCTTTCTCCAAGTGCTGAGCCAACAGTTATAAAAGTATAGTTGTTAGACTCAATGCTTGCTTTAAATTCAGGAATAGAAGCCAATGTTGATAAGATTTGACTCTTATTTAAATCAGACGACTCTATGCTGATGCTCTTCTCAGTTGTGCCTAAGAGTCTAACAGTAACATCTTTATTAGGATACTGTGTTTTGAAAAGATTAACAACCTTTGAAAAATCAGAAGTGTCGTTTATTGGAAAAGTAAGGACAACTCCGCCTTTCAGAGAAATGTCCTTGTTAAAAATATAGCCCCTATGAGAACCAAACGCAAAGATTGATACAAACAGGATTAAGAAGAGTGCGAAGGAAATTGAAAGAACAACCTTATATTTATCTGTATAAAAATGTCTAATCTTTTCTCTAAAAGAGATGTGCTTCTGCACATTTTGACGAACCTTGTGGATTTTCTTCCCAGGATGTGCTTCTTCTTTATGATGAGATTTCTCTTTATGGGATTCTTTACTTTCTTTAGATTTCTCCGCCTCTGTTTTTACAGCTCCTTTATCTTTCGCATCTGTCTTTTCCTTATTATCTTTAAAACCCTCTCTTGACTTCTCAAAAGAGTTTTTACCATTATTTTCAGCAGAATCCTGAGCTTTTAAACCTTTATCAACATCCTCAGCTTGCTTATTCTCAGACATTTAAACATCAAAAGTAAGGGATTAGCAAGCATTTATAAATATTTTGAATTTGAGAACATGACAAAGACAGATGAAAAGAATGCACAAATTATTTATTACTGTGTAATGATTATAGAACAATAAAAAATTTAAATGAGCTATGAACACAAGCAGAGATGGGATATCAAGCTCAAGAGTTAAGGGAGATTTCAGCAGAAGGAACAGATTATCATTCTTATTTTGAACAAGTAAAAAATGCCAACAGGTCAAGAAATCAAAAACTCTTAGAAAATTTAGAATCATTCAAAGGTATAAAAATAAGTGTGGGAATAGTTGGGAGTGACAGCAGATTAGAAAAGGGATCCGTCTCTCCATTAGAAATAATAGTGATAAGCAGAGATTCAAAGAATCAAAAAATAAAGGATATCTTACCTGAAATAAAGAAAGTTAATAATTTAGATCCTTTTATAGAGTACAAAAATATTATGGAAAAGGGTATTGTTTACACAAGGATTGGTGAAACAGAGATCATTTCACCAAACAGAATATTTGATTACCTTCAAATTGTGGGAGAGAATGCTTTATTTAAAGAAGCCAAACAGAAGCTAGCAGAGGAAATTAAAGAAAGTAAAACTATTAAAGAAGCAGTTAGAGGAAAAATTAAGGCTCATAAAAGGATTACAAGAACAGGCCGGCAAAAATACAAAGGAAAAGTGCTTGTCCATTTCGGAGAGGGGATTGCTTACTATGACCCGAAAAAGCATTTAAGATCTTTCAAAGAAGGACCTTTGAGATGGGTTCAATGGGCTCTCGTCAGAGATAAGATAAAAGCAATAAGAGAAAATGAGAAACTTAGAGAAATTATTCTGTATGAACTTCCAAGGAATACAGTGGAAGCAATTTCTTTTTTAGAGAGTGAAGGGATAAGTAAGTTAAGCAAAGAAGAATCTGCGGATTTGAAGGACATCTACAAATATTTTCTTTGGTTGTATCACTTGTCACAGCAAAAGTTTAAGAAAGATAATAAAACGGAAATAGAATATGATAAGAAAGAAGTAACAGAAAGGATATCTTCCCTTGAAAAACTCGTAGCCAGATCATTTATAAAAGTGTAACGAAAGCAAGCTTAGCATTGTTTAAACTTCTTTCAGATAGGAATTATTT
>JAMOQB010000038.1 GCA_027064225.1 Candidatus Woesearchaeota archaeon | reverse complement strand
ACGGCATCTTCCTTTTCAATTTTGTTGGATGACCTTAACTCTGCATTGTTGCCAGCTTCTCTAAGCAGAAAGAGCCCGACACGAATATCCTCTGATTCAAAGGTTTTCTCAACTATTACTTTAAATGCTTCATCTGTTAGAACTCCATCATGGAATGCATATTTTATTCTCTCTTTCAGTATTCCCTCAACCTCAGATTTGTTGTAGGGCTTGAACTCTATTACCTGCGGTAAGAGGCGGGACCTTATTCTTGAATCTAAATTTATTATCCACTCCCTATTATTTGATATTATAATAACAGACTTTCGGTATATCTCTTCAAGGGTAAAATATAAAAAAGAATAATCTTCTATCTTGTCCGCTTCATCAAAGACGAATACAGCTGATTTTTTGTTTATCTCCTTTTTGATAAGCTCTAACACTTCATCTGTTTTCTTTGTCTGAACAAATGGAATGTTAAGCTCCTCAGCAAGCTGCATAGCCACTTTGTATGTTGAGTTTTTCTTCCAGCAGTTTATGTAGAATGTAAATATTTCATCAGTGGTTTCTTCTAGCTCATTCAAAACGCTTTTACATATAAGTGTTTTTCCAATACCAGGCTTTCCATAAATGAAAATGTTCTTGCCATTCCTTTTTTGAAGCAGAGGTTTTATTGCGAAGATAATCTCCTTTTGCTCAGCTTCCCTGTAAGGAATTATTTTTGGAATGTAGTCATAGTCAAGAGCGACAGAATCCCTAAATATTGTTTCGTCCGAATTCAAGAATTTTTTTATGTCCATTTTAAGATGCTTTGAATTTGTAAATAACCTCTTTTTCATCGTGAAGGTACGGCTCCCCCATCAACATCAGTATGTCCTTAATCTCCTCTATATTCTGTTTGAAATTTAGTTCAGCTTCCATTTTAATGCTTCTTTATTTTTGATATGCCCATCATGTATGGTTGCAGGACTTCAGGAATGTCAACAGTTCCATCTCTATTTTGGTAATTCTCAAGGATGGCACGCATTGCTCTTGAAGTTGCTATGCCCGTATTGTTCAAAGTGTGTAGGTATTCTCTCGTTCCATCCTTTCTTCTGACCTTTATATTGAGACGCACAGCTTGATATGTTTTGCAATTTGAACAGCTTGCAACCTCTTTATAAGCTTTTTCTCTTGGAAACCACGCTTCAATATCATGCTTCTTAGATGCGACTATGCCCATATCTCCAGTGCATATATTAACAACCCTATAAGGTATTCCAAGAGCTGCGAACATGTCCTCTGTGTTCTTCTGAAGCTCCTCAAATATCTTTTGGCTTTGCTCAGGAGTTGAGAAGACGACCTGCTCAACCTTATTGAATTGGTGCATTCTGAAAAGTCCTTTTGTATCAACGCCGTGACTGCCTATTTCTCTTCTGAAGCAGGGACTAAAGCCAACAAATCTTAATGGGAGTTTATCTTCATCTATAGTTTCATTCATAAACATTGACACCAGTGGATGTTCAGCAGTTGCAATCATATACCTATCTTCACCTTCAATCTTGTACATGACCTGTTCAAAGTCATCTAAACTTGTTAC
Organism: Candidatus Woesearchaeota archaeon; assembly: GCA_027064225.1. Taxonomy (GTDB): domain Archaea; phylum Nanobdellota; class Nanobdellia; order Woesearchaeales; family WAPY01; genus WAPY01. The sequence goes on along the minus strand of JAMOQB010000038.1, from coordinate 7,297 downwards.
GCCCTCATACGCTTCTCTACCAAGCATGAAGGGAGGTTCAACAAATGTAAAGCCCCGCTTTATTAAAAACTCAATTGCAAATCTTTGAAGTGCAAGGTCAAGCAGAGCCAGTTCGTTTTTAAGATACACAAATCCCGAGCCGACGACCTTTGCAGCTCTTTTAAAGTCAGCGATGTCAAGCTCCTCTGCAAGAACACCATGCGGCTTTAACTCAAAGTCAAACTTCTTCGGAGTTCCAACCCTTTTTATCTCAACATTTTCTGAGTCATCTTTGCCAATTGGCACTGACTCATCAAGTATGTTTGGGATCCTCATCAACAAGTATCTTATTCTCTGATTTGCATTCTTAAATTCCCCTTCAAGTTCTCTTATCCTCTTCGGAAGTTCAGAAGATTCCTTTATTAAATTGCTTATGTCCTTTCCTTCTTTTTTGTTTTTATTTATTAATAATGAGAGTTCATTTTTCTTATGCCTTAAATCGTCAAGTTTTTTTTGAACATCCCTTCTTTTTTTATCAAGTTCAATTAATTCATCAACCCAGGAAAGTTTCTCTAACATTCCTCTCTTCTTCAAATCTTTTCTAACAACTTCCGGGTTCTCAACAACAAATCTTAATTCAAGCATATAAAACCACCTTTAAATGTATCCTTTTTTGATATAAAAGCTTTCCTATGAGTGTTTGAGGTTTTATTCAGAATATTTGAAAGCCGTCATATGTGTTATTCTCCATTTGATTTTTACTCACTCTCACATCTTTGACCCTTGCCATAAAAGGTCCTCTCCAGCACTCACTTACAAACTTGTCTAATGCTTTTTCGTCATCTGATTGAGCGATTACATGCACAGTTCCATTCGGCAAATTCTCTACAAATCCTCTAATTCCCAACAATTGAGCTTTTCGTCTGAGAAAGAATCTGAACCCCACGCCTTGAACACGCCCGCTTACGAATATCTCATACTGCATAACTGTAGGTTGATTTTCTTGTTTATATTCTTTGCTATATTTTTTATACAAAAAAGAGTAATTTTTAAAAACCCCCCCTTTCTCATCCTCTAAATGAAAAATTTGAAATCAATCCTATCCTTTTTGATAGGCCTTGTCATAATTGTTGTTTTGGCAAAGTATATTGGCTTGGAAAAGATAATCAAAATTTTCCTCCATGTTAAGCCAATATTCATAATTTTCTTTATAATTACTTCTATAGTCATTATGTTTTTAAGAGTTCTAAAGTGGAAATTTATACTTGAGTCGCATGATATAAATGTTCCTCTTAAGGACCTATTTATGTATAGAATTGCAGGTATGGCAGTTAGTTACCTAACGCCAAGTGCTCATGTAGGAGGAGAGCCTGTAAGGGCTTATTTAATCTCAAAGAAGGCCAATGTTCCCTTTGAGAAGGCAATGTCCTCTGTGATTATTGACAAGGCCATAGAATTAACTCTTAACGGATTTTTCACAGTTGTTTTTAGCATCTTTGTGCTTGCGTTTTTCAAATTACCGCTTTTGGTCAAGATTTTTATCTATGCAAATTTGATACTCATAACCTTTCTCGTGATTTTGTTTTACATACGAACTATTAATGGAAAAGGATTTTTCACTTTCTTCTTTGATAAACTTCGCCTTGAGAAAATTAAATTTTTAAAAAAGTATAAAAATAAAGTTGTAGAAATAGATAAAACAACTTCCGAACTATTCTATTACTCAAAGTATTATTTACACTTAGCATTCATAACCCACCTTCTATCGTGGATACTGTCTCTTGTAGAGTTCCAATTAGTTCTTATGATGTTCGGCTTTGGCATATCTTGGATTAATGCATTCTTGGTTTATGCAGGTGTTGGACTTGCCTACACAATTCCCGTGCCCGGAGCTTTAGGGATCCTTGAAGTTGTTCAATCCTTTGTAGCAAAACTTACCCACCTGCCCGTACAAGTCAGCTTCGCAGTTAGCTTTGTCGTCAGAGCTAGGGATGGAATATGGACAATCATAGGCGTTCTTTATTTGTATCTCAAAAAACTTAAAATTTCTGAACTTTTGTCTTCGAAGGCATCAAAAGGTGAGAACCATCATGAAAAATAAGAGGTATGGTTTGTGTTTAAGTGGGGGCGGAGCTAGAGGTGCTGCACACATAGGTGTGCTGAAAGTTCTTGATAAATACTTGAACATAACTGAGCTTTGCGGGGTTAGTGCTGGGGCAATAGTCGCAACTTCATATGCTGCTAATAAACTTAAAAAGCTTGAGAGGAGAGTTAACAAATTGACAGAAGAAGATACCAAACAGTTGTTCAAATTTTCCAAAAGCCCTTACGGATTATTTTCTAGTGAAGTGATTGAGGATTTTGTCAGAGGAATAGTTGGCAACATAAAGCTTCAAGATTTAAATAAGCCGGCAATAGTTGCAGCTTCAGATATAAAACACGGCCGTTTGGTCTTCTTTAAAAGGGGGAGTGTTGCAAAAGTTGTTGCTGCAAGCTCGGCAATTCCAGGAATTTTTACTCCTGTTAAGATTGGGAACATGCTCTTGTTGGACGGCGGCTTATACAATAATCTCCCCTACTATGCCTTGGAAAAGAAAGTTGATGAGATTATCCCCATTGATGTTGGAACTTCAGCGGAGATAGCTCATATCAAGAGTAAATTGAGGAAGACTACAAAAGCAATCGCTTCTTTAAAGCAGGACTTAAACATGTTAAAGAGCGAATTTAGAATTATAAAAGGTTCAGCACCTATAAATAAGATAAGAGAAACAAAAAGCATAATTAAGATGATTGAAACAATAAAAAAAGGCAAGGACAATAAGACACTTAAACTTATATACCAATCAGTATTGTCATTTATGTCAGAGTTTTTGGCAAATCAAATAACAAGTTCAAATAAGAATAATATAATCTTTGTTAGACCAGAAATAAATCATCTTGATTTTGCAAACTCAAAAAAAGCAATACCTTACGGTGAGAGAGCTGCGAAGAAGTTTTTAATTGAACAAGGTATTTTGAAGTCAAAATGAAAATGAAAATTCGACCGATATGCTTTGACTCATTCTCTGTTAGAAGTATGAGCACTGTTGTTGAAACAGACATAAAGATACTTATTGATCCGGGAGTAGCTCTTGGACCATTAAGATACGGACTTCCACCTTCAAAGTTGGAGGAGGAGGCATTTGAACGTGGAAGGAGAAAAATAATTACTGAATCAATTGGTGCAGATATTCTTGTTGTTTCACATTATCATTATGACCACTACCCCTTTCCAGATGATATTGAGATGAATCAAATATTTAAAGGAAACCTTGTTTTGGTAAAAGGTGTTGAGAAAATAAACAAGTCACAAAAGTCCCGAGAGCAGATATTTGAAAAAATGATTAAGGATAAAGCTAATATTAAATTTGCAGACGGTAAAACATTTGAAATTGGAAATACTACTATTAAAATCTCTGAACCTGTGCCGCACGGACCAGAAAACACAAGATTAGGATATGTTGTAATGACTAATGTACTGTATAAAAATAAGTCCTTTCTTCACGCTTCAGATGTTCAAGGGCCTATCAGCAGGAAAACAGCCCAAATGATAATAAAGAATAATCCTGACTTCTTAATCCTTGATGGACCTCCTACTTATTTAGCCGGTTATAGAATGCCTTTTAACATAATTAAACAAGCAGAGGAGAATGTTAAAGAAATTGTAAGCAGAACAAAAGTCAAAACAGTTATAATTGACCATCATCTTCTAAGAGACATAAACTACCGACGAAAGTTTGATGTGTTTGACTTTTCAAACGATCTCGGATGTTCAGTTAAGACAGCGGCAGAATTTTTAGGAATCAAAAACAAACTACTGGAAGCTCATAGAAAAGATTACTCCTCTTCATAAATGAGCTTTTTCTTCAGAAGGTTAAACACCCTCTTTGACTTTGACTTTGGAACAGGTATTACAAGAGGAAATACCGCATCGAACAAGTGGCCTTTTAAAAAGTAGTAATCCTCTTTTTCTCCTTTTAGAACATAAAAGCTTGTAAAGTAACTCCACCTGTAATGAATCAAACCGCCAACAATTTCTTTATCTGAAATTTTAAAAAATGACTTTGCTTTATGTTTTGGTAAGAAATACAACTCGATAAAAATTCCAATAGTTGCCAAGCTCAACAGAATGAAACTCACAGGAGATAAAAGCAGGAGATTCATCATAACATAATACAGGAAAAGGATCATAATTAAGATGAATATAAAAGCGTCTCTTCTAAACTTCAAAATGTCTTTCGCATAACACACAATGAAAATTTCATCATCATGCTTTTTTTCACGCACAGGTCTCATAATCCAAAAATAACTCATTATTTTATAAAAAATTATATAAATCAACAAGTAGTAAACCATATTATCAGATGAATTTTAAAAGAAAAACAATGTATTTAAATCTGAACTGGAGATACTACTAATTCTGAGTAGGTGATACTATGAAATATGTGAAAGAATTAAAATGGACTCCTGGAATGACTGTTAAGGAATTAGTTGATAAGATGGGAAGCGTTGGTTTTCAATCAGTCCAATTAAAAAAGGCGTCAGACATGTTTGTTGAGATGAAAGAATCCGGAGCGAAGATTTACTTCACATTTACATCTAACATGGTAACCTCTGGGCTTAGGGGGCTATTCGCGCAGATAATTTCCCTAAACCTTGTGGATGTTGTTGTAACGACTGTTGGCGGGATAGAAGAAGATATAATGAGAGCCAAAGGCGAAAAATTCATAGTCGGAAGTTTTGATCCTGACGATGTAGAGCTCTACGAAAAGGGTTACAACAGAGTTGGCAACTTATTCATAACAAATGAGACCTACGAAAATTTTGAGGACACAATACAAGGCATGATAAGAAAACTCTATGAGAAGAAAAAGGTCTGGGAGACATCAGAATTCTTAAAAGAGATTGGCCTAATGCTTAATGATGAGAATTCAATACTCTACCAAGCGGCTAAGCACAATGTTCCCATATTCTGCCCTGCAATAACCGACGGAGCTCTTGGATTCCACCTGTACCTATTTAAGCAGAAGCACAAGGACTTTATGATAGATGTTGTTCAGGACTTCGCAAACATACTCTTCTCTTCAAGTCAAGATGAGAGGAAAGGAGTAATCGCACTTGGAGGCGGAGTATCAAAGCACCACGCAATCCTCTCCTGCCTGCTTAATGGAGGAGCTGACTACGCGATTTACATGACAACCGCAAGTCATACCTCGGGAAGCATGAGCGGAGCTACAACGAAAGAAGCGAAGAGTTGGGGCAAGGTTAGAGATGATGCAAACATTGCAACAGTTATAGGTGATGTGACTATTACCTTCCCTTTGATGGCAATCTCTGCCATGGAAAAGTTGAGAGAGGAGGGTTTCATAAATGAGTGATACAAAGTTTATTCTCAGTAGAAAAAAGTTGATAGAGCAATACAACAAACTTAAAGGTATTAGTGATGAGGTTTCGTACAGTGTCAAGACAAACATAGAAGTAGCTAAGATTTTAGAAGAAGCAACTGATTCAAAGTTCAGCATACACTTTGAGCATCTTACAAAGTATATTAAAGATAAAAGCAAGATAACTTTCTTAGCTCAGGGATGGAGTTCTGAACTGATTGATAAACTAATGTCACAAGGTATAAGAAGCTTTGTTGTTGATAATGAACAGGATTTGAACACTCTTCTAAACTACTTAAAAAGTTCTAATAAAAAAATAAACCTTCTCTTAAGAATGCGACTGAAGGAGCATTCAATACATACAGGAAAACACTATGTGTTTGGAATGTACAGCGATGAAATAAATGAGTTTATACCAACACTGAGGAACAATAAAAAAATAGAGAAACTGGGAATACACTTCCACAGAAAAACACAGAACACAAATGAGTGGTCTCTCATAGAAGAACTCAGAGAATCATTATCAGAAGAAACTATAGATGCAGTAGATATGCTAAACATGGGTGGAGGATTGCCTGTAAGATACAAGAATTACTCTGTTAAGAACTTGGATAATATTCTGAGAAAGATAAAAGACCTTAAAGAGTATTTAAATAGAAGAGGCATAAAACTCATTGTAGAACCTGGAAGATTCTTAGCTGCTCCACCAATAAAACTTGTAACAAAAATAAAGCAAATCATAAATAAAACAATCATAGTTGACTGCTCAATATTTAACGCGGCTATGGACACATTCATAGCGGATACAAGACTCTTAGTTGAGGATGAACTAGAATCAGGAAATTTTGAAAATCAGTATTTAATCAAAGGATGCACACCCGACTCCAGAGATATCCTAAGGTATAAAGTTTATCTGAAAAACCCAAAAGTAGGTGATAAAATAGTATTCTTAAATGCAGGAGCTTACAACTTCTCCACAGATTTCTGCAAACTGGATAAACCGGAGACAGAGGTGGCTGATTGATGAAAATAATCCAAATTCCTATGAACTGCGGGGCTTTGTCTAAAAAGAAAGGCATAGAAAAGGCACCTGAAGAGATAGTAAAAGACTTTGAAGAGATGTTTTTAAACGAAAGTTTTGAAGAGCCAAAGTATGAGATTAGAAGCATAAACATTAACAACTCAAACATAGATGAAGCTCACGAAGCGATTCTCTCAGAACTGCCGAAGATTGTTGAAAACACAAGCGATAAAGTTTGTATCCTTGGAGGAGACCACTCCTTAACATACTCAACTGTTAAATCGCAGGATTTGAAGAATGCTCTGCTTCTAGTATTTGATGCTCACCCTGATTTGGAAAACTCAAGACAGAGCCATGAGGATTATCTTAGGAACTTGATAGAGGATAGAATTGTAAAGGAAGAAGATGTCTGCCTAGTTGGATTGAGAAGCTTCTCCAAAAATGAAGCTGAATTCCTACGCAAACACGACTTAAAGTATTTTGATATGAAGCAAGTGTTTGAAATGGGGGTTAAAACTTTGGCTGATAAACTCAAAGAGATATCCCTAAAATACGATGAGATTTACTTATCCATAGACATAGATGTTGTTGATCCTGCCTTTGCACCTGGAACAGGATACATAGAGCCCGGCGGACTGACTAGTAGAGAACTTTTATATATTCTGCACAGGGTAAAAGACAAAGTGCGCAGGTTTGAAATTGTAGAAGTCAATCCTGAGAAAGACATCAACAGAATGACGACGAAACTTGCTGCGAAGATCATTTGGGAATTATATTAATAACTTTCTTGGTAACTATAAGCCCCCGCTGGGATTTGAACCCAGGACCTGCTGCTTACGAGGCAGCTGCTCTACCACTGAGCCACGGGGGCGAA
>JAMOQB010000037.1 GCA_027064225.1 Candidatus Woesearchaeota archaeon | reverse complement strand
ATCACACTTTAGATTTCCTATCCAAGTATCATTCAATAATGAGCAGGAGGTGGGGTCATCTTTGTTTATCTCTGTGCTTGTTCCATCATCAAAGAATATTATTAATTTATCATCCTTTTCTTCACATTCTTTATTAGAGGTTGGGTTATCTATGCATTCTCCTTGAGAGCATACAGAGTTCTCTGCACAGTTTTGTATGAGTAATTCAGCTTTGTGTGCTGATGTTGCGTTGCAAGTTTCCACTGTAGTGGTATTTTTACAGGTGCTGTAACCTACTTGCAGGTCTCCACAAGTTATGTCTACGCATTCTCCATCTGAGCATTCCTGTCCGACTGAGCAGTTTTCATCGGATGTGCACTCCACACACTCATGGTTGTAGCATATGTTGGAGTAACAATCTGAGTTGTTGTTGCATTGTTGATGTATTCTTCTGGGTTCTATGAATGGATTCTCATTCTTTTCTATGTTCTCTTCTGGATTGTATGATGTTACGGTTGTTTTTCCGTTCTGTACCGAAACTTTTAGGTATAGTTTTGAGTCAAGCACTGGGAAGCACATTATGTTTTGAACATTCACTCCTTTAATAGAGAAGTGTTGGTTTTGGGGGAATATGTAAACATTATCATCTATCTCTCCTTTCATTGTTTTTATTCTTCCGCATATTTGTTGTTCGTAGCTGTAGAACTCTTCTGTTTTTGGAATGTCGTTGCAGTATGAAGGCGTGTTTTCTCCTACAAAGCACACCGCGTTTATTTTACTCGCTACGGGTATTATTTCATTTTTGGATGCTGTTCTCTCACCGCTTAGGGAGGTTATTTCAGATTTGAGCGTGTCTTGTGTGTATTGTATTTGTGCTGCTGAAAGTGTGTTTTTTGTTGTGTGCATTACTTTTAGAAATATGACCATTCCGAATAGCATGACTAAAACCACGAAGAACATGGTTGTTGTTATGCTTATGCCTGCTCGTTTGTTCATAGTGGAAGCAATTAATCATTGTAAATATTTAAGTTTTTCTATGAAAAAATTTAATGAGTGTTACCACTATAAAGATTCACAGGGATAGAAAATCGCGTCTGGATAGTTTTAGAGAGTATAAAAAGTTATGATGAGGTAATTAAAAAGGTCTTGTTCATAGTTGAAACTGCTAAAACAAACCTTGAGTGGAGCAGAGAAGCCGTAATTAATATTGAAAAGATGAGGAAAAGAATAAAAGCTGACAATTTTGTTTCTGAGGAAGAAGCAAAGGAGAGGCTTGGCTTTTAATATCTCATTCTAATATGTTGTAAATATTTTTGAAGAAGCTCCAAGAATTTCTCAATGAATCCTGTGCAGGTTTAAGGTTTGCCTGTGACAGCTTTTGATAAGTAAATTTTCCTCGTTTGCTTTTTTCCAGCACAAAGATACTCAATAACTCTTCTGTTCGGATCAGGTTCTTTTTGTACATTTTTAACAACTCAACATCTAACCTTCCTGTCTCCACAAAATAGTGTTTGAATGCCAAATATTTCTAACTCAAAACCAATTGCTCTTCTTGGAATGCGCTTTTCTCATGTGCTCAGATTGATTCTTGAAGACCCATAAATTGTCGGGATTATTACATTTCTTCCCTTTGTATCCGTGATGAACCACCTCTTTTTTCTTCAAAGGTCTGCCTATCTTTTTTTCAGCAACCCACCTTGAAACCTGTTTTCCACTATTTGAGAAACACCTATATCCATTCTTATTTATGTATGTTTTTGCCATCATACTTTACCTCCAAAATTTGTTTTAATTTTTGTTTCCTTGCATTTTCAATATCTTCAGGAACATTATCATAATTTGTAAATTTTAGAAATGTTTTTTTGTCAATTCTAAGAAGAATATAATCCTCTGTTGCTTCTTCTCGTATTCCTTCTTCCTGTCCCCTAACAAAAGTAGCTAATGCCCGTTTAATCCATAAATTTCTATTGATTCCTTCATTTGTAGCTAAGAATTCAATTTTATCAAGGAGTTTCTTATCAATTCTAAGTCCCAATTGTATATTTCTACCCATTTTAACCAAATGGTAACAAAAGGCAATATATAAATTTTTCGTAAAATCTTCTTTATTCCTTTTAAAAATCTGTTTAGATGTAAAATACAACAACAATTTTCGTCATCAATAAGTGACAAATAACCGAAAGGTTTAAATAGGAGTTGTGCTTACCACTACTTAGAGGTGAAATAAAAATGAATAATTCACAACCTAAAAATTTGGAACAAATCACAAATGAGATAAATTCAAGACTTGGAGGGCAACTCCAGTTGGGAGAAGATTTTAAAAGAGTTTATAATTTTGTCATAGATAAATATTCTCCAAATGAGGCTGAAGAAGGTAATCTTCCAATTGCTGAACTCTTCTTTATTACAGCAATATATTCAAATAAGAATAATGACCTTTACAAAGCGAATAAACAAAGCATCATAGATCTTATAAATACACATTTAGGAAGTGTTCCGGCAGAGTTCAAAAATAACACTGAGTACAAAATGTTTGAATCAGTTGTGTCAGTGTTCAATTTCAAAAAAGGAGAAGCGTACCAAAGTTTAGAAAAACTTCTCGAAGATAAAAACTTAAACAACAAACAAAAAGCACAGATTAAAAACAACTTAGCAATTATTCAGTATATAAACAATGATAAAGAATTAGGAATATTTGAGGATGATAAAAAGTGGGATGACAATAAGATTTATGAAACTCTTAAAGAAGCTCACGAATTAGACAAAGACAATGTTGTAATCCTTGCAAACTTAGTTGATATGGCAGAGTTGTTAGGGAAAAAGGAATTTAATAAGTATAAGCAGGAATTGGAAAGTAACAAAAAATACGCAATGTTTGATGCTTTGAAGAATCATAAAGAGACAGGAGCATTCCCAACTTCCATGGAACAAGTGCAGGAGTTTGCAAACACTCTTTATGGCTTGGATGTATCTAAATATGCATGAAAAAGCAGTAAGCTAAAATCTTTTAACCTTTTTTATTTGCTCTTTTTGGGATTTCAGAATCAAAAAATTTATAAACTCAATTGATTTAAATTGTATTATTCTGAATACTGGTTTACATAGGAGGATATTATGAAGTATTTCCAAACAATAAGCAAAGGTGAAAAAAGAGTGTGGAAGGAGAACCGCAAGATGAAGTGTTCTTTTTGTGGCAAGGAAATAGACCCGAACGAAGACCACTTTACACTCACACTCTTTTGGAAGATTAAAAATAAGGAAGATGTCAAGTATTTTTGCAGCTTGAAGTGTTTGAAGAAGTGGATTGAGCATGTGAGTTGAGGTTGATGCTATGCTTAAAGTGACGAAAGCGATGATAGAGGATGTTGTATCTCAAATTTGCGGTGCGGATGCTGTTCAAATAGTTTTAGACATCTTAGGCAAGGTTAATGTTTCTGAATTTATTATTGCAGAGGATTTGGGCTTAGATATTAGAGAATTAAGAAGAAGAATTTACAAGCTTTGGGAGGCTGGCTTTGTTTATTTTAAACGAAAGAAGGACAAGAAGCGTGGTTGGTACATCTATTATTGGACTTTCATACCTTCAAGAGTTCTCTTTCTTTACAGAGATTTGAGGAAGAAGCGTTTGGAGATGTTGAAGGAGCGTTTAGAGAAGGAGGAGAACAACAATTTCTACATTTGTCCCAATGGGTGCGTCCGCCTGGACTTTTCAAGAGCTGTTGAGTTTGACTTCAAGTGTCCTGAATGCGGCACTCTCTTAGTTCCAAACGACAACACAAGAACTATTGAACACTTAAAAGAGGAGATTAAGAAGCTTGAGCAGGAGATAAGAGAATTTGACAAGAAGATTAAAGAAGAAGAAAAATTATCTAAGAAGAAGCTTAAATCTTCCAAGAAAGAACCTGAAGCGAAGAAAACTGGGAGTGTTGAAAAGAAGAGGAAAAAACCTCAAAAGAAAAAAACAGTTAAGGTTAAGAGTTCTAAGAAGAAGGTTTCTAAAAAGAAGAGAAAAACTAGAAAAGCGGTAAAGAAGAAAAGAAAAACTAAAAAATAATCATATTAGCACTGTGTATTTTATGGACTTCTGCCTGACGGACTCAAAATCATCTTTGCCTTTCCTAAATACAAAGATAACATATTTTTCCTTAGGTAATCCTTGTAAATCTTCTACAATGGGGTTCTTATTATTTGCAAGCAGGCCTTCAAGCAACACTTTAGTAATCTCTTTAGATCTAAAATTTGCTAGATAATACTTTGATGTGGGTTTTGCTTGTGTTACCCTAAAAGTGCCGGATAAGAATTCGTTCAGAACATCTTTAACATTTGAATACAGGTTCTCGCTCTCAGATATATTGAAATAGGGTATTTTAACTAAAAGATTAGAATTTTCTTCACCAATTAAAAGGGAGACCATTACTTTCTCCTCACCAGATGTTAAGGTTATTCTTTGCCTTGTCCTATTATATGTTACTGTGTAAGTGCTATTTTCTTTGAGCCTGTTTAAAATCAAAAGTGCAAGAGGGTACAATCCCTTTTTAGGATCTCTTGATTTTTTACCTACAATTCCAATAATACCTTCTTCAAATTTATTCTTCTCTGGGAAAGAAACCTTTAACAGTAACTCCTGGGTATTGATATATTCTCTATATGAACTTTCTTCCTTGCTTACTTGTAAGACTTCCTCCTCTAAGCTCATAATTAACTACATAAAAGTAAATAATATAAAAAGTTTTCTTTTCACAGGTTGAGTTCTTTTCGCAACTCTCTGACTTTGTTAGTTTTCTCCCAAGTAAATTTGTCCCTGCCGAAATGTCCATAAGCAGAAGTTTGTGAAAATATTGGTTCTCTCAACCTCAGAGTCTTAATTATGTCTTTTGGCTTGAATGAGAACACTTTCTTGACTGCCCTGAGTATTTCTTCTTTATGGACTCTGCCTGTTCCGTATGTTTCTATGTCTATAGATGTTGGATCTTCAACGCCTATTGCATAGCTTAGGGTTACTCTGCATTTTGAGCACGCTCCTGCTTTAACAAGATTCTTAGCTACATACCTTGCCATGTACGCCGCTGACCTATCCACTTTCGTTGCATCCTTGCCAGAGAACGCACCGCCGCCAACAGGTACAGATGGTCCATAATTGTCTATGACAATCTTCCTGCCAGTTAGCCCAGTATCTGCTGATGGTCCGCCGAGCACGAACCTTCCTGTGCCATTTATTATTATTTTTGTATGTTTATCCAACCACTGAGCACACACAGGTTTGACAACCTTTTCAAAGATTTCTTTTCTAAGTTGGTGCACATCCTTTTCTTTTCTGTGCTGTGTTGCAATTATGACATTAGTAATCCTTATGGGCTTACCATTTTTATACTCAACACTGACCTGCGACTTTCCATCAGGTCCTAATCCTTTTACAATGCCTTTCTTCCGAACATAAGCTAATCTTTGAGTTAATTTATTGGCTAAAACTGTCGGCAGGGGCATCATCTCCTTTGTCTCATCAGTTGCGTAGCCAACCATTATTCCTTGGTCGCCGGCTCCAAGCTTCTTTTTCCTATCAACGCCCATAGCTATGTCTGGGCTTTGCGGCTGCACTGCAACCATCACTCCAACAGTTTTGTAGTTCAAACCAAACTCTTCATCATCGTAGCCAATCCTTTTAACAGCTTCTCTGACAATGCGGTTTATATTAAGCTGGGCTTTTGTAGTTATTTCTCCTGCAACGAATATTACTCCTTTGGTTGCGAGAGTTTCACAGGCAACTCTTGAGTTCTTATCCTGTTTAAGGGCTTCATCCAGAATAGAATCAGAGATGAAGTCGCACATTTTGTCCGGATGGCCTTCTGTTACAGATTCAGATGTTTGTATCATTTTCATCAGAACAAAACAAGCTTATTTAAATATCCTTTTGAAAGAAATATTCATATATTCATATTGTTCTCATTTCGTAGAATATAAATGATTGGTCGGTGAAGCTCCACTCAATTCTTATCTCTGTTCTTCCAATGATCTTAACTTCTGAGCTTATCTTTTTAACAATGTCTTTTATTTCTCCTCTAAGCTCCTGCCAGTGCGGAATGTCAGATTTCTCGCTCATAATCTCGTTTGTATTTGACATCACAACTCTCGCCTCATAGTTTTTGAGTCCGTGCTCTGTTAGATTCCACAAACTGCCGTCGCACGCCTCAACTATAATTGTCTTTGTAGAATTTATCGGGTTTGACTCAAATATGAGGTGTATTATCCCGCTGAATACAGCTTTGAAGTAAGGGTAAATTATTATGTATGTCTCTTCTTCAAGCTCATCAAAATGCTCCTTAAACTTTATGAACTCTTCTTTAACCTTTTTTCCAGTAACACCAACCATTCTTGGAAGCCAGAAGTCGTTCTTCTTCTCAGAGCTTTGAGCAACCGCAGTTCGAACAGTGTAATAAATGTTGTCTTTTAAATTCTTAATTATAGGATCAGCTAAATCCATTCTTATAATGGTCCAGTTCGGATGTTTTATCTTCAACTTTTCTATTTGGTAAAATCCTTCCAGCTTGTTCATAGGACCCTCCTCAAGATTGTTATAAATGCTGTGTGGCCCAGCATGACATTTTTAGGCCTCAACCTCCTCTTATCAACTATCCACTCCCTTTGAAGAACCTCTATTGTTTTCACTTGTATTATCTTCGCCTCATGCTCATTATTATATTTTTCTATTTTCATCACTAAATCTTTCACTTGGTCTATTTGAGGCAGGTATACTGATATAAATGCCCCGACTTTAACTCTTGGAATTATGCTCTTCAACGCTTCAAACGGCTCAGGAAGGTCTAAACTTACTGCATCAAAGTTTTTCTCCTTAACATTTACAACATCATCATTGACAAGTTTAAGGTTTTTAACTTGAAAGAGTTCTTTGTTCTGCTCTGCAACCTTGAAGAACTCTTTGCGCTTCTCATAGCTGACAACTTTTTTTGCTATTGATGATAAGAATATTGCCATGAATCCTGAACCGGTTCCTGCATCAAGAACAAAGCTTTTCTTGTTGATGCCAAGCTCTGCACTTATAACTGCCATGTCTTTTAATCTTATTGTTTGAGGCCCGCGTTTTGCCTTTTCAAATAGGTCTCTTAATCTTGGTTTTATAATGAAGAGTTCATAGCCCTTGTTGGTTTTAACTCTGCCCTTGTTTTTTTTCAAATCAGCTTTTTTCACAGAGCCGAACTGCGTGTGAAAATCCTCATCAGTATTCTTAACGAAATACTTCTTATCCTTATTGATTAAGATTTTTTTAAACATTAAGCTCTAATTTTCTCATAGCATTTAAAAGTGTTTTTATTTTGGAAAATTTTGGGAAAGCTTTTTTAAATAAACCTATTCTATTACAGCTATGAAGCTTTCAGATATAAAGGATAGATTAAATCCAAAATTTTATGATGTTCTAACACTTGAAGGTATAGATTCGTTGAGGCCTGCTCAGGAGAAAGCCGTTCGCTTAGGTCTTTTGGATGGAAAAAATATGCTTGTATGCACACCCACTGCTTCAGGAAAGACCCTCGTCGCAGAGCTTGCTATGATAAATAGCATATTAAATAAAGGCGTAAAAGCTGTTTATGTCGTTCCATTAAAAGCATTGGCAACTGAAAAGTTCAAAGAGTTCAAAAGAAAGTACGCCCACCTCCTGAAAATTGCTATTTCTATAGGCGACTTTGACTCTAACGATGCTTACCTTATGAATTATGATTTAATCATAACCACCTCTGAAAAGTTTGACTCCTTGATAAGGCACAGTGCACCGTGGCTTGCCATGGTTCAGGTCGTTGTCATCGATGAGATTCACCTGTTAAATGATGTTTCGAGAGGTCCCACTTTGGAGGTATTGATAACTGTGCTGAATCACATTCTTAAAAAGGTTCAGATTATTGGTTTATCTGCAACAATTGGAAATCCGAGGGAGCTTGCGTCTTGGCTGAACGCCGAATTAGTTATTGATTATTGGAGGCCTGTAAAATTGAGAAAGGGGATTTTAACAAATGAAAAAATAGAATTTTTTGATTAAGCGTTCGCCATCTTTGTTAAGAAGAAAGCTAAGAGTACGAAGAAGGTTAGCCAAATCCCGTAGAAGCTTGCGGCTTCCTTCCAATTCAATTTGTAAAGCTTCATTGTTGCATAGTACAATCCTAAGACAGATAATGCAAGCCAAACAAGTTTCAGAACCTTCAAAGGTAATATTTGAAGTATGAACAGGTCAACTATGAGGATTATAGAAAAGTCAAACGCAGGCAGGTACGAATGCTCTTTAAGTTTTAAAAAAACGCTCTCTTCCCTCATAAAGAGTATGTTTACAACCATTAGAAGCAAAAGTGCAACAGATAAGTAAAGTAAATCTACAAGAGTAAATATCATCTTATCACCTCTCAATGAGGTAAATTAATGATGGGAAGTATTTAAAGTTTATGTTTGCTCTTTGGTAAAACATATCTGGCTTTGTACACATTGGATGCTAA
>JAMOQB010000036.1 GCA_027064225.1 Candidatus Woesearchaeota archaeon | reverse complement strand
ACATGAAAACTCATTGGAAGTAATAATATGCTCTAACATAATCAATTGCAAACTTCTCGCTGATGAAATTCTGAAGCTTGGTGGCAGGGGCGGCGGAAGTGAAAGGTTATGCATCTGCTCAACAAATCTAAGCAAGGAAAAAGTTATGAGGATATTCAAAGAGAAAATGAAGCAATTATAATCTGTTTAGTGAGTTTTTGATGCCTTTTTATTATTCATAAATAAATCTATATCTAAAAATTACATTTCCTCTTTAATATCTCTATTTAGAGAAATTTTTTGTTTGACTTTGGTTTTAATAAAAGAGAAAACTTAATAAATTTAACGGCACTATTCTAAAGGATATGGATGATAAAACAAATATAAATACTTTAAAGGAAAAAGTGAGGATTTTCTGTGAGAAAAGAGATTGGGATAAATTTCATAATGCAAAAGAATTGGCAATAGGTATTGTTACAGAAGCATCAGAATTGTTGGAACGTTTCAGATTTAAATCGGAAGAACAGGTCAATGAAATGTTTAAGAATGAAATTAAACGTAACAAACTAACTGAGGAAATAGCAGACGTAACATTTTTTTTATTAAGGATGGCACAAAGATATAATATCGACCTAACAACAGAATTAGAAAAAAAGATAAGAAAGAACGAAGAAAAATATCCTGTGAAGAAGTTTAAGGGATCCAATAAAAAATATAATGAGTGCTGATCATGAGATTGTATGAAGGGACTATCAGTCAGTTTAAAGAAGATGTAATTCAGAACAGAATAGCAGATATTCTCGCAAGAAATTATTCAAAACACTATGGAAGAAGAGTTAATTCTTCTGAAAAAAATTCATGGAATAACTCTTTAAATTTTATTAAAAATGCTTTAGATTTAGCTGAACTCTCAGATAATCAAATTATTATAGAGTATGAACTCCCTTATTCCTCTAGAAGAATTGATGTTTTACTGTTTGGAAAAGATGAATATCTAAAGGATAATATTGTTTTAATAGAATTAAAACAATGGTCAAATGAAAATGTAGAAGATTGTAAAACAGAAGGTAATATAATAGTAAACTATGGAAGATTTAAAAAAGAGCAAGCACATCCTCTACTACAAGTGGAGGGGTATTATTATTACTTAAAAGATTTTATGACCATTTTTAAAATGAATCCTCCTATTAAATTGAATCCTTGTGCATACTGCCACAATTACTCAAAAACAAAGAACAGTGTTCTTTATCTCCCAAAATTTTCAAAATTAATCCAAAAGTATCCTTTGTTTTCCAAAGAAGAAGCCAAAAAATTAGGAGAGTATCTCAAAGAGAAGTTAAGTAAAGGATCTGGATTAGAAGTATTCAACAAATTTATTAACAGTCCTATCAAACCTTCAAAAAAATTATTGGAGCATACAAGAAAGATGATAAATGAGCACCAGATTTTCAACCTCATTGATGATCAGATCACTGCTTATAATGCCATTATGTCAAAAGTAAAAGAAGTATCAAAAGAAAATAGAAAATATGTTTTTATAATTAAGGGTGGCCCTGGAACAGGAAAATCTGTTATAGCTTTAGAGGTTATGGGAGAATTACTCAGACAGGGAAAGGTCGTTTATCACGCTACAGGATCTTCTGCTTTTACAAAGACTCTAAGAAAAATATTAGGAAACCGAGCTAAAAATTTATTCAAATTTTTTAACAGTTTTTCAAATTTTAAAG
The DNA here is from genome assembly GCA_027064225.1 of Candidatus Woesearchaeota archaeon. GTDB lineage: Archaea > Nanobdellota > Nanobdellia > Woesearchaeales > WAPY01 > WAPY01. The sequence goes on along the minus strand of JAMOQB010000036.1, from coordinate 7,408 downwards.
AAAACTCCATTGACGTTCTTATTTGTGATGAGGCGCACAGAATAAGAAAAACAAGTACAAGTAGATATACTCCTAAAGATAAAAGAAGGGATATTCCACAAATTGATGAATTAATAAAGTCTGCTAAGATATCTATATTTTTTATAGATGAATTTCAAGTTGTTCGACCTAGCGAAGTAGGAAGTGTCAAACTTATAAAAAATTCCGCATCAAGATGTAATGTAAAAGAAGAATGTATATATGAATATGAACTAAAAACACAATTTCGATGTAGCGGTTCTGATTCTTATTTACAATGGTTGGATAACATTCTGGGAATAAGAGAAACAGAGTACCAGTACCTTACTAAAGATCTTAAAATGGAGTTTAAAATATTTGATGATCCTACAAAATTAAAAGAAGCAATCGACGAAAAAAACAAAGAGAAAAAAAATTGTGCAAGAATAGTTGCTGGATTTTGCTGGCCTTGGAGTAAACCTAAACCTGACGGAACCCTCATTAATGATGTCAAAGTAGATAATTTAGAAATGCCCTGGGAAAGAAAAGATCAATTTTGGAAATGGGCAACAGATGATTCCGGGATGAAACAAGTTGGAACTGTGTACACAGCACAAGGGTTTGAATTTGATTATATTGGAGTAATATTTGGAAACGACTTAGTATGGAACAAAAAGAAAAAAAAGTGGGAAGCCAAACCAGAAAATTCTTATGATACTTTCATTAAAAGAAACAACCCAAACATCGTGAATCACCTAAAAAATGTTTACAGAGTCCTTATGTCCAGAGCTCACAAAGGAGTTTATGTTTATTTTATAGATAAAGATACGGAAGAATATTTCAAATCAAAAGTTAAGGGTTAAAAAAAATGTATAAATTCTTTAAACTTACGACTGTGTCTATTTAGAGAATCAAGATATTCTTCAACGAGAATTCTACCCCTCTCTGAATCAAAAGTTATAAATTCAATTGAATCATTTTTTACTCTTCTAAATTGTTTTAGACGAACATCCACAGTGAACCCTTTAAAAACAGGAAGTTTTTTCACAGAAAAATCTAAAAGAGTACATATTTAATAAAGTTTAAGTGAAAAAAGTTATAATATTTCCGAAACTAAATAAAGATTCAAGAAGTGAATATATAATAAAAATTTAGACACTACAAAAAATATTTTGCAAAACAATTAAAATCATTGAAATTCATTTGTAATACGATAAACATACATTAGTATTTAAAGTTTTTTATTGCAAGGAGTTACAAAGGAAACAACAAGAATGAATGAGAAATAATAACATTATAAGCAAGATAACCAAAACATTTTAAAACCTTTATTCATAACTCTTCTTCTAATCAGTGTTTAGGTTAGGGCCCGTGGTTTAGTGGCTATAACGCTGCCTTCACGTGGCGGAGGTCCCCGGTTCAAATCCGGGCGGGCCCATCATTATCTTCTACAATTTTTAACAATTCTTCATTTTTTCGATTCAACATTTTTCCTAAAAAGGTTGAGTTCCCACATCCGGGCGGGCCCATACAAAAAATATTTATACTTTCATCCTTGGTTTTAATCTATGAATAACAAAGAGATAAAATCCTATTTAAGAACTCTAACGGCTGAGCATCCTGAAAAGTTCTTTCCAGTTGAGAAGCTAAAGGAGCTCGGATTCAAGAGGTATAGATGCAAGAAGTGTGGCAGGTTTTTCTGGAGTGCTGTCGAGCGGGACACATGCGGAGATTCCTCTTGTGTTGGGGGTTATCACTTCATAAACAATTCACCTGCAAGAGCAAGGTTATCTTATTCAGATGTTTGGAGGAGATTCTCAGAACTCTTCTCAGGGCTTGGATATACACCTATTAAGAGATATCCTGTTGCTGCCCGTTGGAGAAAGGATACTGACTTTGTTCAGGCGTCTATTTATGATTTTCAGCCATATGTCGTTTCAGGAGAGGTTGAGCCGCCTGCAAATCCTTTAGTCGTCCCTCAGTTCTCTTTGCGATTTAACGATATTGACAATGTTGGATTAACAGGTTCGCATTATACTGGTTTTGTTATGATAGGTCAGCACGCTTTCAAAAAGCCCTCTGAGTTCAGACAGGAAAAATACTTTGAGGATATTTACACTTGGCTTGTGGAGGGCTTGAAGCTTCCAAAGGAGGAGTTTGTATTCCATGAGGACGCTTGGGCTGGTGGAGGCAATGCAGGGGTCTCGTTAGAATTCTTCTCAAGAGGTTTGGAGCTCGGCAACCAGGTCTACACAAGTTTTAGGGTTAACAACGACAAGCTTGAGCCTCTCAAACTTAAAGTTTTGGATATGGGTATGGGCCAGGAGAGAAACGCTTGGTTTTCTCAGGGAACAAATACGAGTTATGATGCTGTCTTCCCAGATGTAATGCAAAAACTCTACAAAGCCACGGGTGTTAAGCAGGACTCAAAGCTCATGGCAAGGTTCCTTCCGTTCGCCTCAATGCTCAACGCGGATGAAGTTGAAAATATTGAATCTTCATGGAGATTTATAGCAGAAAATCTTAACATGGATGTTGATGAGTTAAAGGAAAAGGTGTCATTGTTCCAGGCATTATACTCTGTAGCTGAGCACAGCAGGAGTTTGCTCGTGGCTCTTAATGATGGGGTTCTGCCTAGCAATGTAGGTGGCGGTTACAATTTAAGGTTGATTTTAAGAAGAGCTTTGTCTTTCATAAAAAGATACAATTGGGATGTTGATTTAAGAGATGTTGTTTCGTGGCATGCAGATGAGCTTAAAGATTTATTCCCTGAACTGCAGGAGAATTTAGATGATGTTCAGAAGATTATTGATGTTGAGGTTCAAAAGTATAAAGCCACGGTTGCGAATGCGAAGCATATTGTGAGTAAACTCTTGGATTCAAATGAGGATATCTCAGCGGAAAAGTTTGTTGAGCTCTATGACAGCCACGGCATAAACCCAGAGATGATTGTTGAGTCAGCAGAGAAGCTTGGCATTCATTTGAAGGTTCCCGACAATTTTTACTCTATTTTGGATGAGAGGCACAGCAAGAAAGCCTCCAAAACACAGACGAAGAAGACATTTAGGATTGCTTTTAAGACGAATGCAAAGACAGAGGCACTTTACTTTGATGATTACCAACTCGTTAATTTTAAGGCAAAGGTGTTGGAGATTGTTGAACAAAATTCTAAGTTCTATGTTGTTCTTGACAAAACCGCTTTTTATCCAACATCAGGAGGTCAAGCCCATGATTTAGGATATATAAACAAGTCAAGAGTAGTGGATGTTTTTAAGCAGGATAACTTAATAGTTCATGTTTTAGACAATGTGGATTTTTCTGTTGGTGATGAGATTGAGGGAAGAATTGATTTTGAGAGAAGAAAACAGTTAACTCAGCATCACACCAGTGCCCATATTATAAATGGTTCTGCAAGGAGGATTTTAGGTAATCATGTTTGGCAGGCTGGTGCTTCTAAGAGTGTTGACAAGGCTCATTTGGACATTACGCATTATGCTCAGTTGTCCAAGGAGGAAATAAAACAGATTGAGGATTTGGCTAACAAGATTATAGTTGAGAATCTGCCTGTTAAAAAGTATTTCTTGAAGAGGAATGTTGCGGAGGAAAGATTTGGCTTTAGACTTTATCAGGGCGGAGCTGTTCCTGGAAAGATAATTAGAGTTGTTGAAATACCTGATTTTGATGTTGAGGCCTGTGGTGGCACACACCTTGATTCAACAGGCGAGGCAGAGCTTATTAAGATTGTAAAAACTTCAAAGGTTAGGGATGGTGTTGTAAGAATTGAATTCGTCGCCGGTGAATCTGCAAAGAGATTCTTAAATATCAACAAAAGCATTGTTGATGAACTCTCAAAGCTTTTAAATTGTGAGAGGGCTCTCATTCCTTGTAGAGTTGAGGAGTTGTTCTCTATGTGGAAGAGCATTGTTAAGAAGCACAGAGATGTTGAGTTTAAGTTTGAATGCAACGAGAGGTCTGATCTCAACGATGAGGGTATTGTAGAATTCTGCTCAAACGTTTTGAGAACTCAGAGAGAACACATTGTCAAGACTGTCCGCAGATTCTTAGGGGATATTGATCGTGTGAAGTCAAAAGAATGAAGTTATTTTCTTCTGGTGTTTTCTCTTGTCTATCAATTTACTCTCTTTGAAGATTTTTTCTGACTGGAATTCATTTATGCCGAACTTCTTTTTCATAATTGCCTTTGCATAGTTTATCATAAGCTTGTCGTTTGCAAACTTTATTGGATTTGTTCGAACTGCTTTTCTCACAGCTTCTCTAACAACCCAAACTCCAAGAGGTGCGTAGTATTCAGGAGTTATTATTCTTATTAAAAGCACAGAGGCCTGCTTATTATCATCTGAGAGTTTCTCCAGAACACCGAGCCGTGCAGCGTAGTATCCTCCTGTGCAGTTTTCAGCGTATGTTTTCCTGCCAAAGTATCCTTCATAATCTGTTGTGTATTTAATCTCCGAACTTATGTTCCAGTCTGTTTTCGGCATGTACATCTCAAAAAGTTCAAAGGACCATTCGCCCTCAAAGAACATAGCTATGTAGTAGTTTCCAAGGTGGCCGCCAAAATATGCTGTGTTCTCTGTGAAAGATTTGTCTTTAATCCTTTCAATTAGATATTTTCCTATTGCATCATCAACAGCTGTTATGGACCATCTCGTCGGCACCAGCTTTCTGTTTGTCTTCAATCCAAATGAGCCAATGCTTATTGCTTTTGATAGGAAGTTTTCGTCAATTCCCCTTGTGTAAAGCTCCTGAACCGCGTCTTGTGCTTTAGCATCATAATCATAGTAATACTTTTCAACCTGTTTCTTTATCTTTGGATTTTCCTCCAATCTGAACTTTTTAAGATTTGCATTTGGTCCGAAGGGCGCGCTGAATGGAGTTATATTCATATTAAGTTTTGGCTTATCTTTCAGAAGAACTTCAACGCTCACTGGCTTGTTTGAGAGCACTATTTCCTGCACGCTTATTACTTTGTAGTCGTTGCCAATTTCAGTTTTTCTCTGTTTCTTTCGTGAATTTATAAGTGAGCTTCTCATGTCTATTATTTCTTGTATGTCTTTGTTGGACGCCGCCCATGCTCTTGGGTTGTCTATGTCTTCTTTTTCAATCACAGGTGTTAATATTCCTAAGTTTATGTTTGGATAGCCAATTCTACCTATGAATACAGAGTTGGTTTTCGTTGAGAAGTCCTCTTTGATGTTTTTTATTTTATCTTTAACTTTCACAAATGCATCCTGCCTTGCTAACAGGGGGCATCTTTTGAGTCCGCACCATAGCCTGCCCTTACATTTCAAACAGACCTCTGGGTCAAGTTTCATATAAAGAATAAGAATTTAACAGTTTAAAAATATTGGGAATAAAAATAAAATTTAATAAAAACAACAAGAATTAAAGCTTATCTTCTCCTCCTCTTTGAGGTCTTTTTCTTCGTGGCTTTTTTCTTAGTTGTCTTCTTCTTCCTTGTTGTTTTTTTCTTTGTTGCCTTCTTCTTAGTTGTCTTCTTTGCTCTCTTGGTTTTTCTCCTTTTCTTTCCGCCACGAGCCATTTTAGCTCTTGAAATGTCTCCATTCTTGTCTATGAAGTACAAGTATCCTGGCTCTTTTTCAACACCGACCTTAGCGACTTTTTCTACTCTTCTTCCAGTAACTTTGCCGCCACGAGCCATTTTAGCTCTGGAAACATCTCCATGCTTGTCCACAAAATAAAGATATCCTGGTTCTTTTTTCACACCGACCTTAGCAACTTTTTGTGCCATCATATACCACCTTTTACTCGGTGATTGCTCACCTTAAGCTATTTTAATGAATGCTAATATTTAAACTTTGCTATTCTTAGAGAATACTCCGACGAGGCGTTAAATGTTATCTATGGCTTTTGCGTAGAGGAGCACTCTCTCAAGGATCTCGTCGGCCTTCTTTTTCACTACATCTTGCGTCAGTTCCTCTGTTGAGAGAAACTCTTTTATTCTATACTTATTCTTCTGTTTCTCAACGAGGCCTGCGTTTTTCAACCTTAAAACTTGTCTTCTTATGTTCGGTTCTGAACATCCTTTTTCAGAGAGTGACAACTTCCTTCTTATTGTCTTTGTCTCTTCAATAAGTTCATTTATTGTTAGTGCTTGTCTTTGCTTGGCTTTTTCTATGAAGACAGTGAGAATATCTATAATTATGTCCCTTGAGTCGCCTGGTTCTAAGAGACCTATTGACAGGCAGAATCTCTTTATGAGCATTCGCTTATCTTCTGTGTGTGGCTTCTCATATTTCCTTATTGTTAATGAGGATAGGGGTATTTCCTTAGCTACTCTTTGCGTCATTTTCTATCTTAACATAAAACTTTCTGCTTTTTATTTTTTGCTCTATGAACAGGTCTGTCTTTTCCTTTGCAAGCTTAATCTCTGTAGCTCCAACTTTATCTTTAAGTTTATCCATGTCTTGTTTGATGATTTCAAGGTCTTTGTTATCCCATATTTCAAGGATTATTTTGTCTTTTGGTTTTAATTCCCTCTTCTTTCTCATTTCTTGTATTCTCCTTGCAAGTTCTCTCAACAAGCCCTCTTTTATTAGGTCTTCTGTAAGCTTTGTGTCAAGCATAATCTTTGCGTCTGCATTGTTTATGTCGGCGAGGACTTCGTCGTCAGGGAGCTCCTCTTTTATGATTATATCCTCTTTTGTTATTTCAAATTCCTTCCCAGACACATTTACCTTATACGAACCTTTTTCTTCTATTTCTTTAAGCAGCATCTCGGGCTTGACTAAGGATACTTCAGCAATTATAGATGGAAGGTCTGACTTGTATTTTGACCCGAGGACTTTGAAGTTAAGTTTAGCTGTTTTCTTTGTCTCAATCTTGTCTTCTATTTCAAGCTCCTTAACATTTAACTGCTCTTTTATCAACCTTTCAAGAAGTTTTATCTTCTTTTTGAAGTCCTCATCTTTTGTAATTATTGTTGCTCTTTTAAATGGCCATCTTATGCCATACCCAGATTTTTCCCTGAGGTTGAGACCTGCCTGCAAAACTGCATCGTATATCTTAAACGCATCTTCTAAGTCGGAGTTTATTTGAACCTCATCAAAGGCTGGCCATTCATACAGGTGTATGCTCTCTTTGTCAAGCTCATCGGACAATGGCTTAATATTTTGGTATATTCTCTCTGCAACAAAGGGGGTTATAGGTGCTGCCAGCTTTAATGACTCAAACAGAACTTTGAAGAGTGTGTTAATCACAAGATTTGGATTTTCCTTTATCTTGTTCCTCGTCATCTTAACATACTTTTTACTCAAATCTGAGATTAATGAGCCCAGCAATTCGGGTGTTGCTTGTATTTCATAGTTGTCAAATTCCTTTGTCATATCTCTTATTGTTGAGTTCATCCTTGAGAGGATGTATTTTTCCTCCA
>JAMOQB010000035.1 GCA_027064225.1 Candidatus Woesearchaeota archaeon | reverse complement strand
CATCTTGTTGTAAACAACACTTACAAGCTCAACCTCAGAATTATCTTTAATGTTTGAAAAACCAACTATAACTGTATAAGGAGGAGCAACCGAACCTGGAGGCAAAATATACCTATCCATAACTTTGGGACTCTCTCCGTATAAGGTGTAAAAGTCAGCAGTTAAGTTTGTAGTTGTATAACCTGTTAAATCCGCTTTGTAAGCAACAGTAACAGTGCCGTTTGGCTCAATGAAAACAGGGGATTTATCATTTAAAACGAGGACTTCATTGCCATTAGATTTCACATGAATATTTGACATAAAATAAGCAGGCATGTTCCCCCTGTTAAGATAAGTTACCAAAAGCACCTTGCTCACGGGTTCATAATCTGCGGATTTTATATCAAGGTTAATAACATAATGTGGAAGGGGAAACACAGTCAAAGCATAAACCTGACCCGTTCTCCTAACACCGCCAGTGAATCCCTGACCGAACTTAACAAAGACAGCAACCTTCTTATTAGTTTTCTGCCTTATCTGGGTGCCTATCGGAATAAGCTCATTCCCAATAACAGTGACAAATTTTACATGGTATTTGTTTATAAAGTCCATGAACCCAGGATACAACTTATTTCTGCCGGTAAAAAGGACAGGACCCTGATCAGATGCTCCTGTCATAACATCCTGCTCAATAAATTCGCCTGTTGTAACAATGATGGATTTTGTAGGATGAATCTCCTCATACATCCTAGCAATTTCAAGGTTGTCATCAAAGCGGTCACCATTGTTTATAACCAAAGGATTAAAACTTTTTATTGTAAGATAAGACTCCCTGCCTATGTGGCCATAAGCAATAACCGACTGAGCGTTCTGCGTCTTTAAAACTGCATAGACACTCGGGGCAATTCTCTTATTTACAAAAAGAACCCACGCATGGGTAAGATGAGAGTAAGGAGCAACAGAAATAGCGTCGTAGCCAAACACATCGCTAACCACTATAAACTTTTTAGCACCTGCTTGAAGAGCCAATTGTTGATTAAGCTTGTAAGGGTCTTGACTAACTATCTCATCAACTTTAGAGAAACCTTGAGTCCTCAAGTAATTAGCATAGCCCTTAAAATAAGGTTCATTAGCCGACTCAATAACAGTAACTGACTTATTCTTAGGAGTCAAAGCAGTAATTAAATCCGTGCTGAGAGGGCCTGAAAAGAATAAAATCTTGCTATAATTCTTAAAAGCACCGTACTCAAAACCTGTGTAAACATCGTGCCAGTCCTTACTATTAATTATAAGTGTCTTAGCACTAGCAAATGAAGACAAAATAAAAAGCATGATAAACAGCACGCTTAATATTGAAAGTAATTTTCGTCGGTTAGCCAATTTCCACACCCCTGCAATGAGTAAAAAAGATTTCATATTTAAACTTTTGCTTTTCCAAAAGAAGAAGTGCACTCAAAAGTAACAAAGTTATGTCAAAGAACAGATAAAATGAAAAGTGAAAAAATAATTTAAAAAAAACTTTTACGGCAACTCCAAGAAGAAGTAATACGCTGTCGAGGTAGCTCCATTAACTGGAACTAACAGTTGGTAATCAACAGTGTTTCCATTGTAGCCAGTTGCATCATTTTGAGCCAAAGCAGCCCAAATCAAATCACTGCCGCCATCCTTAAGAGCATATGTCTTAAAGGTCTCTGTTCCTGCATTATTGTATGTTTCTGTATAAGATGCGGTTACTGGTTGTCCGTTAAATGTTGCAGATTCAGAAGCTCCAAAAGTATTTTGGAAGTTGTCTGCAGCATCTGTGGTATTTAACCAAGTTGGCATGTCTGTGGCAGTTGCAGCTGCTAAAGTTGAGAAGTCAGGGTTGGACGCTGTTGAACCATAAACATAAGCTCCTGAAACATCACTAACAGTCCAATTTTTAAACCAGTGGCTTGTAGCATCTGCCAATACAATCTTTCCATTTATTGAACCGTAGAAACCCGCCCACCTTGAAGTAGATTGGGTTGAGGTTACATTTGCTTCTGCTGTTCCTCCTGCAGTAACTGAAGACGACCCTGCTGATACTGCGGAGTTGTAGCTCGACTCACTACCCACACTAACTGTGGCATTATTCACAGCTGCACTTGCTGTTCCAAGCAACATCAAAAAAACAGCCAATGCCAACAAAATTTTTATTCCTTTCATGTTATACACCTCATAAATATTTTTTGTGATTTTAATCAAATGGTAAAAAGTTCCAATGAATATGATACTTGCAAAGTAATTTAATTAAAAAAAATAAAATAAAAAATATTGGGCTTTCTTTAGTTAAGTTCTACCCAAAAGTTGTATGTTGTGGCTGTATTATCGTTGGAAGTTCCATCCTCAGGCAACAACATCTCAAAGTCAGCTGAACTTCCTTCATAAGTGGTAGCTGGTGATGACAAAACCTTTCCTGCCCAAATAATGTTTCCTGAACCATCCTTCAAAGAGTAAACTTTAAATCCAGATGCTGTTGGGAACGGCTGTGCATAATCAGAACTCACTGAGTAAATCTCTGATCCGATATCCTCACTTGTTCCTGTGAAAGTGTTCGCGTAGTCATCTGTGCCTGATGCTAAGAAGGTATAGGCAGTTGTAACATCTGACTCTGTGGCATTTGAGATAGAAGACCAACTAACAGTTGCTGTAGATGCATAGACCAAGAGTCCCTTTGCACCTGTCCAATTGTAGAATTGATTGCCGTTTGTGTCCTCTAATACAATAGTTCCTGTAACATTTCCAAAGATACCAACCCACTTGTAAGTTCCCTGAGTTGCATCTAAATTGTTGCTGTAGACATGTCCAGAAATAACATTAGCAGTTCCTGCAGTCCCTCCATCGTAAGAACCTTTGTCAGCATGTGTTGTTGTTGCTCCACCTGGTTGTGCTGCCCTTGCCAATGGCAGTGCTAATAACACCAAAAGGGCAAAAGCAAAAAATAGCTTTTTCATTATTTCACCTCTTTGTTTGTTCGTTTTTATTTTGTTTGAACTTTTTTGGATATTAAAAAAGCCGAGCATTTATAAAAATATAGTTTAACTCAAGAATGAATACAAAGAATGATTTTACTATACTAGAATAGAAATTAAATTTTGGCTAAGAGGAAGAAATTTAAAGAAAGGAGCTTTGTTAAGCTTTATGATCTTTCAAGTTAAGGTCATTCCAAACTCAAAGGAAGAGAGGATAATCAGAACAGAAGAAGGACTAACAGTTAAGGTAAAGGCGAAAGCTATCAACGGAAAAGCCAACAAAGCACTGATAGATACGCTTTCAAGATACTTCAAAGTCAAAAAGAGTGAAGTGATTATTTTGTCAGGAGAGAAGACCCGAAGGAAAAGAGTTGAGATAAGGAAGTTATGATTTTGAGTTAAATAATTTCTCAGCTTCCAAAGCCATTTCAAGCTCCTCATCTGTGGGCAATACAAGAACCTTAACTTTAGATTTATCTGACGAAATGATAAGAGAATTCTTCTTGTTTCTGCGAGCATCAAGTTTTACACCAAAGTGTGAGAGCTTCTTGCAAATCTCTGAACGGATAAACCAACTGCCGGAGCCGATGCCAGCAGTGAATAACAAGACATCAAAACCGTTGAGAGCAACTGTGTAAGAAGCAATGGTCTTAGCAAGCTGATAAGTAAGCACATCAACAGCAAGTTTAGCTCTTCTGTTTGAAGAATAATTCTCAAGCAGAACCCTCATGTCAGAGCTCAAACCAGAAATGCCTTTAAGCCCGGACTCCTCATTCAACAAGTCATTGAGTTTGTTTTTTGAATAACCCTTATCCAAAAGATGTATTAAGATTCCAGGGTCCAAAGAGCCGGAGCGCGTGCCCATAATAGGGCCCTCCAAAGGTGTGAAGCCCATACTTGTATCTAAAGAGACAGGCCTTCCATTTTTAACTTGAACAGCAGTTACTGAAATGCCGTTGCCAATATGACAAGTGATAAGCTTAAAATTCCTTCTCCCCAATACTTTAACTGCTTGTTCAGAAACAAATTTGTGGCTAATGCCGTGAAATCCATACCTCCTAATATTTTCTTTCTTATAAAACTCAAATGGAAGCCCGTAAATAAAAGCTCTATCTGGCATGGTCTGATGGAAGGCAGTGTCAAAAACAGCCACATGCTTTGCCTTTGGAAAAAATTTCTTCGCTTCCAAAATACCAATCAAATTATTTGGATTGTGCAGAGGAGCCAGTTCAGAGAGCTTTCTAATCCTCTCAATAACTCGCTTGTTTATAAAACATGGAGTAGTGAATCTCCCGCCATGAACAACTCTATGAGCAACAAGTTTAATCTCTGACTTAGAGAAGCCCGAATCGAGAACAATGTTAAGAGCATACTTCAAAGCTTCCCTATGGTTTTTAACAGAAGTTTTGATGTTAAAACTGGAAAATTTATCACCTGAAATGCTGAAGCTGATGTTGGAGTTATCAAGACCAATAGCATCAACTAAACCCTTCAAAAGAGCTCTCTTTTTTTCTGTATCAATAACCTGAAACTTAACAGAACTGCTGCCAACATTTAGAGTTAAAACTTTCATACAGAGAGATAAAACAAAGGCGTTTAAATATTTTTGTAAATCAAAAACTAAAACAAAAATGGTTAAGTATAATGGACAAGAACTATTTCACCAAAGTCATCCAACTTGACAACTTCATATTTCTCATTAAACACCTCAATATCTTTCTTTCTCAAGAAGTCAATTTTACCATTATCAATTATGCCCTTTTCCAGATCTGACATTGAGAAATAAGCAACTTCTGTGTGATGCTCCTTCTCAATTTTATTTGTGCAAGTATAATAAAGGCGTTCATTGAATCTGTTATCATCACTCCAGTGACCATTTGAAAGAATTTTTACTTTCCTCACAGGAACAGCAATTCCTTTAACATCAACATATTTGCTTTTGTTGTTATTTAAGTCAAGCTTATCAATAAGCATTTTACCTGCATTATAAATCAAAGCCTTCTTAGTATCTTCATACTCAACCTCTGGATTTTCATAAATATGCTCTTTTTGAGGAATCACTTCTATGTTCACACTTTTTTCAGTGGGAATACGATGAAAAAACTTAGCAAATGTTCTTTTAACCAATTCCCCCAACATAAAACTCACCAAGAGGAATATGACAAAAACTATTATATAAACTTTTGGTAGTTTTTTATTAAAAAGTAACAGAAACATTTTTGTAGATACGCAACACTTAAATAATCTTTTGCTATCCAAGAGAGCATGTTAATTGGAGTTGTGGGAAAACCAAATGTTGGAAAATCAACATTCTTCAAAGCACTCACACTTGCAGATGTTGAAATAGCCAATTACCCATTCGCAACTATAAAACCAAACAGGGGAATAGCCCATGTCCGAGTAGAGAGAGTTGATAAGGAGTTCGGCGTGGTTGCAAATCCAAGAGTAGGATTTCTAAAAGGCAAGTACAGGTTTGTGCCAGTGGAAGTTATGGATGTTGCAGGGCTAGTTCCAGGAGCTTACCAAGGAAAAGGCATGGGCAATCAATTCTTAGATGATTTAAGGCAAGCAGATGTGCTGATACATGTAATTGACATATCTGGTTCAACAAACATCCAGGGGGAGCCAGTGCCCGTCGGAACGCACGACCCTCTTGAAGATGTTGAATTTTTAGATAAAGAGTTGGATATGTGGTACTACCAAATCTTAAAAAAGGGTTGGGACAGGTTCAGCAAGAGAGTGACTTTAGAACATAAAGACGCTGTGAAGATGATTGCGAAGCAATTCTCAGGACTCGGAGCAACTGAAGATGATTTCAAAGATGTCATAAAAAACCTTAGGCTAAGCGAAGTTCTAACCGAATGGAAAGACGATGACTTAATGAAACTTGCAGCGACACTTAGAAGGAAGACAAAACCAATCATAATAGCTGCAAATAAGATAGACATGCCTAATGCAGAGGAGAACTTAAAAAGGTTAAAGAGCAGATTTGAAGATTACACAATAATTGGATGCTCAGCAGAGGCCGAACTTGCTCTGAAAGAAGCCGACAAAGAAGGGTTGGTTGAATATGTTCCAGGAGACAGCGACTTCAAGATTTTAAATGAGGAAAAGCTGAATGAGAAACAGAAAAAGGCATTGAAGTTCATAAGAGAAAACATCCTAAAAAAGTTCGGAAGCACAGGAGTCCAAAAGGTTATTGATTCTGCAGTTTTTGAATTCTTAAAATACATAGCTGTATTTCCTGGAGGCGTGCACAAGCTAACAGATTCTGAAGGTAGAGTTCTACCTGACTGCTTCTTAATGCCTCCAAATTCAACAGCACTTGACTTTGCATACAAAATACACACAGACATAGGCAACAACTTCGTAACAGCAATAGATGTGAGAACAAAGAAGCCAATAGGCAGAGAGTACAAATTAAAACACAGAGATGTTATTGAGATAATGACGAAGAAATAATAAGCCAATTAGATAGTTTACTTTTCAACCAGCTGTTCATTAACAGCTAACTTGAACTGCTCAACAAACTTATTGAAGTCATCAACTTTTATAGAAGCACCGCAAGCGTGGTCATGACCCCCTCCATAGCCCCTAATGCCAACAAGAGCTTTTTTGAGTATAGGAGGAATGCTTATATCCTTAGACCTAATGCTACATCTAACAAAACCTGATTTCTCACGACCAATAATGTTGATCTTGTCAGGGAATCTGTGAAGGAGCTCGTTGCTGAGTTCTCCAGTGAAGCTTGTTTTCCTGCCAGGATAAGTGAAGACAATGAAATGCTTATCCTGAACATGCTTCATTGCAGAGGACAAAAGCTTTTCGTATTCTGACTCCACCTTCTCAAACTTCTTGTAAATAAACCTTCCCCTAGCTGTCTCTTGATTCATTATCTCACTTGGTGATGTTATCCTCGTTAGTATCTTAATTGCTTTCATGACCTCTTGAGACCTGCCCTTAAGAACAAAAGAGAATATCCTACTAAGCCGCCCAAGAGGAGATTCAAAGAGCATGTCTCCTGGGTCTTTGTATTTTTTCGGAACAAGCTCAGGATACAACTTTCTGAACTTGTCAATTAAGTCGGGCGGAATGTACCAATCGCCTATTATACCAGTCATAGCAATCCAAAGGTCCTGATTCACAACTCTATAAGCCCAATAGCTTGTCGGTCTGTTATCAGACGAATTACTAATCCTTGGATTAAAATAATGAACCCCTTTAAGTTTTATGACAGGGTGATGGTCAAGAATAACAATATTGTTTGAGACGCATCCATCAACAAATTCTTGAGTTGTCAATGGTTTATCAAGCACAAAAACCGTATCCGCATAATACTCATTTGCTTTAATAGCATACTCCTCCTTAAGCATGGGACTTGATTTAACAATAACACCCTTACCACGCTTAACATACCTATAAAATAGTAGGAAAGAGCTTAACCCATCGGGGTCATCATCAAAAAAGAATATGGGCTTCTTTGACTCGTCAAGGTATTTTTTTATTCTTTGAAGGTTTTTCTCAGAAATTGCCATGAATCACTCCCCCAAAACTCCTCCAGAATTGTCTTTATTAGGAATAATGCCGTAATAATTCATTAAGAAGTATTCCTGAGCACGGACCAAATCCGCAGAGTAACCTCTAACAATAACGCAGTAATCATCATAAATAACCTCCGGCTTTGTATATTTCTGATCTAAGAAGACAACCGCCTTCTTCAATTTATTTGCCGAGGAACAATTGATAATTGTCACATTCTGACAGGCAGTGGCATTCCTCGTGCATGCGGGAAGAACATTCTTTCCAAAATGAGCGAACAAACCAATGGAGAGGTCAGCGGCAGCAATAGCATCGTAGGACAAGTTATTGCCATACGGGTCAAATGTAATATAAACAGTTGAGGAGTTCATAAAGTCATAACTCAATTTACCAACCTGCTTAACATCTTCCAACTGTGATGGATTGAAGTGGAATGTCCAATCATTGTAAGGAGGAGCTCCTGGAACACTAACATGCCAGAGGTTTCCAGCTCTTACAAAGTGATAATTATTGTAGTAAACATTGTTTGCCTTCCAAGCTCGGTAGTGAATAAAAGCCCTAACACCAAAAAAGACAACAATCAGCAAAAGTAACAGCACAATAATAAGAATTTTCCGATTGAATTTATGATTTGACCTCTTCATCTTAATTCATCACACCATAAATTGAATATAAAAACCTATCGCCAACAGCAAGCATCTCTGCCGGAGTTGTAGCTTCTAAAATAATGCATGAATCATTCATAAATATTCTTGTCTCATTTCCTTTTCTCAATTCAACTACTGGTATGTATTGAGATGACTCAGAGCAATTTATAACAGTCAAATTGTAGAAAGGGCTCTCATGAACAATTCCCATGCCGACTTGAACATTTTGAGATGAAAGAGCATTAAAGAGCGAAAACCTAACCGCATCCATAGCTTGAAGCATGTATTGAGAATCATTGACAGGGTCAAATGTTATGAGAACATACTTTGAATTTAAAACTCTGTCTTTAGCAAGAGGCGTGCAGTTAATACTTGTCAGCATAGAAGGAAAGTAGTAAAATGTTTTTTCCTGACCATTTATCTTAGTAACCCACAGATTATTTTTGTGCTCAAAGTGATGCTTATTAAAAACATAGGGACTTGACGGCTTGTTGCCCGCAAACATCAAAATACTGGAAGCCATGAGAAATGCAGTAATTAACCCCACAATAATTTTAACAGTTCTCTGTTTTTTTCCCTCAGCAATCTCTGTTTTTCTCTTCCTCTTAAGCTTCTTTTTAAGATTAACCTTTTTAGCCATAAAAAACACCACAACAAAGGTTTTAACTTGTCAATTTTAAAACTTTCTAATTTTCAAGAGCAGAGGGAGTTATTGGAGAGGTTCATTTCACAAGCAAATGTCATTTCTGAGATATCTCAATTAGTCAAGGATTTCACTCTTGTATTCAAAAAATCTCAAGCTTTTCAAAAATGAGATTCATATTACAACAGTATTCAATATACTCATTTGAATTGGTATCATTAATCCCGAAAGTTTTAATTAGCTTGTTTAAGAGAAGATATTTTTTACTTAGGAAGATGAACTTATGTGAGAATTAAGTGTGAAAATAAAATAAAAAAATAAAAAGTAGGGGATT
>JAMOQB010000034.1 GCA_027064225.1 Candidatus Woesearchaeota archaeon | reverse complement strand
TATTTTCTTCTTCATATCTCTTTATTGCTTCTTCTATTTTTTTCGGGTCGTATTTTGCGTTTATGAGTGACTGTTTTATGCTTTCTAAAGTGTCGTTGTTTGCTATTCCTATTTTTATCATGCTTACGAGTTCGTCTACGCTTGCCTTGTTTAACTCTTCTGGTATTTGAGCTTTCTTTTGGTTGAGTTTTATCTCTTCAGAAGAATTGTAGGTTGGAGTTTCTCTAATTTCTTCTTCTTTTGGGGTTTCAATTGGTGCTTTTCCTGTTTTTATGTCTTCCACATGCGTGTTTATCATTATAGCTAATCTTTTTATTCTTTTCTCTCTATCTTGCAGTTCTCTTTTCAGTATTAAAATTTGTTTTTTTAGTTCGTTGATTCTTGTTTTTGCGGCTAATTCTTTGTTCATGCTTTCTTTCATTATTGTTTCGCGGATTTTTTCTATTTTGCTTTGATACTTTTCTTCTAACCTTTTCATTTTTGCTGTGTTTTCAAGTATTATTTGGTCTCTTTGGTTTATTTTGTCTCTGAGTCTGTTTATTTCATCTATGTTCTCTTGGATTTTATTCATAAGTTTGTCGTTTGTTTCTTTTAAAAGTTTTATCATTTCTTCTTTGTTTTTTAGTTCTGTTCTTATCTTTTCAATAGCTTTGTTGTTTTCAGCTAGTTCCTCATTTAGAAGCCTTATTTGTTTTCTAAGTTCAAGTTCTATTGTTTGTTGGTGGTTTAGGTCCTCCTCAAGCTTTTTTGCTCTTATTTTTTCTTTGTTTAGCTCTGCTCTTATCTTTGCAAGTTCATCCTCTTTTTTCTCATTTTCATTCTCTACCTTGTCGTTGTTTGCCTTCAACGCTTTTATTCTTTCGTTTAATTCTTCAATTTTGTTTTTCAGAAGTTCATTCTCTTGTTTCTTCTCTGTGTTTTCTTCCATTAATTTTGAGAGGTCGGATTTTAATTGACTTATTATCTCTAAGTATCTCTTTCTTTCAGGATTGTTTTTTCTATTTTCTATTTCTTTTTCAAGTTGTTTTTTTGTTTCTTCTAATTCTCCTTTTATTTTGCTGTTGGCTTTTCTAAGTTCGGAATACTGCATTTCTATTCTTGCATTCTCTTCTTTTTTTCTTTTTATTATCTCTGAGAGTTCCTTTATTTTTTCATCTCTTATTTTCAGCTCTGATTTTAGGTTGAGTATTTCATCTTTGAACAGTTCATAGCTTTTTCTTTTGACTGAGTTTTCGATTTTTTTTATCTTGTCTGTTAGTTCGTTGAGCTTGTCTTTTACTGCTTGGTTTTCTGCTTTTAGAATTAGGTTCTCCTGCGATTTAGATTTGAGCTCGTTCAGAATTTTTTCCTTCTCTTCTTCTGCTCTTTTTAGTCTGTCGTTGCTTTCATCAACTTGATTTTGAAGAGTGATTATCTGATTGTTCAGTTCGTCTTGTATTTTTTTTATCTTCTCTTTGAGAAGTTTGTTTTCTCCCTTTAATTTTGAGTTTTCGGTTTGGTATTTCTTTATTTCTTCTTTTATCTTGTTTAATGATTCTGATAAGAGCTGGCTTCCGATAATGAGATTTTTTAGGTTGTTATCTTCCATTAGTTTATCTTTCTCAGCATCATTTAAATTTATTCTTCATCATTATTAAGTAGAACTATAAAGCTTAGCAGGGCTTCTAATTGTAGAAATTCGTCTGAGCCCTCGCTCATCCTAAACTCTATTTCCGCCGCTTCTTTGATTATTCTCATCTTGTCTCTTGTGCTTATGTTGCTTTTTACAACTGCGTTTTTAACCTGCTTTACAATATCCACTCCTGATAAGCCGTATTTGAGCATTGTGTTTAAGAGCTTGTCCCTTGCTGCTTTGAAATTCCCTCCTATTGCGGTTTTTATTATCTCATCTATCTCTGTTGGTCTTGCATACGATGCGACTTCATAGACAACTTTTTCTGTAATCTCATTCTTTATTGAGGCACAGCTCTGCATCAGGTTTTCCAATCTTCTTACATCTCCCCCGCTAACTTCAAATAATGCTTCTTTTGCCTTCTCGTCAATCTTTATCTTCTCATTCTTAGCTATATTCTCTATGAGCTTGAACACATCCTTTTTGTCTAATCGTGAGAATCTGAATATTGCACATCTTGATTGTATGGGGTCTATTATCTTGCTGCTGTAATTTGCACTTAGTATGAATCTGCATGTTTTTGTGTAATTCTCCATAGTTCTCCTCAATGCTTGCTGTGCGTCCCTTGTGAGTGCGTCGCATTCGTCCAAATAAATTATTTTGAACGGCACATTTCCTATTGCTCTTGTCCTTGCGAATTCTTTCACTTTAACTCTTATCACATCTATGCCTCTCTCATCTGAAGCGTTCAACTCTAATAAGTTGCTCTTCCATTCGTCTCCAAATAATTTTCTTGCAATGACCAGAGCTAATGAGGTTTTTCCTACGCCAGCAGGTCCTACAAAGAGGAGGTGCGGCATCTCCTTCGATTCTACTAATGCTTTCACTCTCTTAACTATGTTGTCCTGTCCAATTATGTCTGAGAACTCTTTGGGTCTATACTTTTCTGTCCACATAGCATTTTCCATGCTCTTCTGAAATACTCTTTTCCTTATAAATGTTACTGAACAAAACTTATAAATGTTACTGAACAAAAGTTTTAAATATTCCCACTTATTTTTTATTGTCAATGAACAAGCGCGCTCAGCTGAGTTTATTTTTGCTCATAGGAATTGTAACCTTTGTCGTTGTCGTTCTCGTTATGCATTTGAAGTCCTTAGGACCTAAACCAGTTCCTATAGGTAAAATACAAAACGGTCCTATTCAGCAGTATGTTGTGGACTGTGCTGACTTAACTCTTAAACATGCTATTATAAATCTTGGAGTTCAGGGAGGATTTGTTGGCATTCCAGATTATTATTCAGGAATTAAGGTTGAGACGCTTCAGATTCCTAACACAGCTGAGCCAGTAGTTTATATTTATGATTATTATGACTATCCGGGCGATCACAAAATCCTTGGAAGCATTTCTGATTGGCAGGATGAACTTTCTAATTATGTAAATAATAATCTTCAAACATGTTTGAATGATTTTCAACCATTTAGAGTTCAGGGTTATAAAATATCAGCAGGTAAAATTAAATCTAAAGTTGTTATACAACACAACTCTGTGTTTTTAACACTTTATTACCCAATGAATGTTTCTAAATCCGGTTCTATGATGAAGTTCAGCACTTTCAAAACAAAGGTCAATGTTCCTCTGTGGCAGGTTCATGAGCAAGCTCAGGACATATTGGATGCGATAGAACGCTCCGATTCTGAAGGTGATAAAGAACCGTCAAGGTCATTCTGCAAGCAGAGAAAGGAGCTTGGGAAATTCTGCCCGCAACAGTCCATTGATTTCCTATTTAAAATAAACAAGTACTTAGATTATCAGTTTGAGTTCTTGGACAAGCCAACTCCAACCACACTTTGGCTTATCAAGACGAAATTTTCAGACGGCACACCCTACTACTTCATATTCGCAGCCGCACATAAAAAGTTAAGCATACAAGTGAGCTAGGATGAATAAGAAAATAATCTTTGGAACTTTTGTTTTAATAATTGCCCTAACTGCTCTGTTGCATTTTGCTGTAGCTGAGGATTCTTGGTCTTACTTAACACTTAGTAAAAATAATGTTTTCAAAGATGTTACCTCCTTTTCTCTCTCTTGTAAGCATTATCTGGACTCCACTGATTATGAAATCTTAACTCCTAATTGTGAAGGAAATCACGTATACTTTAATTCAAATCCTGCTAAAAAATATGATGCAGTTTGTTGTGGTTATGATTTGTTAATCTGTAATGATAAACTTGAAAAGATAGATAATCCTTCAACCACTGACTTTTGTAGAGGTAATCAAAGGTATTTTTGTAGTCCATATTTACTTATTCCTAAATTGAAAAGTTGTCCTTCCGAAGAGAAATGTTATGAAGGAGACTGTTATCCTAATTGTAAGCTTGGGTATGAAATAAGCTCTCCTTGTTTTTGTGGTACTGAACTTGTTAAGTCGGGCTATTGTTGTGAGCAGAGTGGGGAAACCGTCCATGAAGAAAGTTCTTGCGGTGATTGCGGTTATTATGACGCTACTTGCACTAATAATGATGATTGCTGTTATCCTTTAGTTTGTTATAAATCTGTAGGAAATGTGGGTACCTGTCAATGTCCATCAAATAAAATGTGGGATATTGATAATAAAATGTGTGTTTGTCCTTCCTCTGCTCCTGTTTGGGATGGTAGTGGGTGTGTTGAGTGTTTGTCTGATGATGATTGTTCTGGTTCTACTCCTGTTTGTAATTTGACCTCACATACTTGTGTTGCTTCTGGCTCTGGAAATTCAGGAGGTTCTGATGAGGGAGGTTCTGGTGGTGGAGACAAATGCGGGAATGGTAAAATTGATGGGAATGAAGTTTGTGATGGAACTAATTTGAATGGTAAGACCTGTAAGGATTTCAAAGATAAAAACGGCAATTATTTTACTGGTGGAACTTTGTTATGTAAAGAGGATTGTTCGGGCTTTGATACGGGTAAGTGTTATGTTAAAAAACCTCAATATGTTTATAACACATCAAAGTATTCTAATTCTATCATTTACAAAACATCTTGTTCTCAGATAAGTAAGGGTCACTCCCGTTTCAGCACTTCAGGCACTTGTGAAAAATATAATAAATGTACTAAGGATAACTCCGCTGTTTTAGATTTTATCTGTTACAACACAACTAAAATTAGCCAGGGAGTTTATAAAGGAAATCACTGCACTTCTTATGCTGTCGAAAACACTGTGAATTCATCTTTGATTGATGTGTCATCCATCTTTGGAAGTGCGGATACAGGTAAGGTTAGGGTCTTAAACTGTTCTGGCTCTTGGGGTAAGGGACATTGCGAAGTGACAGATGGTGTTGCTCATTGTTGCATGGAAGCTGATCAAAAGTGTGATGATGCTCATCCATGCTGTTCAGGTGCCTGTGTGAATGGTAAATGTGAAGAAGGCCCTGTTTTGAAAGCACTTACTATTGATGGTTCTTTTGAAAAATGCGGTAAAGAGAATAATTTAGAAAAGATTTATTTTGGTAAAAAGGATAAACAAATAATAGTAAAGGGTAATTTTTCCATGGCTAAGCTTTCCTTCCTTTACCTTTGTTGCAAAAAAGATCCTACTTTAAGTTGTTCTGCAAAGGATAAACTTGATTTTAATCCATCTGAAAAAGATAATAATCTTTATTCCTTCTCAAAGACCTGTACTTTTGATGATTTTTCTACTTATTATTTTATCTTCTGTTGGTCATCTGATGATGAAAATCTTCATTGTGAGCCAGTATCTTATATATCTACAAGTTTTGTTGAAGGTGTTAATGTTTCCTCAAAGCCATGTAAGAATGAATATGGAGTTTCCTTTGCAGATGGAAACTCCCCTTGTTATGGTGAAGGAATCCCTTTTACGGTTTTCATGCCTAAAACTCATCCTGCTTTGAATGTCTCTCTTGTTGGCATAGAAGACAAGGGAACTCTACCTTCTTCTTATGAAATATGTAATGAGGATAATACTGCCTGTGATAAAATTTACTCAATTGCAGAGTCTTATACACAAGTTCCTGTTAAGTTAAATTTGATTTTGAAAGATAAGAACACTCCCAAACTTGATTTAAAACTTGTTTTGAAAGATTCTAATAGCAAGGAATTGGCTGAACTTCCATTTACAGTTGGCTCTGCCTGCAAAGCACCAACCTGTTCTAAAGGCGAGGACAAACAAAAAGTTGGAAAGAACTGTAGTAAATTAACACTTTCTGATGTCTGTTGCGATTATTATGTAAACACATCCTCACATACTTGTTATTATAATCCTTCTCTCTCGCAGGTATCGCAAGATAATTGTTCTTGTGTTTTTGAGTCAAAAACTTTTGATCCGGCTTTTGAGAAGTGTACTCCCAAAGGAGTTGTTCATCTGCATGAGCTCATCTGCTCTGACGGTTTGGATGATGACGATGATGGTTTGACAGATTGTTTGGATCCTGATTGTTACACTAAACCAAGCACATTTAATTGGATAACTTATGCGAAGGAGCATGTTCATAGCACTCAAGATTGCGTTCCTTCTATTCAAGATGCTTATCCTGGATGCGGTGTTGCTCAATGCGGTCAGTATGCAGGAGATGAGCGTTGCAACTGTTGGATAAACCAGCCAAAGTTGGATGGAGGATTTGCAAGGAAGAGTTGCGAATTGACTGATGATAAATACTCCCCTGATTATTTTATTGAGCATAGAGCAGGTTATTTGGGCTTGGATCTTACTGAGGGTGAGAAAAAATGCATCGAAGCAGGCGGATTCTGCATTGATAGAAAATATTTAGACAATGGCAAGACAACTATTAAAATTAATGGTAAGTCAGTAACAAAAGATATTCAAGGTGTTTGTAGTGCAACGCCTGGATTGGTAAATATTTTTGACAAATCAGGCAAGCCTATGTTTTGCGGTTCTTGTAATGTGATGTGTTGCAAAGTGAATGTTCCTGACACTCAGCATAATTGTGGTTCATCTGGGGAGCCATGCTGTTTGTCTGGTTGTGAGGAGGGTTTATCCTGTTGTTACTCTGAGGATTATCCTCTCGGGGTTTGCGAAGAAAGTTGCCAAACTGACCAAGCTGCTATTAATCTATTTACTCAGGCATGGGGTAAAACTTCAAATCATTGGATTTATGGTTCAACCCTTGATGGCTCCTGTTTCCATTTGAAAGTTGATTCTGAAGGGAAGGTTGTAAAATCTGTTGTTTGTAACTTGCAAAAAGGATTTACCGCCTCAAAGTGTGATGATAGAATTGATCCACATACGTGTAAAGTTACATATTACAATAAGTATAATCAGGACACCTTTGCCTCTTCTGATTTGGGCTCTCAAGTTTCTAATATTATTAACCAGTACATATCCTTCCTCCAACAAAGTTCTGATCAAACTCTTGCTGGAGACCTCTTGAAGAACCCTGGCTTTGAACAGGGGTCTAAGTTTTGGACGCTTTCTGGGAACGCTAAGATTGACTCTATCGGCGGTGTTGGTGCTTCAAGATCCTTAGAGCTTAGCAGTGGGTCGGCTCATCAGTTATTACTCACCGATTTCTCTGTCGGCGACACATTTGTTTTGTCTGCTCAAAGAGCTGTCTCAGATAACCATTGTAAAATCACATTTAAAGTTGGCATGTTTGATCCAAATGATAAGGGATTTGTTAAAGGAGAGTTCTCTTCAGATACATATTCGAGTAAGACCTCTGGCGGTTTTAGTGATGTTAGGTATACTATAAAGAAGGATGATATCTCTAAGGGTTATGTTTTAGCTGTTGGAGTTTCTACTTCAGGATGCACTGCTTGGGTGGATAACTTAATATTGAAGAAATTAAGAGGTTCTTCTAAACATGTAGTTGGTTACATGTCTCTCTGTGGTCCGGCGAACGAGCTGAATGTCTGCAATAAGAGTTTGGGTCTTGTTTGCAAGCCATACACAGGAACTTATAGGTGCCTTTGCCCGGATGGTTCTGACCTTAAGAATGGAAAATGTGTTGCTAAACCTAAACCTGCAAAGGATTACAATCTTCTTAAGAATGGAAATTTCTCACAACTTGATGATAAAGGATACGCAAAGTTTTGGCAGCCGGATTTCAAACCAAATGGCAATTCTGTCATCTTATCAAACAATCAGCACATCTCTCAAGAAATACATTTAGATGCAGGCACTTACTTTTTTGAATCTGAATGTAAACCCGTTGGAAAAGCGGAGCAACCTGCTAGGCCTCATATAGAGTTGAGATTAACACCTGTTGATCCGCATAAGAAAGTTGATGAATACTTCGATGCTGTTTATGATATGATGGCTTTTGAGTATGGGGGTCAATGTGATAATTTTGTTTATGTTGCAAAGCCAGGGGATTATTATTTTAGCATCTTTGGGAATAATCCTGATTGGAGTAAACTCTTCCAAACTCCAGATATGCAGATTTCAAATCTAAAACTTTACTCAGTTCCTCAGGATTTAATAACCTCACATAACCTTGTTAAGAATCCGAGCTTTGAGCAAGGATTAACTGGTTGGGATAATCATGGTCTTAAGACTTCTGTGGAATGTGCTCGTGTTGGAAGCGAAGGTCTTTCTTTAGCTCCTTCAGGAGATAAAGTTGGCTATGTTAGTCAGAAATTTGACTTTTCATCAGATGATCATCAGGTTTATTATCTCATCTTTGATTGTAATGGTGCCATGAGCGTTTCTATGATGGGTATTGATAATAATGGGAATCCCAGGGAAGAATCGATTAAGATAGGAGATAAAACTTACAAGGTAGGCTCTTCATTGTTTCAAATGAGCAGAGGAAATAACGCAGGTATGGGCGTGTGTGCAGTTAGATTTGAAGTGGATAAAGACACAAATAGATGTTCGGATCCTAGACATCAAGATTATTCAAATAGGAAACCTCAAGAGTATAAACCCTCTCACTTTGTAGATGACCTCAAAAAACAATCTGCTTCTGGGATTATTCAGTGGATTAATTCTTATCCTGATTATCCTGGATTATTCCTGCTGAAGATTATGGGTGGCGGAACAAAAACAACAGGATGTGCAGATAATATTATTATTGAGCCTCAGAGCGACTTTGTTAAGGACATTAATGAATACTACAAAAAATTGGAGGAAGGGGCTAAACATGATCAGCAGGGAGGAGAAGACCAACAGGAGAATAAGAATAATGAACAAGGTAAAAATGATAATAATCAACAAGGAGAAGGCGAGACTAGGAAGGGTGATAAAGATGAAGAAACAAATCCTGAATCTTTATCAGTTGATGTTTGTCATTATGAGACCTACTCAGAGAACGGCAAGAATAAATACTTTGTTGTTAGTGACGGCAAGCTTTATTCTTGCAGTAAGTTAAACAGTCAAAGTGTGCCTGAGAATGACTTCTCTGACTGTTCTTTGGTTTCTAATGCTTGTCCTGACTCTTATAATGTTGTTAAGGTTGTCTCATATGATGGTTATACTTACTCTTTATGCAGAAAAGAAAAAGATGTTACTTATGAGTTCTGCAGGTTCAATGGCGAGCATAAGCCTAACTGCTATGATTTTAAGAAAGGCACTTCTGTAACCGATTTTTCTATTGCAAAGGGAAAGGTCTTCTTTGCATATTCTGATGGGTCTGAATATTCTATAGTATCTTCATTCTTAGATGAGAATTTCCCTTCAAGTATTAACCTTATACCTATTAAAGCTCTTGAATCCTCAACGAATCTTTTTACTCATGTGTTATATAACGGCTCCGTTTTGTATTTTTCCCAAAAACAGGAGAATGATGATTCTACTTATTTGATTAAGATGTATTCTGGAGGTAAAATTT
>JAMOQB010000033.1 GCA_027064225.1 Candidatus Woesearchaeota archaeon | reverse complement strand
CAGATTTTACAAGAAGTCAGATGAGGACGGCTCTTTGAAGGTTGCTGATGAGGTCCTTGTGTCTGATTATAAAGAACTTAATAGGAAAGTTAATCTTGGCAAGGCGAAGAAGGACTTGTCATCTTTCAAGGATAAGCTTTCTGATTACTCTGATATTACCATTTTAGTGCATACTCAACCAAAGCTTGCTGGGGTTTCTAAGAAAAAACCTGAGATTGTCGAGTTGCATCTTGGAGGCAGTTTAGAAGACAAGTTCAAGTACGCCTCTGAACATGTTGGAAAGGACATTCCTGTTTCAGAGGTTTTGTCTGAGTCCTCTTTTGTTGATGCTCATGCAGTTACGAAGGGTCATGGTTTTCAAGGTGCTATTAAAAGGTTCGGTATTGCTCTTAAATCTCATAAAGCTCAGAAGGGTCAGAGAGGTGTTGCAAACCTTGGTCCATGGGAGGGTCAGGGTCACATCATGTATAGAGTCGCACATGCTGGTCAAATGGGCTTTCACCAGAGGACAGAGTTTAATAAGTATGTTTTGAAGATTGGCTCTGCTAAGGAGTTCAATAGGAAAGAGGGGTTTGAGCACTACGGTGTTTTGAAGAGCGATGTAATAATACTTTATGGTTCAATTCCTGGACCATCAAAGAGGATGATTCAACTTATGAACGCTTCGAGGCCTCCTAAACGAAAGGTCTCCCTGCAATTTTTGAGGATTGTTTAAACTGAAAACTGATTAAAATGGCAAATAAACTTCCAATTTTGGACTTAGATGGCAAGAAGGTCGGCGACCTTGAGTTGCCAGATGTTTTTAATGAGATTGTTAGGCCTGACCTTATAAAGAGAGCAGTTCTTGCTGTTCAGTCGCATGAGAGACAACCCTACGGTGCTTTTGAAGATGCAGGTAAGAGACCTTCAGCCAAGCTCTACAAACGAAGGCGTGTTTTCAGAACCTCATATGGTTATGGTATTTCCAGGGTTCCACGAAAGATCCTTTCGAGAAATGGCTCTCAGTTTTACTGGCAAGGTGCTTTTATTCCCGGCACTGTTGGTGGAAGGAGAGCTCATCCTCCAAAGGCATTTAAGGTTTGGGACTTGAAGATAAACAAGCAGGAGAGGAAGAAGGCAATTAGAAGTGCCTTATCTGCTTGCATTGTCAAGGAAATCGTTGCTAAGAAACAGAGGGTTCCAGACGCATATCCATTTGTCATTGTTGATGATTTTGAATCGTTGAGCAAGACAAAAGATGTTTTGAATGTCCTCAAAAAGCTCGGCTTCAACGATGAGCTTGACAGAATAAAAGAGTCAAAGATAAGAGCCGGAAAGGGTAAGACCCGTGGAAGAAGATACAAGAAAAAGGTCGGTCCGCTGGTCGTTACTTCAAAGAAATCCTCAGTTATGAAAGCAGTAAAGAATCTTGGCTTGGAAGCTGTTGAGGTGCATTCATTGAACGCAGCACTTTTAGCTCCTGGTGCTGAGCCTGGAAGAGTAGTTATATTCACAAAATCAGCTGTTGAGGAAATTAATAAAAGCAAACTTTTCATTTAAGGCGAGATTATGATATTAGAAAGTCCAATTGCAACGGAGAAGGCGATAAGGTTGATGGAGCTCAGCAATGAGCTTGTCTTTAAGGTAGATGAGAGAGCAACTAAGAAAGAAGTTAAAGAAGCTGTTGAGTCAAAATTTAAAGTCAAAGTCGTTAAGGTTAGACTTATGAGAACCATCAGGGGATATAAAAAGGCATATGTAAAGTTAAGCGATGAAACCCCTGCTATTGATGTTGCAACAAAATTAAAACTCACTTAAGGTTTGAAAAATGGGTAAAAATCTTATACAACAGAAGAGAGGAAAGGGAAGCTCCGTATACAGAGCACCTAGCTTTAGGTACTATGCGGATGCTAAATACAAACCTGTCCATTCAGGAGAGTCATTTGAGATGACCATTAAAGACCTTGTTCACTCTCCGGGACACTCTGCTCCTCTTGCAGAACTTGTCTCAGGTGACAAAAAATGGACAGTTATTGCAGTAGAAGGATTGAAAGTTGGTGATACTGTTAATGTTGGTTATTCCTCAGATATAAA
Organism: Candidatus Woesearchaeota archaeon; assembly: GCA_027064225.1. Classification (GTDB taxonomy): domain Archaea; phylum Nanobdellota; class Nanobdellia; order Woesearchaeales; family WAPY01; genus WAPY01. Next base: position 7,654 of record JAMOQB010000033.1, on the reverse strand, counting down.
GAATGGAAGCATTGTTCCCTTAAAAAATATTCCTGAAGGAACAATCGTTTCAAATATTGAACTTAAACCTGGAGACGGTGGGAAACTTGTCAGAGCTTCAGGAACATTTGCTCGTGTGGTAATGAAATCAGGCGATTATGTTACTGTTCAGCTTCCATCAAAGAAGAAGAAAGTTTTCAATGGAAACTGCTTAGCAACTGTTGGGACAGTTGCGGGCTTTGGCAGGACTCAAAAACCGTTCCTCAAAGCTGGCAGAAGATACTTTAAGATGAAGGCTAAGAATAAACTTTATCCAAGAGTTCACGGAACATCTATGAATGCTGTGGACCATCCATTTGGAGGTTCAAGCAGTGCTCATAAGGGAAGACCAACTATTGCTCCAAGAAATGCTCCTCCAGGAAAGAAGGTTGGTAAGATAAGACCAAGAAGGACAGGTAGGAGGAAAAGGTAAAAATGGCGAGAAAAGAATTTTTATTCAGAGGAAAAACAATTGATGAGCTCAAATCACTTTCAATCAATGAGTTTGCAGAACTTGTTAAATCAACTGAGCGGAGAAAAATAAAGCGCGGATTTACTGAGGAGGAGAAGAAGCTTTTGAAGGACTTAGAGAAAAAGGATAATGTTAAAACTCACTGCAGAGATATGATTATATTGCCTATAATGGTTGGAAAAACTATTAATGTTCATAATGGTAAGGAATTTGTTCCTGTAAGAGTAACTGCTGAAATGCTCGGTCACAGGCTGGGCGAATTTGCACTTACAAGAAAGAGAGTTCAGCACCACTCTCCGGGTGTTGGTGCAACAAGATCAAGTCAAGCACTTTCGGTGAGGTAATTTAAATGTCCCTTAAATACAGTTTCAAGGAATTTGATAAGGAGCACATGGCAAGGGCCATGCTTGTTTCAGTTCCCATACCTTTGAAGAGTGCTATCATGGTTGGCCATGCTATTCAAGGCAAAAACCTGCAAACAGCTAAAAACATACTCACTCAAGTAATAAGCAAGAAAGCACCGATTAAATTCACAAAGTTCAATCAAGAGCAGGCTCACAGAAGAGCAATAGGCCCGGGAAAGTTCCCTGTTAAAACTGCTAAGTATATGCTTAAACTCTTGAAAGAAGTTGAGGCAAATGCTCAGCTTGCAGGCCTTGACACATCCTCACTCATAGTTTTCAGAGTGATACCAAAGCAGGCACCTGTGAATCCTCACTATGGACGAATAAGAGGAATCAGTATGAAACGGGCGACTGTTGAGATTATAGTTAAAGAATCAGTTGATAAGAAAAAGCCGAGCAAAAAATCAAAAGCGTGATTTTCATGATAGAAAGACAATTTGTTTTAGGAAAAAAGAAACAATTTGAAATACAGAACTACTTGTTTGAATCTCTCAAAAGAGCGGGCCTCAGCTCTGTTGAAATAAAGAGGACTCCTCTCGGAGAAAGGATTATTATTCACACGACAAGACCTGGTCTTGTTGTCGGCAGGTCAGGTTCAAATATTAAAAAGCTTACAGCCGAGTTGAAGTCAAAGTTTAAGCTTGAAAATCCTCAAATAGAAATAGCAGAGGTTGAAAATCCAAGTTTAGATCCTAAAGTAATTGCTGAGAAAATCATTGTCTCTTTGGAGAGGTATGGCTCCAAGAGGTTCAAAGCGATACTCCACAAGGCTGTGGAAGAGGTTATGAATGCAGGAGCTTTAGGAGTTGAAATAGTGCTCTCTGGAAAGGTTCCAAGTGCGAGGGCAAAATCATGGAGAGTCGCAGTTGGTTACTTAAGGAAATGCGGAGATGTTGCAATTGAAGGTATAAGAAGAGCCAATCGACAGGCAAAGCTCAAATCAGGCGTTGTGGGTGTTAAAGTAAGCATTACACCACCAGACCTTGACTTAATGGATAAAATTGATTTGGATAAACTTAACAAAGAAGCTGAAACTGCAGAGGTTGTTGAGGAAAAGGAATCAAAAAAGGATGTTGAGAAGAAGGACAACAAAACAGAGAAATCAGAAGAAGAAAAGCAGAGCAGAAAATCAAGACATTCAAAAACATCTAAATCATCAAAATCATCTAAGAAGAGCGAAAAGAGTGATTAAATATGAGAACAAAAGAACTACGAGGACAAACTATTGAAGAACTTAAAGAGAAGCTTAAAGACTTAGAATTACAGCTAATAACAGAAAAAGCCCAAGCCGAGAGGGGAACCTCTAAGAGTGCAGGCAAGATTAAACTCATAAAGAGAACAATTGCAAGAATAAAAACAATCATAAAAGAAAAAGGAGGAATATAAAAAAGAATGGCTTTTGGTCCGACATTCGGCCTCCCGAAGGAATTAAACCTTTATGGAGAAATCACAAAAGAGAACCAAGAGATTACCATTACGACCGACAAGAGAAAGTTCGGCAAAGTATACACAATTATATCCGGCTTCGGAAAGGACATTGACACAAAGTCCTTGTTGAAGAAGCTGAAAACAAAGTTTGCCTGCGGTGGAACTGTTAAAGGCAACAGCATAGAGCTGCAGGGAAACCACAAAGATAAGGTTAAAGAAGTGCTTGTCCACGAAGGATTCAATCCAGAGATGATAATCGTAAAATGAATCCGCATAGAAGCAGAGAACCTGACTACTTAAGAACAGAGCACATTGGTGAAGAAGTCATTGTAGAAAACAAAAAAAGCCAAGAGCTTTCAAGAGGGAGAATTATTGATGAGACAAGGGACACATACTTGATTCAGACGAAGAATGGATTGAAACACTTCATAAAGAAAGATAATAACTTCATATTTATAAATTTCAAAGTAAAAATTGATGGGTCGCGGTTGAACAAACGCCCCGAAGATAGAATAAAAATAAAAAGGAAGTAAGGGATAAAAATGCCAAAGAAAGTGCTCGGTGTTGAGGCGCCGAATAAGGAATGCAATGATAAAAACTGCCCATTCCACGGCAGTATTAAGGTACATGGAAGAGTGCTTATCGGCAGAGTTAAGAGTGCTAAACCTAGAAAAACAGTCATAGTTGAGGTTACTAAAAAGGTCTTCATAAAGAAGTATGAGAGGTATGCAAACAAGACAATTAGGTTTTATGCTCACAATCCTGATTGCATATCCGCTTCAGAAGGTGACATTGTTAAAATTGCAGAGACAAGACCTATTTCCAAAACAAAGAATTTTGTTGTTTTACAGATAATAAAAAACAAAGAGGGTGTAAATAATGAAGCCCGTTAAGGCAAGAATCACACGAGGACTTCAGATAGGATCAGAGATTAAAACCTGTGATAACTCAGGAGCTAAACTTATTAAAATCATAAATGTTAGGGAAGTTAAGACGAGGCACGGCTCCAGAGCAGGAGTTGGCGTTGGCACTCTCATACAAGCAACTGTCAAGAAAGGCAGTCCTGACATGAGAAAGAAGGTTGTTTTTGCCGTAATTGTTAGGCAGAAGAAACCTTACAGGCGTTTGAACGGTCAAAGAATCTGCTTTGAAGACAATGCCGCAGTTGTTTTAAAAGATGACAAAGGCAATCCGAAAGGAACCATGATCAAGGGGCCTGTTGCTAAAGAAGCATGTGACAGGTGGCCTGGCATAGCTAAAATTGCAAGCATAATCGTTTAAGGTGTTTTTCATGAAGACAAAATTTTCAACAACTTGGAATCATAGCAAACAACCGAGAAAGCAGAGGAAGTTTGCTAAAAATGCACCTCTTCACATAAAGAGGAAGGTTGTGCTCTCTGCACATCTTTCCAAAGAGTTAAGAGAGCAGTATGGTAAGAGGAGTATGACTGTGAGAAAAGGGGATAAAGTTAAAGTTTTGCGAGGAGATTTTAAAAACAAAACAGGAATTATTGATTCAGTGAGTGTTGTGAGAGGTTTAGTCAAGATTCGAGGAATAGAAGTTATTAAGAAGGATGGGACAAAAATTATGAAGTCCATACCTGCTTCAAACTTGGAAATCATTGAGCTTAACCTTGATGATGCTGAAAGGAAAAATATAATAAATCGTAAATCAAAGGATTGAGGTTCAAAAATGTCAAAGCACATAAAAAGGATTCCAGCACCAAAAACATGGCCTTTACTTAGGAAAGCTAGAAAGTTTGTTTTAAAACCTCTGCCTGGCAAGCATGGGGAGGAATATGCTCTCCCGCTCGGCTTTGTGTTGAGGGACATGCTTGGTTATGTAAAAAATTTAAGAGAAGCAGAGCTTGTGCTCAGGCAGAAGAAGGTTTTGGTTGATGGCAAGCCAGTTAGAGAAGCCAAATACAATGTCGGCCTGTTTGATGTTATTTCAATTCCAGGAGCAAATGAGCATTATAGGTTGCTACTCAACGAATTCGGAAAGTTTTACTTAAAGAAGATAAATGAAGAGGAATCAAAGAAGAAAGTTGTTAGAATTAACTCTAAAAAGTTGGTTGGTAAAGGAAAGTTTCAGTACGGCCTTATCGATGGAAGAACAATAGTATCCTCTGACAAATACAACACTTTTGACTCTTTGGTTATAAGCCTTCCCGACCAAAAAATAATTAAATCAATTCCATTCACACTTGGAAACCAAGTTTACCTCATATCAGGAAACCATGTTGCTAAGGTAGGCGAGTTGAAGGAAGTTATTCCTGAGTTGAGGACAACTAAAGTTGTTATAAAAACCAAGGATGGTGATGTTGAAACCTTGAAGAAGTATGTTATCATCGTTGGTGAGAAAAAATCAGAAATAAGCTTATAAGGTCAAAATGGAAAAATCAGAAAATCCAATGAGGGAAATAAGGATTGAGAAGATTACCTTAAATATGGGAACTAGTAAAAATGTTGACAAGCTTGAGAGAGCAATTAAGCTATTGAATAGGATTACTGGAGCTAAACCTGTTAAAACTATTACTGAGAAGAGGATCCCAACGTGGAATTTAAGGCCGGGAATCCCAGTCGGTGCGAAGGTTACTATTAGAAAAAACACTGACGAGCTTTTGAAGAAGCTCCTCCAAGCTGTTGATAATAAGCTTAAAGCTAGGCAAATAAATCCCGGCACGTTTGCATTTGGTATAAAAGAATACATTGATATTCCCGGATTAAAATACGACCCTGAGCTTAAAGTGCTTGGACTTGAAGTTACAGTGACTCTCGAAAGACCAGGTTACAGAATTAAGAGAAGAAGAATTAAAAATAAAAAGGTTGGAAAGTCGCACCTAATCACAAAGGAGGACACTATTAATTTCCTAAAAGAAAAATTCAATGTTCAAATAAGTTAGGAGGCATAAAATGACAGTTAGCAGTTATAAAAAAACAATGAAACAATTGGCTCACAAGAAAGCCAAGCTTCAAAAGTTCATGAAGCATAATGTTCCTAAGAAGAGAAAAACAGGTTTTGATAATTATACCTGTGAAATCTGTGGCAGGAGAGGGGGCCACATAAAGAAGTATGGCCTCAGGCTTTGTAGACACTGCTTCAGAGAAATATCAAAAGAGATAGGTTTTAAAAAATATAATTAAGGTGTAAAAAATGCTTAACGATCCATTAGCAAGTGCGTTGTCAAAAATAGAAAAATATGATGAGCAAGGCAAGACAGAGTGCCTTATTAAGCCGAGCTCAAAAGTGCTTAAAAAGGTGCTTGAAGTGATGCAGGACAACCACTACATTGGGAGCTTTGAAGAGATTCAGGACCCCCGCGGAAACTATTTAAAAGTCAATCTCATAGGGAAGATAAATAAATGTGGAGCTGTTAAGCCGAGGTTTTCAGTAAAGCTTGACACTTATGAGAAGTATGAAAAGAGATACTTGCCTGCAAGAAACTTCGGCATTATGATTGTTTCAACTCCCAAAGGCATTATGACTCACAGAGAAGCCATTAGCAAAAGATTGGGAGGAAAATTAATAGCTTATGTTTATTAGAGGGTGAAAATGAGCAAAGAAGATAAGAAAAAGGACTTTGTTGAAGTGCTTGAAGTTCCAAAGGATGTTTCAGTAGAAGTAACCCCAACCTCTGTTAAGATAAGCGGGAAAAAAGGGTCTGTTGAGAAATCTTATCCTTATAAAAGCATAAAGGTTGAATTTTCAAATGGCAAACTCACACTCACCAGTTTGAGAACAACGCAGAAGGAATACAAACTCATAAAAACCTTTGTATCGCATTTTAAAAATATGATAAAAGGCGTTCAAGAGGGCTATACTTACAAACTCAAAATATGCTCCTCACACTTCCCTATGAAGGTTAAACTATCAGGAAATACATTAAAAATAGAAAACTTCCTCGGCGAGCACAATCCAAGAGTTGTTAAGCTCAAAGAAGGGGCAAAAGTAAAAATAGACGGCTCTTTCATAATTGTGGAGAGTCACGATAAAGAATTAGCAGGTCAAGTCGCAGCAGATATAGAACAATCAACTCGCCTCACAAATAAGGACAGAAGAGTATTTCAAGACGGTATATTCATAGTTGAAAAAGCAGGTAAGCACATTTAGGTGAAATTATGCAATTGACAGAAGAACAAAAAAAGGACATTGTTAAGAAGAGGAGCAAGCGATTTGTTAGACAGGATATTAATAAAAAGAGCAGGTTGGAGGAGAAGTGGCACTACCCAAAGGGCATACACTCAAAACTCAGGCACAGAAGAAGGGGTTATGGTTTAATAGTTAAAACAGGTTACAAAACTCCAAAGTTCATAAGAGGAAGAACACTCGACGGCAAGAAGCTTGTGACTGTTAAGAACATGGCAGAGCTTTTATCATTAAAAAATGTTCAAGATAACTTTACCATACAGCTTTCATCCACTCTTGGCAAGAGAAAGAGAATTGAAATATTGTCCAAAATTTTAGAACTTAAACTTCCCTACTCAGGAGATGCTGATAAAGAGATTGAAATCATAAAGGAACTCTTAAATCAGAGGAAAGCCCTTCGTAAGTCAAAGAAGAGTAGAAAAATGAAGAAGGGCTCAAAGGAAAAGGAGCATAAGAAAGAGGAGTCCAAAGAGGATAAATCTGAGGAAGCTCCAACTGAAGAATCTGAAAAGAAAAAGGAAAAGAAAGAATTTGATAAACTCCTAACAAAAGAAAAGTGAAGTTAAAATGAATCTCAAAACTAAAAAGGAACTTGCTGCTCATGTTTTAAAAGTTAGTCCTAAAAGGGTCTTCCTAAACCCTGAGCGACTTGATGAGATAAAGGATGCTTTGACAAGAGCGGATGTAAAAGCCCTCGTCAAGGATAAAGCAATTATCAAAAAGCAAAAGAAATCAAAGTCATCCAGCAGGTCAAAGAAAATAAAAGCTCAAAAGTCTAAGGGCAAGCGAAAAGGTCAGGGTTCAAGGCGTGGAAGGAAAACTGCAAGGTCAAAGAAAAAAGAAACTTGGATGAACAAGGTCAGGTTGCAGAGAAAATATATTAGAGAGTTGAAGGATAAAGGGCTCTTAGATAACAAACAGTTTAGAATGCTCTACTTAAAAATCAAATCTGGATTTTTCAGGTCCAAATCGCACTTGAAAATTTACCTTCAAGATATGGGAATATTGAAGCGGGAAGCAAAGAAAAATGAGTGATTAACATGCGAAGAATAATTAAACTGCCTTATAGGAGAAGATTGGAAGGAAAGACAAACTACAAGAAGAGATTAGCACTTTTAAAATCAAAAAGGGACAGGTTAGTTATAAGAAAGACGAATAAATATGTTCTGATTCAAGTAGTCA
>JAMOQB010000032.1 GCA_027064225.1 Candidatus Woesearchaeota archaeon | reverse complement strand
CATTGAAGGAGAAGATGTTAAAGAAGAAGATACAATACCTTTCAAACAGGTAATAGAGCAGTTAGACCCCGTAAGTTGGGAATCAAACAACAAAGCCGACTTCCTGCTCAACACCTACAACAAGTTAAAAGAGATGAACATTTCTGTAAAGAACAATCCTAAACTCTTCTTCGCACTCTCAATATACAGGTCATTGCTTTCCAACAATTACAAGACAGTTTCCGACTCTGATAAAGAGAAGATAACCGAAATGCTCATAGCATCATCTGCAAGAACATTTGAATACATAACAAAAGTTCAGAAGTTCAGAGAAGCGATAAACAGCAAAGATATGAAAACAATAGACAACCTCCTAAACAACTACTTTGGATTCCAGAACCAGAGCAAGCAAGACCAAGAAGCAATAATGAAAGGCATAGAGTATATGATAAAAGAAGGTGTAAGCGATATAGATTATCAGAAACTCACAACACTAACCGACCTTCATATGTTTAACCTGCAATACAACGATATCAAACAGATACACGAAGCCCTGCAAAAAGGCATTTCTCTATACCAAGCACTTCAAAACCAACTTGCCTTCAGCGATGAGCAGATGACAGACCTCATAAAGACCCTGTTCCTCAGAGAACTCACCGTATCAGGACACACATTAGCAGATATACTACACCCTAATACTAATGAATATTATAATGAATTATGGGAAATGATTAAGAACCCGAATCAAAAACTTAACATATTAAACCTTGACGAATCAAAAGGTGCTCCCGCATCTGCAATAGTGACACAAATGTTTGGTTGGGGGTTATTCATTCCATTAAAAAATGGTCACGCACCTGATGGCCAATTCCCAAATGGCCAACCTCTTCTCGTTTCAAAAAGTCCGAAATATGTTAAAGATTGGCCAAAGGGACAGAAGAACCTCAGAGATATATTAACAATTCTTACAGGACCATTAACCTCATATGCAACAAACAAATACGCAAATCTTACAAGATTAGAGCCAGTTCACATTTATGGAACAATTGACTTAAGGAAAAATATGTTAAACGCTCTTGGTGTTCCAGATTTTGAAAATTACGGGTGGAAAAGTATTCTTAACAAAAAAGTGTTTAGAGATACGTCTCTTGTTACTGAAAACAATAATTTTAAGATTGTGTTTAATATATCTTCACAAGCAAAAGCCTTTTATCAGCCAACATCAAGTAAAGAACACTTAAACAAAATTGTAAGTTCATGGACTATTAAAAAAGGAAAGAATTATTTAGAAGGACAATTTGTTGAAAATCCGCTTTACATAAGTTTAAATAGTCCGTTTTCAACAATTCCTTTATTTTTAATATATGAAAAATGGGCTACTTCCTCTGAAAAAATGAGCGAGGCAAAATCTTTTTACGAGATAGAAAATTACAATCCATTAACTTTATTAAAAGTAAATCTAAATTAAGAAGGAATATTAATCATTTTTTGCCCAATCATCTCCTTTTGGTTCGCAGTGTCCTGATGTGGTATTATAAGTCTCGTTAACTCCGCAGTGATGGATATTTTCTCCTCCGCCAACATTCCCCAGACTCTCTCAACAGGTATCGTTGCTTGGGCTGAAATCTTTTTTGATGAGTCTCCGTCCTTTTCTGCTGTAATGGTTACTCTTCTTTGTCTTGTATCTGTACTTGATAAACTGAAATCCTTAAACTTATAATAGCAACAATTATAATCACCATACAAATAGCAGAAAGAAGTAATATAATTTACTGAGTCAGGAGTTGAACCTCCTGAGGGTTTAACTCATCTTTGCCAAATTTTTCGCCTTTTTGAAGAATTTCAAAATTTAGTTTGCTTTAAATAGAGGATTTCTTGAGGGTAAAGGGAGTGGAATTTT
>JAMOQB010000031.1 GCA_027064225.1 Candidatus Woesearchaeota archaeon | reverse complement strand
TAAGAGGTTTGCTCTGCACCCTGAGAAATTTTTTCCGCCTATTTGAAATGTTGCTCTGTTGCTGCAGTCAAATGTGTTTTGAGGGTTATCCTTTCCTGAGTAAAGTGATGATGGGAAAAGCACACCCTCATAAAGGTCTGTGTAGGTTGTGTTTTCAACATTATTCATGTTGAATGTTGTGTTTGTTCCCATTACGACGAGATTGTATTTGTTCATATTTAGATTTCCTCCTGGCAGGGAATCAGTAACTATATCTGCAGAGAGAATATATTTTGCAAAGAAGGGTTTTCTTGATATCTCTACAGGGTTGTTGTTTATTGTTCCTTTGTCACCCCCCCAGGAGTTTGTTGGACCTAAACTGTTTAGTTGTGTAGAATAGATTGTCCCGTCAATAACACTTATGCTTCCCGCATTTGAGTTCAATGAGAATAACAGGATGCTAATTAATCCAAGGGTTAGAGCTACAAATACCCAAATCTTTAAGATTTCTCTGCTTCTCTTAGCTTTGATCTTTTTATCAAATCTTTCTGTTTGTGAGCAGATACTGCTTTTTGGTTCGCTTATCCAAGCTTTAAAGCTCTTGTTTGCTTGTTTAATCATACTTAAGCAATCAAAGCAATTATTAGTATATAAATATTTCTATAATGTATATCAATATACTATTATCATACAAAAGTGGTTAATAACTTTTAGCATTTTATATTGTAAAATATAGAAATATTTAAATATCAATATATTATTTAGTATATCAAAATAGTTTTGGTTAACTTATGTATATTTGATTTATAAGTGAACAAACATTCAAGCCTGCGGAGGTTAAACTATGCCTAAAGAAAATGAATATGTTAAAGTAGTGTGGCAGGAGACACCACAATCAGTTAGAGTAATTCAAGGGAGATTTTTTGATGAAGGTGACTTTATAAGAGTTAAAGGAGATTACAAGGAAGTGCTCATTCGAAAGGAGAAAGTGATCTCCATAGAAAAAAAGAATAAGGAGTAGTTCGGAAAGCTGTGTCCTAGAGGCTTTTTACTCCTTTTTTTACTTTTTAGTAGATAGAAATCTTTAAATAAGCTTTTCTTACCTTTTTCTTATTCCAATTGAACGTTTTGTGGGTGGTAGACATTTTCAATAAAAAGTCATTAATTATACTTATACTTCTGTCTTTAATCCTAGTTAGTCCTGTGTCTGCAAAGTTTGAGCAAGTTAAAAGCCCAGTTGTTCTTTCGGGGATTCTACTGCCGAACAAAAGCATTCAACCTGCTACTTACTCAGCAAATACTCTGAGCAACGGTTCTTTTAGTTCATTAAGTAACACTTCTCCTAATGATAGTTCTAACTCCTGCTACATTGATTCTGTGAGAAATTATGAAAACTTGAGCTGTTTATGTAATGTAACCTTTTTTGGCAAATCCACTTATAGAATGGAAAATACTGATCAGTTGATTATTCCTCCTAATTTTGACTCTGGAATAATCCTTTTCCAATGTGGGAACTTAACTTTTAACAAGACCTACGCTCCTGTTGATAACGGCTCATTGTCTCTGAAAGATTTTCTTCAGCAACGCTTAAGCTTTATTTATAAAAATGTAGAAGTTAGTTATATCAACCTCTCTCAATCTCAAATTGGAAATAAGATCCTCTGGCAGGGGAATATTCTCTTCAAGAATAACCATAATAATTCCATCTCTTACTGTGTTCCCATATCTCCAATTGGGAAGAACTTCACAGTTTATTCTCCACTTAACTCTTCTCAAATTCTCTACAATGATTTCACAAATAATTGTATCCAAGTAGCTCTTCTTCCTGAACACTCCATAGTTTATCCTGTTAAATTTGAGACATTCATCTTAATAAACTCTACATCATTTTCACCTATTGTTTGGCAGATTCTTCCTGTGGACGCTTTTAACAAAACAGTTCCTGCAGAATTTTACACTTCTGGAAGTGCTCA
>JAMOQB010000030.1 GCA_027064225.1 Candidatus Woesearchaeota archaeon | reverse complement strand
TTCAGTATTGATGCGAGTATAAGCATATGCTCTTCTCCTGTCCCTGATGACATGTTTAAGGCAACTTCAACACCTACAACTTCCTTGTTGAAGACCTGACTCAACTTCTCAATTATGTCCTTGCTTTTTTCCTTTTCATAATCTACTGTTAGGACAAGAACCTTTTCGTTGTGCTCACTTTTTTCCTGAAAACTCCTGCTGAAAAATGGATTTGCGATTAGAATAATCTTATCCCAATCCTCAGCTTTCATTAATTTGAACAGCTCTGCCCAAGTTCCCTTGCCAGAGCCGAGTGAAGCTATTAAAGTAGTCATAACTTTAGAGAAGTTGCATTTTATTAAAAAGTTTTCTCATATCAATCCCTCATGTAAATTTCACTTAAACGAAAACTTTAAATACTAGTTCATTTAAGATGTTTTTAGTTGATTTTAAATCAACGGAGTGTGAATATGTCTAGTAAGTCCAATAAGGAAAAAACTAAGGAAAATCTGAAAGAGGAGTTGGAGAGAAAAACAAAGGAGAACGAAGAGCTTGTGGAACAGTTGAAACGACTTCAAGCAGAGTTTGACAATTACAGAAAAAGAGTTGAAAAACAGAAAGATGAGTTGAAAGATTTTATACTTAAAGATTTTATAATCAAGCTTTTGCCAATCTTAGACAGTTTTGAAGTAGCATTGAAGCACGATAAAAACAATGAGGAATTTAGAAAAGGGGTTGAGCTTATATACGCCCAATTGCACTCTTACCTAAAAAGTTTGGGTTTGAGAGAAATAAAAGCTAAGGGCAAATTTAATCCAGAGCTTCATGAAGTTTTGCTTGCAGAAAAGTCAGACAAGCCAGAGAATCAGATTATAGAAGAGCTTCAGAAGGGATATACCCTTAATGGGAAAGTTATAAGAACTGCAAAAGTAAAAATATCCAAAGGTGATTGAATGCTCATATCAAAACAAACTCCGAAAGAAGAAGTTTTGAAAATTTTCGAGAAGACGAAGCAGAACTTTGAACACTGCAAATTCAGCTCTGGCTATGTGCTTGAAGAAGAAATAAAAGAAATTGCTGAGTTTCTCAAACTTGATGAGCAGGAATTAAGAGAAAAATGCTTAGATTCAACAGAGAGGTTTGGGAAAAAAATATTCCGCATAAAACAGGATAAGAAAACCCTAAAACTCGACAAGGAGGAGGTTGAGCTTCCGCATGGTAAGTGCATATTTTATGATGAACGATTTGGATGCTTACTTAACGAAAAAAGGCCTTTATTTTGTAAATTATCTAATCACCCACTTTTAGCTAAGGATCTCATAGAGTGGTTTGACCTCAATTTTATAATTGATTCTGAGGATCCAACCACTCTTAGAGAATGGCAGGTGTATTTGGATATTAATAAGGATGTTATTCCTGGAGGAAAACTTGAAGAAGTTGTGCCCAAGGAAAAGCTGAATAAAATTATCAATAACAAGATTATCTCAAAATCACAATTAAAAATAGAGAGGCTAAAAGAGGAAGCTAACAAGATACTGCGAGGTGATTGGAATGAACATTCCCATAGATGAAACAAGTGAAAGGCAGGTATTTCATCTTAACTCTGTAAATCTCTTAAAATACTTTTTAGGCGTAGATGAGCATATAGACGATTTGGTTATCTGCAAATCATCAATATATGAGATAGAAACAACTGACAGGGAAATCTATGAAGCCCTTGCAAGCTTAGAACCCTACGACAATTTTCAAATAAACAAGTTGGTTAAACTCATGGAGAATGTGAGGATAATACCCACCAATAAAAGGAGAGTGCTCACATTTGAAAGAAAGGAAGAAATTCGTAAAAAAGCTCTATCTGGAGTAAAGCTCAAATAAAAAGCTTATGAGGTGAGAATATGGAAAAAATAATTGGAATAGATTTAGGAACAAGCAACAGCTGTGCAGCAGTCCTAGAAGGAGGTAAGCCAGTAGTCATACCAAGTGCTGAGGGGCCGACCTATGCAGGAAAAACAGTGCCCAGTGTAGTTGCGTTCACAAAAGATGGACAAATACTCGTAGGAGAACCTGCGAGAAGACAAGCAGTTAGCAATCCATCCAGAACAATCACAGGAGTGAAAAGAAAGATGGGAACAAACTTCACTTACAATATTAATGGCAAAAAATACACTCCTCAACAAATCTCAGCATTCATACTTCAAAAAATAAAAAAGGACGCTGAGGAGTATCTTGGCCAAGAAGTCAAGAAAGCGGTTATCACAGTCCCTGCTTACTTTGATGACAACCAAAGGCAAGCAACTAAAGATGCAGGAACCATAGCAGGTTTGGATGTTGTTAGGATTATAAACGAGCCCACAGCCGCCTGCTTAGCATATGGAATTGATAAATCTGACAAAGAGCAAAAGATCCTTGTGTTTGACTTCGGTGGAGGAACTTTAGATGTTACAATTATGCAATTCGGCGACGGGATATTTGAAGTCAAATCCACAGCAGGAGATACCCAACTTGGCGGTAGAGATATGGATGAAGCTCTAATGAACTACATCTTAGATGAGTTTAAGAGAAATGAAGGTATTGATTTAAGGAATGATGATATGGCAATGGTAAGGTTGAGAGAAGCTGCTGAAAAAGCAAAAATAGAACTCAGTTCAACTCTTGAAACAGAGATCAACCTTCCATTCATAACTGCAACCGACAAAGGACCCAAACATCTTGTTATGAAAATAACAAGAGCGAAGCTTGAATCCCTCGTTCAACCCATCATTGAGAAAACAAGGGGACCCATAGAAAGAGCTCTCAAAGATGCTAAGCTCACAGCAAATGACATAGATAAAGTCATTCTTGTAGGCGGTCCGACAAGGATGCCAATTGTCAAAAAGTTTGTTGAAGAGGTTGTTGGCAAGAAGATTGAAAGAGGAATTGACCCTATGGAGTGCGTTGCTATGGGAGCAGCCATTCAAGGAGGAGTTTTAGCAGGGGAAGTAAAAGACATCCTCCTCTTAGATGTGACTCCTCTAAGCTTAGGTATAGAAACATTAGGAGGAATATTCACAAAACTTATTGAGAGAAACACGACAATTCCAGTCAAAAAATCAAAAGTATTTACAACAGCAACAGATAACCAACCAGCTGTTTCTATTAGGGTATTCCAAGGAGAGAGGCCTATGGTCGCTGACAATAAGTTCTTAGGTCAGTTTGACCTTGTAGGAATCCCGCCAGCACCAAGAGGTGTGCCTCAAATAGAGGTTACTTTTGATATTGATGCAAATGGAATCTTGCATGTATCTGCTAAGGACCTTGCAACAGGAAAAGAGCAGAAGATGACCATAACTGCACCAACTAAGCTTAAAGAAGAAGAGATTGAAAGAATGCGTAAAGAAGCAGAGATGCATGCGGAAGAAGACAAGAAGAGAAAAGAAGAGATTGAAACAGTAAACCAAGCAGACACATTAATTTACACAACAGAAAAAATGCTTAAAGATTTTAAAGATAAAATTCCTGATGCAAAGAAGAAGCCAATAGAAGACAAACTCAAAGAGCTTAAAGAAGAGATGAATAAAAAGGAGAGGAATGTTGCAGTGATAAAAGAGAAGATGGATGCTTTAAGCAAGGTTGTTCAGGACGCAAGTGTTGAGATGTATAAAAATGCTTCTGCGACAAACACGGCAAGCAGCAGTGCTTCAACCTCAAACACTTCAAAGGAAAACAACAGCGACAAGGTTTATGACGCTAAATTTAAAGAGGAGCACTCTAACGACTCTGAAAAGAAGTGAGGGCTAAAGATGAGCAGAGAAGTAAAACCAGTTGAGCCGATAAAGCTGCTGAAGAAATACAAAGAATACCCAAACATAATTGAACACTCAAAAGCTGTGGCGAGAGTTGCTTTGTTGATAGCTAAGCTTATAAACCAGCACAGCAGCAGTAAAATAAACCTTGAAGATGTGAAAAATGCAGCTCTCCTCCACGACATAGATAAGACATTGACTTTGAAAGAAAACCGCAAAAAAGCAGAGAGGATCTGTGAAAAACTGAACATTGATAAGAGAAAAATAAAGCACGCTGTCTTAGGATATGAAATTCTTAAGAGAGAAGGCCTGAAAAAGTATGCTGTGCCAACTCGACAGCACACATACTTTAAAATAATAACCTCTGACAGACCAAAAACACTCTTATCAAAAATAATATACTATGCTGACAAGAGATGCGAGGGAGACAAAATTGTGCCGTTGAAAAAACGGCTTGACATCTGGGACAAAAGATATTCAAAGATGAACGATGCCAAAACAAATGAGCTTGTTAAAAAAGCCAATCAAGAGATATACAAACTTGAGAAGGAGCTTCTTAAAAAGATGGGCATTACCCTCAAAGAGTTTGACAAGAAAATAAGGGAAGCAAAGCTCTAAAAAAGGGTGCAACATGGCTAAGGACTACTATAAAATATTAGGTGTAAGCCGAGATGCAACAAAGGAAGAGATAAGAAAAGCTTACAGAAGGCTTGCAAAGCTTTATCATCCCGACTTAAACAAAGGTGACAAGGAGAAAGAGGAGAAGTTTAAGGAGATAAACGAAGCTTACAGCGTCCTTAGCGATGACAAATTAAGGCAACAGTACGACCAGTTTGGCACAACAGAAAACAACGGCTTTCAAGGAGGAGCCGGCGGTTTTGGATTCAAAGATTTTGACTTTGACTTTGACGACATATTTGGAAGTTTCTCAGACCTCTTCGGCTTCGGCCAGAGGCAGAACCGTAAAAGAGTTGTTAGAGGAGACGACATTTACAAGGATTTAACTATAAGCTTAAAAGAAGCGGCTCTTGGAACAGAAAAAGAGCTTAAAGTAAAATTCAGCGAGAAGTGTCCTCATTGTCAGGGGACTGGTGCTGAAGAATTTGAGACATGTCCTACTTGCAACGGTTCTGGTTACATAAGGAAAACAAGACGAACACCTTTTGGCATATTTACAACGACAACTACCTGTCCAAAGTGCAACGGTAGTGGAAAGATCATAAAGAAAAAGTGTCCTGTCTGCAACGGTAAAGGATACATTCAAAAAGAGAAAACAATCAAGTTGACGATTCCTTCAGGTGCTGAGGAAGGAGACGCTCTTAGGATTCCAGGTGCAGGCAACCTTGCCGACATACCCGGAGACCTCTATGTCATAATACATGTCAAAGATGATAAAACCTTTTACAGAAAAGGAGATAATCTTTACTACAACCTAAAGCTCAGCATACCTGAGGCTGTTCTTGGATGTAGGAAAAAGATTCCTTTAATTGATGGCAGTTCTAAAACTCTTCGTATAAAATCAGGAGTTCAACCAGGTGAAGAATTGGTAATAAGACATGCTGGCGTGCGTAATTCAAAAACAGGCCACACAGGTGACCTCATTGTAAAAGTTGAAGTTGAAATACCAAAAAGATTAACTCGAGAGCAAAGAAAACTGTTTGAAGAATTAAAGCACACCTTCTCCTCATAATTCTGACTCAAATGTTCTTCTCTTTAATTCAGAATAAGCAATCTCTGCTAAACTTTCAAGATTTACAGCATCATATCTGTTGTATTTTATGACCAATTTTAGAGCATCTTTGTTTCCCGAACTTTTAAAGAACCTCCAAAATTCCAAAGCATCCCTTCCGTGAAAATCCGCAACATCATCATCTCTTTTAACCCCAAAAATTTTCTCAATTTCCTTCAAGCCAGTGTTGTAACCTAATCTAACAAAAGCATGTCTAAGGTCAAAGTGAATCTTATCATGAATTTTTATGTAATGTCTCAATACAGGAAGGTCAAAACTTGAACCGTTAAACGAAACAAGCATCTTTGCTCTTGAGAATATCAGCGACAACTCTCTGAAGTTCATGTTGAAATTTCTGACGAATGTTTTAACATGCTCCCCATCTGAAATGGATATTACAAGCAGTTTTCCGAACTCATCAGTTTCTATGTCAAAATATAGGGCATCTTCTCTAAGCCAAGGGTACATCCTCCAAAATTCTCTCCTTGGAAAATACTTTAGAAAAAAATTCATTTCCTTATTTGAAAATGCGATCTCTGCATCGTTGATTTGAGCATCAAATTTTCTTTTATTCATCTTTGAAATTCCTTTTATCCTCTCCGCTGATAAGAAATCATTCCAATCTTTAATGCCTAACTTCCAAAGGTTCCTCTCTCTTTTATACCCTACTCCTCTCAAAAATATGAAGCTGTTCTTTATCATAACCACACCTGACTAAATGTGATAAGCAAATACGAAGAACAGTGCTAACCCCATTGAAGTGAAATATGCGAGCTTGTTCCAAAACAGGACCTTTATACCGTCAAAGCTTGGAAATGGAAGCAGGTTGAAAAACGCAAGCCAAGCGTTTATGGCAACTCCTATTTTTGACATTGGAGAATTCCAAATCAGAAAGATCATTGCCAGCAGGAGATTCATCATAGGTCCTGCTAATGAAATTAACCCATTCTTCCTTATATTTATTCTGCCTTTCACTTCAACATATCCCGGAGCTAAAAAGACAAAATGCATGAAACTGGCAAGAAGTGAAATAATGAGCATTCTCAAATCGTAGTGGAACTCTGCCTTCAAGCCGAGCCAATTTGCCATGAATTTATGAGCCAATTCGTGCAAGACAAATCCAAGACCTACAATAATAAGAGAATACTTAAATGGGATGTAAAAAGCTATGTGGAACACTAAGGATACGATTAAGAAGCTTAAACTCAGCTGCTTTATCTCCGCACTTGAAAACTTTGGAAGCATAAGCAGAGGAAAAAAGCAAAATATATTAATCTTTGTTTAGTCCAAGTAAAAAGCCCTTTGGATAGGCCTCTTTCTCGCTCTCATAAAAACCTTGCTGTTTCTCACTTCAAGCATGGTTTCTATGACAAAGCTGCCTTTAACCTCTGCTACCTGAATAAATCCATTTGGCAAACTAATTCTAACCACCCCCCAAGCAGTATAGTAAAAAGTGGGAAAGATAAACTCCTATATAAAACTTATTATTTGTTTCTTCATTTGTATATTATTATCGTATTTTTATTTTTGCTGACACAATCATTTCTTTTTACATGATATTTTGCTAATTCCGAAATATTTATAAAGCAGGTTATGTTATCTAACCATACTTTTGAATGAGGGGTGTAAATATGAACATGAAAAAAGAAATCTTAGTTTTAGTTACAATTATGCTTGCAACATTACTTGCTTATTCTGTTAGAGCAACTGTGTCTATGACTTGGAATAATCCCACCACAAATGGAACCTACAAATGGCAGAACTTTACTTTAAATATAAGTACAGATATAAATGCAAATTGTAGTTATAAAGTTACTTATCAGAACGGAACAGAGGCAATATCAGAAACTATTTTTACAAATGGCGAAAATACAACAACTCACACAACAACCTTAGCTGTCTCTTCTCTTAATCCAGGATATAATTATTCTATAAATGTTCATTGCTATAACTCATCAAACTCTTCAGATTATACAGATGAATCAAAATGGTTTTTAAGAGATTACAACTGCGGGGACACGGTTATTTCCTCTTGGACCTTAGGACATAACCTTTCATGCTCAGGTAATGGTTTAAAGATTGAGAAAGACAATGTGGACTTTTCATGTTTGCCCAACATTCACATCTCCTCTTCAAGCTCATCCATTTACTTGATGGATGTAGAAAATTCAATGAATGTGACCGTGCATGATTGTAATTTTATACTTGCGCATAATCATGTAATCGGAATTTATGTTGATGGATTAACAACAGATAAACTTAACATTACTAACAATGTTTTTAATCCAACTGTACAAGATTATGCAATAGAAGATTTACATTTATCTTGCCACACCAACATAAGCATAACAAATAATATCTTAAATGCTACGGGTGGCTTAACCGATTTCTCACCAATAGGCGTTAAATTTGATGGTTCCCTCTCCTGTGTAGATACTAACGACAACATCACAATTAAAGACAATACAATCATAAATCATGAGGTAGGTATTTCAACTTCTTTACATCTCAACTTATCTAACTCAGAAGTTTACATCAATAACAACAACATAACAAATAATAATTTGGCTTTTTACTTAGTGCCTGATAGTTTAGGAAGTATTCACATTTTCCATAATTGGATATATGCAAATAATTATGGTGTAAACATAACATCTCAACCGAGTTCTAACTTTTTCCTGGATTATAATGGTATGGGTAACTATTGGGGTTACAACGGTAATGTATGCCCTGGATTCATACCCGGCAAGGATAGTAATTTTGCAGAGGTTATAGATAGATATCCATACAATGACTTTGCTTTTACAGATTATGCTTGTGATTGTGGAGACAGCATAACACAAAGCACAACCTTGTATAAAGATTTGAACTGCACGACTGGACCATATGCTTTAAGAATCTATAATGACAATATTACTCTAAGCTGTGGCAGACATAAAATTGAGAGCAATGGAAGTGTAATAGGCGTTTATATTGGGAGTGGTGGTTCATACACAAATACAACACTTACAAATTGCATCTTCAACAATACAAAGGATTTGGCTATTTATAACTCAAATACAATTAACTTGATTAATATAACCTCTTACAATGCTTCGTACGCAGGAATATATGCAAGTAACTCAACAGGAATAACTATAACAAACCCTAAATTGTATTGGAATGATAATGGAATAATCCTCAAATCTTCGCCTGCTCAAATTACTAATTTAACTTTAATGGCTGCAAGGGACACTAGCGAAGATAAGTCAGGAATCTTAGTTTATAATACAACCTCTTTCACTTTAACTAATGCATCTATAAAGACAAATACTTTGACAAAATCAACTGCTTCAACAGGCAAAATAGCGTTATACTTTAAGAATGTCAGCTCAATAAACATACAAAATGTTGTGATTTCTGGCAGCGACCCAAACAATGTAAATCTTGGATTTGGTTCAGGTATCACTATATATGGACCTTCAAATAGTATCTATTTAAATAATATTACAGATATTAACTCAGGAAATGCTCTTTATCTCCAAAATCAGTTTGGATACCTTACCGCAATGAATTCAAAGTTCTTTGACAAATCTAAATCACAAGGATTAACAGCAGAAAATGGAGAAAGTATATCTCTGCAAAATGTTGAACTTGGAGGCTATTACTCATCAAATGTGGGTAGTTTGTCTCTTAATAATGTTACTATGAATTTATCGTCAACAAGCTCTGATTCTTATATGACTATCGCAGACTCAGTTACTGTTGGTATAACAAACTCTAAAATACATCATCTTAGATTATTTGGAAATATAAATACATTCACCTGTAACAACAACATTGTAAACTTTGCAGATTCCGCTGTGGTAGGAGATCCAAAAGCAGTTATAATAGTTAATGCAACTTTAAACACAGTAAGCTTCCAAAACAACAACATATCTTACAATTCAAGTGCAGGAGAGCTTGGCATGTATTTCTACACTGAAAACATTTCTAATCCTAACATAGCCAACAACTATTGGAGTCATGACACCTGCCCGCTCTTCTTATATGACAGAGACACTAACTCTTTAACATACTATGATATGGCACCTATAAATTCAACAGGGCAGCATGTTAACTGCACGCCAAGTGCGAATCTTATTGGTATTTACAAAGACAACAGCTTCACAAGTTTGATTGATAATAATTCAACTAATGATTGGTATTATTATTACAACAACAGCAATGTCAGCTTAGCATTTGAGATAATTCCATCGCTCTTTAGAACATATGAAGCTGTTTTGGTTGCACCAAATGATAGTATGAGACTGGTTTGTAATCTCAGTGCAAGTCCCACTGATTCTTCTAATCTGACCATCTGGAAGACGAAGAACTGCACCTTGCAAATTAGCAACTACTCAAGATATAGAAACAATTCAGAGGAGGGTTGGATTTTGGAGGTAAATGCAAGTCCTCATTCAACTAACTTAACACCCGTTATGAAAAATGCAACTGATTATGTGAGCTTTGGAGGGGCAATTAACATAAATCCGCTGAACAATGAGAGCTATGCTTACTATCCAGAGTTAGGAGGCAATACAACTGATTGGTCAACCATTACTGACTTTTCAAATGTTACCAATCTAACATTTGAAGAACCTGGAGAAGCAAAGATACGCTTCCTTGAACCTGTCAACCTTTTAGATGAAGCATTCCTTCATGCTTTGATGAACCTTAGCAATTACTTAAAATTTGAGCATGCAGAGGTTGACATGAACTCTCAAGTGCTAAAGGACCTTAATAAAAGTGCGGAGATTACAATGTATAATGTGCCATCTTCTTACACTATATCAGGGATAAAACATAAGTTGTTGATGAATGGAAAACCATGCAATGATTCTGTGTGCAATGTTACTTATTATAATGGCACAACAGGAGTGCTTGTATTTAGAGTGCCGCACTGGACAAGCTACAGTGTGGATGTAACTCCAAGTATTGTTGGTCACTCCCCAAGCAGTGATCTAATTGGCTCTTCAATAACCAGTGCTGATTTAAAAGTAGTCACTGATGAAAGTACAACATGCAAGTATGACACTCAGGATGCTTCTTATGACTCTATGCGTTACGATTTTACAGGCAACAAAACAGAGCACAAAGCAACTGTCTCTGTGAAAGTGGGCAACAGATACACATTCTATGTAAGGTGTAGAGATAAGGAAAACAACACAATGAATTCCAGCTTTAAACTTGAGTT
>JAMOQB010000029.1 GCA_027064225.1 Candidatus Woesearchaeota archaeon | reverse complement strand
AATGAAAAGCTTGTTTAAAAAGATTATTCAAATTACTCAATAAACAAAACTATTTTAAAAAAATAAAGAAAAACAAACAACAATGGGCAGAGAAGAAGAATTAAAAGCTCTGGAAGAAGAACTGAGGAAGACAAAATACAACAAGAGAACAGAGCATGCGATAGGCCTTCTGAAAGCAAAAATAGCCAATCTAAGGGAGAAAATAGACCTTGAAAGACAAAAGTCAAAGCGCAAAGGTAAAGGATTCTCAATCAAAAAAACAGGAGACGCAACAGTAGTGCTCGTCGGATTCCCCTCTGTTGGAAAATCCACACTCCTAAATGTGCTGACAAATGCAAAATCAAAAATAGGCAGCTACGACTTCACAACCATAAACAGCATACCAGGAATAATGAACTATGAAGGTGCGAAGATCCGAATAGTAGATATTCCAGGAATAATAATAGGAGCAGCATCTGGAAGTGGCAGAGGAAGAGAAGTTCTAAGCGCGGTGAGAGTTGCAGATTTAATAATAATTGTTCTAACTCCAGAAAACTACAAAAAAATTGGAGTGATAATTGATGAGCTTGAGAAAGTTGGGATACGACTAAACAAAAGAAGGAAAGACATAAAGATAAAGAAAAAACCGTTCGGAGGCATAACAATAGCAACAACAAAGAAGTTAAATATAGACGAACAAACATTAAAAGACATACTCAAAGAATTCAAAATAATAAATGCTGATATACTTATAAGAGATGATATAACCATTGAAGATTTTATAGATGCCGTGCGGAAGAATATAGTTTACATACCTGCAATATTTTTAATAAACAAGATAGATAAAATAAGAAAAGAAAACCTTGAAAAAATAAAAAAGGAGATGGAAGAAAAGGGCTACAAAACCATAGAAATATCCGCAGAAAAAGGAACAAACATAGATAGATTAAAAGCTGAAATTTTCAAAAAACTAAAACTCATGAGGATATACTTAAAAGAGGTTAACAAAAAGGCGGATGACAAACCTATGATATTAAGAGAAGGCAACACAGTAAAAGATTTATGCGAAAAAATACATAAGGACTTTGTGACAAAATTCAGATTTGCAAGGGTCTGGGGCTCATCCAAATTCCCGGGTGAAAAAGTTGGGCTGAACTACAAACTAAAAGATAAAGATATAGTTCAAATACACTTAAGATGAATGAAATATATAGAACAAAAGAAGGAGAGCTAATCAGCAGAGATGCGTGGGTAAAAAAGGTTGAAGAACTTAAAAGGGCAGTTAAAAAAGAAGAAGAAATAACCAACAAAGACGAAGCGGAAAAAATTCTAACAGAGAAAATAAACAAAGCAATTATTAAGAGAAAAAGCAAAAAAGAAAATGCAGTCCTATTCTCAGGAGGGATTGACTCAACAATAATTGCTTACCTGCTGAAAAGAAAAAATGCAGGAGTGAAATGCTACACAGTAGGCACAGAGCAAAGCCAAGATGTAAAATACGCAAAGATTATAGCAGAAGAGTACAACCTCCAAATAAAGATAAGAATTGTCAACAATGATGAAATAAAACAAGCTGTTGAAGAAGTTACAAACATACTCAACACAGACAACAAAGTAGAGATTGCAATAGGTACAACAGAATACTTGGCTATGGAAATGCTGAAAAAAGACAGGATAAGGAATGTATTTACAGGACTTGGCAGTGAAGAGATATTTGCAGGGTATAGAAGACACTTACAGGCAAAAGAATCGGGAATGGATATAAACGAAGCATGTTGGGAAGGTCTAATCACAACATACGACAGGGACTTCATGAGAGAAGACAAGCTAAGCAGATATTTCAAAATAGAAGAAAGAACTCCATTTCTTGATGAAGAACTCATAAAAACTGCCATGAGAATAGATGGAAGATTAAAAATCAAGGGGAAAATTAAAAAGTATATTCTACGAAAAGTCGCTCAAAGGATAGGCCTAAAAGAAGAATATGCAATGCGACCCAAAAAAGCAGCTCAGTACGGATCAAGAATAAACAGAGAGGTAATGAAGATTCTCAA
>JAMOQB010000028.1 GCA_027064225.1 Candidatus Woesearchaeota archaeon | reverse complement strand
TGCTCTACTTAAAAATCAAATCTGGATTTTTCAGGTCCAAATCGCACTTGAAAATTTACCTTCAAGATATGGGAATATTGAAACGGGAAGCAAAGAAAAATGAGTGATTAACATGCGAAGAATAATTAAACTGCCTTATAGGAGAAGATTGGAAGGAAAGACAAACTACAAGAAGAGATTAGCACTTTTAAAATCAAAAAAGGACAGGTTAGTTATAAGAAAGACGAATAAATATATTCTGATTCAAGTAGTCAAATTTACACCTCAAGGCGATAAAGTTTTATTCTCCACCACTTCAAAAGAGCTTGCAAAGTTCGGCTGGCAGGCAAGCTTTAAGAGTGTTCCTGCTGCTTACCTAACGGGCCTTTTAATGGGAAAGAAGATTAAAGGAAAAGTTGAATCTTTAATCCTTGATATAGGCGTTCAGGAGAAGAGTAATAAACTCTTCGCAGCTTTGAAAGGCGTTGTTGATTCTGGAATAGAAGTTCCACATAACCCCGAAGTTCTCCCAAGCGAGGATATGATTCAGGGAAAGCACATCGAAGCGTACCTAAACTCTGAACATGGGAAAGCACAATTTTCAACTTACAAGAATAAAAACTTTGTTGAAATGTTCAACAAGACCAAAGAGAAGATAGAATCTCAATAAAAGGTGTTATCATGGCAGTTTCAAAAAAATCAGGTTCAAGAGGGAGAAAACCAAGGAGGAGGTTTAAGAAAAGACAGGTTGAATCCGGCCCAAAACCTCTAAGCAATGAAAACCTTGAATCTTGGAAGCCAAAGACAAGTTTAGGCAAGAAAGTTAAGAGTGGCGAAATAGACAATATAGATACAATCCTATCTCAGGGTTTGAAAATTATCGAGCCAGAAATTGTTGATAAATTAGTTCCAAACCTTAAAGTTGACTTCCTGCTTATAGGTCAGTCAAAGGGTAAATTCGGTGGTGGAAGGAGAAAAATATTCAGACAGGTTCAGAAAAAGACGAGTGAGGGTAACAAGCCCAGCTTCGCCGTGTATGCAGTTATTGGAAATGAAGATGGTTATGTTGGTGTTGGTTATGGCAAATCAAGGGAAACAGTTCCTGCTCGTGAAAAAGCCATTAGAAATGCAAAGTTAAATCTCATAAAGGTTAATCGTGGCTGTGGTTCGTGGGAATGCAGCTGCGGAACAGAGCACAGCATACCATTCAAGGTTTCAGGAAAGGAAGGCTCTGTTGAGATAACCCTCATGCCTGCACCTAAAGGAGCAGGTTTAAAAGCTCACTCAGCAGCTATTCCCATACTTAAACTTGCAGGTATAAAAGATGTTTGGTCATTCACAAGAGGCCATGCAAAGACAACAATCAATGTTGTTAAGGCAACATTCAAAGCTTTGAAAAAATTGTCAAGCGTTAAACAAAGTGGTGTTTTAAATGAGCAATAAGATCGCTGTTATTCGGATTAGAGGACCTGTAAAAGTAGAGGCGTCAATAAATGAAACTATGAAACGCCTCGGGCTTTTGAGGAAGAACACTCTTGTAATCCTGCCGGACTCTAAGGAAGTTAAAGGCATGCTGGAGAAAGCTAAGGACTATATCACATGGGGAGTTGTCAGTGAGGAAACAATCTCATTGTTAAAATCTAAGAAAAAGCCGTTTGTCGAGAAGGAGAACAAGCTTATATTTAGGCTTAATCCCCCAAGGGGCGGATTTGAAAGAAAGGGCATAAAAACACCTTTTACTCTTGGCGGTGCTCTTGGCTTCAGGGGAGAGAAGATCAATGAGCTCATAAAAAGAATGATTGAGTGATTAACATGACTTACAATAAGAGAAAGAAAAGTTCCAGGATGCATGGTTCAAAAACCCACGGTTATGGTTCAAAGAAGAAGCACAGAGGTGCAGGCAACCGCGGTGGTAGAGGAATGGCTGGAACTGGAAAGAGAGCTGACCAGAAAAAGCCGAGTATTTGGAAGAACACGAAGTACTTTGGAAAGCACGGTTTTAACACTCATAAGAATGTTGTGAAATCTGTAAGCACGAAGTTTTTAATGGATAAGTTCAACTCTCTCCTCAGAAATGGAGTTATTAAAGCATCTGGAGATTCATACGAAATTGATCTGGGCAAGCTTGGATACCAAAAGCTTATCTCAAAGGGTCAAGTTAATAAGAAATTCATTGTTAAAGTTGATTTTGCAACAGAAAACGCCGTTGATAAGATTGAAAAAGCTGGTGGTAAGGTCATCACAAAATCAAACGGCGGTGAAGAATAAAAATGCTTTTTGAAAATTTCTTGAGGAACCTGCCTGAGGTTGAGAAGCCAACTGAGAAGAGGCTTCCCTTCAACACTCGCATGAAATGGACAATTATAATTCTGATCGCTTACTTTGCTTTGGGTTTGACCCCTCTGCACGGTTTGGGTTCAAACTCTCTGCAAATGTTTGAGAGCCTGTCAATTGTTTTAGGTGCAAGCTTCGGCTCTATAATCAGTTTAGGTATTGGCCCAATTGTCACAGCATCTATTGTGCTTCAACTTCTTGTCGGTGCGGGCCTTCTAAAGATTGACCTTACAAAGGATGAGGGTCGTGCATACTTCCAGGGGCTTCAGAAATTATTGAGTGTGCTCTTCATAATCTTAGAAGCATTTGTTTATGTTTACATGGGGGGTTTGTCTGCTCTTCCAGGACCTAACCATGCGGTTATGCAATTGTGGTTAGTCATTCAGCTTATTATAGGTGGTTTGCTCATTCTCTTTATGGATGAGGTTGTTTCAAAGTGGGGTTTTGGCAGTGGAATCTCATTATTCATCGTTGCTGGAGTTTCTAAAAGTATTATGATTAGGTTTTTAAGCCCTTTAACCACAGCAGGAACTTTGGGTTATCCCTTCGGCGACGGGGCTCCTGTTGGAAAGCTTTGGGACCTGCTCTACGCTCTGAAGATGGGTAATATTCAGGAGCTCGGCTTGGCTGCTGCCGCTATCCTCGCAACAGTTGTTGTTTTCCTGCTTGTCGTGTTTGTTCAGGCGATGAAGGTTGAGCTTCCTCTCACCTTTGAACGTGTTCGTGGCTATGGTATAAGATGGCCTCTTGCCTTTCTTTACACATCCAATATTCCTGTTATCTTAGTTGCTGCACTCATGGCGAATGTTCAGCTTTGGGCTAAACTTTTGTCGTCAAAAGGAATTTACATTCTTGGCAGGTTTCAGGGTAATGCTCCTGTCTCAGGACTTGTTTATTGGGTAAGTGTTCCCTCTCCTGTATCAGATCTTATTAAGGGAGCTTTCACTGTGAACACTTTACTTCACACCCTTGCCTATGTTTCCTTCTTAACCCTAGGCTCGCTTCTCTTCTCAGTGCTGTGGGTTGCCACTTCAGGTATTGACGCTAAGAGTCAAGCTAAGCAGATACTTGCTTCTGGTTTGAAGATTCCCGGTTTCAGGAAGGATATTAGAATTTTAGAAAGAGTTTTGAACAGGTATATCATGCCCCTGGCAGTTATGGGAGGTGTTACTGTTGGTTTACTTGCCGCTATCGCAGACATCTCCGGTGCTCTTAGTCGTGGAACAGGTATTCTGTTAGCTGTTATGATTCTGTATCAGCTTTATGAGCAGATTGCTCGTGAGCATATGATGGAAATGACTCCTATGTTAAGAAAGTTTATAAAGTAGAACCTTTTCCTTCTCTTTTATGATTACTGGAAACTTTTTGAACCCCATTATGAGTCCTTTAACAGCTATGAATCCTGCACTTTCACTATTCTTAATTACTGTTGCCCTCGCGTTTCTGTCCATATTGGCATATAAATACACGACTGACCAAAAAGCATTGAAGAAGCTCAGAGAAAAAACTGAGAAGATTCAAAAGCGTATGAAGGAGCTTCAAAAAGAGATAGGGAAAAATAAGAATGCTCAAAAAGAAGTAACTGAACTTAACAAAGAGATGTTACTCATATCCGCAGAGCAGATGCATCATTCAATGAAATCAAATCTTGTAACAATTATTCCATTCCTGCTTATGTTTGCTTGGCTCGGTGCTCATTACGCTTATCAACCACTCTACCCAAACCAATCGTTTAATATTACAATAACCTCTCCTAAGAATATCACTTCTTTAAGTATTGTAGCTCCAAATGTGTCTATTTTGAACACTTCTCTCTCTGTTTCTTCATCTAAAGGAAACATTATTTATTCCAAAACTTTTACATTAAAAGCTCCTGCCGGGACCTACAACATTGTATTTAAGTTGGGCAACGTATCCTTTTCAAAGGAGATTATCGTGTCTAATAAGAGTGAATATGCTACGCCCGTGGAACATTACAAAGATATTGGTGTTGATTTGAAGGTTAGCAACAAGCCGTTGAAATTTAACATTCTTGGATTTAAAATGAGTTGGTTCTGGTATTACTTTATAATTATGATGATCTTTAATTCTTTATTCAGGAAGCTTATGAAAGTTTATTGAAACCAAAACTTTTTAAATAAAACTGTTTCCCCATTACTATCACATTTGCAGGTGTTTTTCATGGCAGATTCAAGATTTAAGTCAAAAAGTTATAGAAGGGTTTCAAAGCGAACCCCCAAGTTTGGTTCAAAAACAGTTTATACTAGGAAGAAACATAGAAAAGTAGTTTGTGCTATCTGTGGCAAGGAGATTCACGGATTAAAAAGATTCTTGCCCAGTGATCTTAGAAAACTTGCTAAAAGTCAAAAGACCATTGCCAGGCCTTATGGGGCTTATATTTGCTCCGAGTGCTTGAGAAAGCTTATGAAGGAGAAGGCGAGGTCTTCAAAGTATAACCAATGAGGTGGTCTTTATGATAAGTGTTGGAAGATTAATTATGAAAACAGCTGGACGAGACGCCGGCAAATATGGTTTAATCGTTGATGTTGTTGACAACAACTTTGTTTTGATAGATGGACAGGTTAGGCGGAGAAAAGTTAATGTTAAGCATATAGAGCCGCTGCTTCCCGTCGTTGATATTCAAAAGAACGCTTCACACGAACAAGTTGTTGATGCTCTGAAGAAGCTGGACATAGTTGTTGTTGACACGAAGCCAAAGGAGCAGAAGCCGAAGCCAGTTAAGAAGAGGGTTTCAAAAAAAGAAGCTTCTGGTAAAAAGGAGTAAGCACAACTCTCTTTATCTTGTCACTTCTGCTTCTCTTTATGTTTGTTTTTCTTGTTATAATAAAAAGAAGTAAAAAAGATTTTTACTTGACTTTGTATTCTATGTTCTCTAAATTGTTATTTGTGTTATTATACTTATTCCTCTCTGCTTCATAAACCCCTTTTAATACAGAGTAGGTCTTATTGGCTCCTTCCTCATAGTTGGAGAATGTTCCATTCTTAAGTTCCTCCTTGATGGGCTCTGAAACATGTCTATATCCTGTGAGGTCCATCGTTTTAAGCATTGCAACTTCTGCTAAGTCATATTTTCCTTCTTTCATGAACTTTTTAGCAGTTGTTAATCCAATTTCTATTTTTCTTATTCGATTCTCAATTCCCATTTTATCACCTTCATTATTTGTTATACTTAAGTAGTGACAACTTCTTTATAAATTTTTCTATTGTGGATTCTGTTATTTCTAACAAGTTTAGTTCAGATGCATATTTAAAGCGAGACGAAGAAATGTTGTTGATTTAGTCCTTTTACTTAATATTAAAGAAGTTTTGATGGTTCAGTTTGAAAGCCTTATGGTGTTAATCCTTCTATTATACTTAATATTAAAACAGGTATTTTCTCTTTAAGGGCTTTTGTATAATTTCCTATTCGAGAAGATCTCTCATACCAGTCATATCCAAGAGTTATGTTATAATTCTTTTTTTCTAAATTCTTTATTCTTAGACGGGTCTTCTCTGTTGTAAAACAGTTGCAAAGGCCTTTATCTTTTAATATAATGTTTGAAGTATCATTCAAGGGGGTTCTTACTTTACTTTTCAAACCACCTTTTGATTTTATTACTCGCTTTTAGGTAAAGCATCAAAAATGGTGCTTGGAAGAGGGACATTATTGCAGGAAAAACTGCCATATACTGCCCTTCTTTCCCAAAAACTGAGATTAGAATTGCAATGGTTAAGGCAACATTTTTACTAACAGAAGTAAAAACAACTGCTTGGTGGTGTCCATACTCAAAAGAAAATAATTTTTTATTTATTAACAACACAAACAAGACTGTTACTCCATAGAAGAGTATTGCAACTGGCAAGAGGAGTAAAATATCCTTATAATTCTTTAAGATAAGGTTTGCTTTTGATGCAAATATTATAAACATTAGTATGTAAAGAAAAGTGAGAGTCATAGTTGAAAAATAAGGTTTTATTTTAATAAATGCTTTTTTACCATGTTTCTTCTCAACATATTCTCTAACTCCTACTCCTAAAAGAAGAGGCAATATTAACACTATCAAAAGGTTTTTTAAAATCAGTTTAAAGGGAACTGGTAAGTTTGCTCCCATTGCTAAATAATGTCCTGCAAGGGGATAAACAAGAATTGACATTAAAAAGGCAAAGGCAACAATTATTGCTCCGGAAAGCATGTGTCCTTCAGCCAAGCCGATGTATCCTAACCCCATACTTGATGCGGGTGCAATTGAAAGTAACATTAAGGCTAATTTGATTTTTGGGTCTGAGATAAATAATGATGTTAAAAACCACATAAAAAGAGGCGCATAAATAAAGTTGAGAATCAGTGCTTCAATAAGAGGCTTCATTGAGCCCTTAACCTCTTTTAAGGAGGATAGTGATAAATTTACCATCATAGGAAAAATCATGAGGAATACTGTAGGAAGAATTAATTTAGATAACCATTTTAAGTTTAAGTAATGGCCTAATAACACTCCAAGAATCATAACTAAAAGTGTATACAGCAGTATGTTTTTAGACAAGTTTTTTTGTATCTCTTGTATCATATCTCAAGCCGTGTCTTTCCTTTATATAAATAATTTCCTCTTTTGCACAAGCATTTACTCATTTAGAGAGTAAGCTTTATTTAACTCGGAGCTTCATCCTTTACTCTCCAACTGCGTAGATATACCTCGTTAAACAGTAACCTCTCTAAGCAAAAGGTAAGGTTTGAAAATTCATGCTTTTGCTTTTCTCTTTGCTACATACTCAAAGAACTTCACGAGGAGAATCATCTGAATCATCTCTGCGAAGGGCCCACCAATAACTGTCCCAACTGCAGCCATAGGTCCGAAGGTAGCAATGCCTATTGCAGTTGAAATACTCATGTTGTAAGTGGATGAGTATGTTAGAGCTATGTTCTGTTCTAAGGGGAATTTGAGGAGTTTTCCCATCAGATAGGCCAAACCCCATCTTAAGAAGAAATAAATATTCATAATTAATGCCCCATATAGTATTATCTGCGGTTCTTTGATAATCATCTTTCCATTAATACCAAAGATGATGATTATCATGATAAATAGGCCTGTGAGGACAAGTGCTTCAAGGGGAGTTTTTAGCTTCTCCAATGCATGTTTCCCTTTGCTTTTTATAACAATATACTTTGTAGCTTGGCCAATTATTAGAGGAACAATGATATAAGTCACTAATGATTTTAACAGTAATGCTATTGGTACATGGACGACCTGTTCAAGAAGCAATTTTGAACCAAGGGGTATTACTACTAAGGATAAGAAAAATGTATAAATTACACCAACAATTGCTAGTTGAACCTTTCCCTTTGCCATGCCTACAAAGGCAGGGACAGAACTTGCCATAGGTGACAGTGCAAGGATAACTACACCTGCAATTAAACGTGGGTCAGCATTTGGTAAAAGTAGGAGCATAGCTTTCATCAACAAAAATGCTGTCAAAGGAGCTATTATTACATAAAAAATCGTTAGTGAAAGAAGATACTTTGTTTTAATCTTGGTCTGTTTTGTAAATGCCTTTCCAATGTCGAGATATACCATGGGTTTGTAAAGCATTAAGAATAATGCTAATGGCAGGATTGCTTTTAAGCTCACGAAAAAGTTGTGGTAATATTTTCCCAAAACAACTGAGAAAATCATTAAAATAAAAACAACTCCAATAAGGTTTTTTTGTATTTTTTGTATTACCTTTTCTATCATGGTTTATCCCTCCTTAATATTTTTAATATTTCTTTGACCTTTTTATTTGTCAATTTATAATATACTTTTTTCCCTTCCCTTCTTGATTCAATAATTCCTAAATTCTCAAGCTTTGACAGTTGGATTGAAACTGTTGATTGTGCTCTTTTGGTAAATGGAACAATTTTACAAACACACTTCTCCCCATCTAGGAGGAACTCCACAATCTTTAATCTTGTCTCACTGCATAACGCCTTGAATATTCTTAATTGTTCCTTCATATCTACATATTGATAAGTATCAATATATAAAACTTACGATTCTGTAAAGAGCAATGCTGATACAGATATCTTAATAAGATAAGAGAATAACTTTCCAAAATTAACTCTCCTTCTGGTAGATTTCTATAATATTTCTTTCAGTATCCTTAGATTGACAGATCTGGTATTCATCAATTTTTTCTAATGGCATAACAATTTTATTACTTCTGAAAATTGTCTCATTGTCAACTTTAGGATTATAGAGAAAGAGAGTGATTTTTCTTTATGTTTCTAATTAAAAATTTAAAAAATTAAGAAATAAAAGAGAACTTTTTACTGGCGCACAGCCCAAATTCCAAAGATTATGGCTAATATTGCTCCTAATGGAACCATCCATGTGGCCTGATTTGGTAAATAGTGGCCTATTAAACTTAATAATCCGCCAAGTGCTGCTACCCATCCACTCCATTTTGTTGTTTTCATGTTTTTCACCTCTCGATTTGTTTGT
The DNA here is from genome assembly GCA_027064225.1 of Candidatus Woesearchaeota archaeon. Lineage (GTDB taxonomy): Archaea > Nanobdellota > Nanobdellia > Woesearchaeales > WAPY01 > WAPY01. Next base: position 2,208 of record JAMOQB010000028.1, on the reverse strand, counting down.
CTATAACAAACTGTTAACAAATACTTGTATTGATACTATATATATCTTATGGTTTTTCAGATATATTCTATTATTCTTTACGAGTATTTGGAACTTTGTAATGTTGCCTCTTTAAAGTTTCCCTATCCCTCTTAAATATTCTGCAGGAATGATTTTGAATTCCCTATTAATCCCATTTTCCATCATTCCAATGAAGCAGGCACAAATCCTATATTCCGAACTTTTTAATCTTCTTCTTAAATAAGAAGTCAAAATCATTTTGTGTGTTCTCAAAATGAGCTCCAGCACATAAATCTTTCCGCTGTCAGACAAAACCAAGCATTAATAAGTGTTGTATAAACCCTTTTTTCTCATTTATTCTAAGAATTTCAGAAAATTGTTTTTTGCAAATTCAACGAGTTTCTTTTCATCTTTAGTTAGTTTTGTTATAACTGTCAATAAATTTTTTTTATTTATTAACTTATCTTTTCCTTTAAGCGCAGTTGATTTGAGAGTAACAAATCATTTTTATTCGTAACCTTTAAATACTTCTTCCATCTTCAAAACCAAAAAGGTATGATGACATATGATAAAATATGACAATAGGTGATAGATATGATTTGGTATGTTATCTTAAGTTCTTTGCTTGCACTTGTGTTCGCCGGATACTTGGCTTATTTTGTTTCTAAGCAGAGTCCTGGCTCTAAGAAGATGCAGGAAATTGCCTCAGCTATTCGTGAGGGGGCTTCTGCTTATTTGAAGAGACAATATTCTACTATTGCAATTTTCTTCGCAGTGACTTTTGTTCTGATGCTTGTCTTGGCACATTTTAAACTTATGAATTGGGCTATGCCCTTCCTCTTCTTGGAGGGGGGATTTTTCTCTGGCCTTGCTGGTTACATTGGTATGGTCATTGCAACCCGTGCGAATGTTAGGACTGCCAATGCTGCGAGGAGGAGTTTAAACCGTGCCTTGCAGATCGCTTTTTCCAGTGGTGCGGTTATGGGATTGAGCGTTGTTGGTTTGGCTCTTTTATCATTAACAGTTAGTTTCTTAATCGTCTCACACATTTACGGTCCAAGTTCTGCTTCTGCCGCCATGTTCGCCTTTGGTATGGGTGCTAGTTCAGTTGCACTCTTCGCTCGTTTGGGTGGAGGAATTTACACTAAAGCTGCGGATGTTGGTGCTGATCTTGTTGGTAAGGTTGAGAAGGGTATCCCCGAGGATGACCCTAGAAACCCTGCGGTTATTGCTGACAATGTCGGTGATAATGTTGGAGATGTTGCGGGCATGGGAGCTGACCTTTACGAGAGTTATGTTGATAGTTTAATTGCAGCGATTGCTCTTGGCTTCGCAGCTTTTAAATCATGGAACGCAATCCTACTGCCATTAAGCATCGCTGCCTCTGGAATTTTGGCATCGATCTTTGGCTTCTTCTTCGTTAGGTCTAGCGAGAGGGCTAATCAGAGTTCTTTACTCTTTGCACTTAAGAAGGGAACTTTGGCAGCGTCTTTAGTGATTGCTGTTCTTTCATTCCTGTTTGTTAAGTGGTTTGGCTTTTCAACATCTCTCTACATCGCTTTGATTTTGGGACTTCTCGTTGGAGTTTTTATCGGCTGGACAACTGAATATTACACTTCTAGTAAGTACACATCTGTCAAGCTTTTGGCGAAGTCATCTCTTACAGGAGCTGCTACTGTTATGATTGATGGTTTAGCTGTTGGTATGTCAAGCACCTTTTGGCCTGTTGTTTCTATTTCAGTTGTCTCGCTCTTGAGTTTTTATCTCTCCAATGGAGCTCAAAATGTTACAGCTGGGCTTTACGGCATTGCTTTGGCAGCTGTTGGTATGCTGAGCACTTTGGGAATAACTTTAGCTACGGATGCTTATGGTCCTGTTGCGGATAATGCTGGGGGCATTGCTGAGATGAGTGGTCAGAGTGAGGTTGTCAGAAAGAGAACTGATGCTTTGGATGCCTTGGGCAACACTACCGCTGCGACGGGCAAAGGTTTTGCTATTGGTTCAGCTGCTTTGACAGGACTTGCTTTGATAGCAACTCTGAAGACGAGTTTTCCTCACACAGTCACCGAGATTTTGAGGCCTAATGTTATGCTCGGAATCTTGATAGGTTCTATGCTGCCTTTCTTGTTTTCTTCCATGGCTTTGAGGGCTGTTGGAAGGACTGCTTCTGCAGTTGTTGATGAAGTTAGGAGGCAGTTTAAACACTTG
>JAMOQB010000027.1 GCA_027064225.1 Candidatus Woesearchaeota archaeon | reverse complement strand
ATAAATCCAATTGTAGAGACAGAAATCATCTCTCTCAAAAACAAGAAGCTTTCTGAGTTCTGGAAATAAGCTAGCATTTCTGTTTTAACTCAGGAAGTGTTATGCTTTTCTTTTGTACAGCTTATGAGTGAGTAAAGCTTGTTTTTGGATATGAAATATCTTAAATATGTGAAGTCATATAACCATTTGTGGGAGTGCCGGTGAGCCACATATCCACTTGTCAGCAGACCTGAACTTTGCGAGGCGAGGAGGCGTTAGCTTCCGAAGAGTTTCGTGAGTTAGCCACAAGTTTTATTGTTTCAATTAAAGTTTCTGAATATTTTTCTTTAAATTTGAAATTGTGCTTAGGTTTAAGCTTTTCTTTAGGAGTATCTGAACAAATTAAAATTGCACCAAAACTTACTTTCTTGTTTTTAATCCCTCTGACTATTTCATACAATTCTTTTTGGACAATATCAGCATAACTTCTTATGCGATTTTCATATTCTTCAAGTGTTACATCTCTTAAATTATCAGAAAAAGCTGTTATGTTCGTTGTTAAATCATTAGCAGTTTTTCCACTAATCCTATTTTTTAAGATATTATTTATTTTGATGATATTGGAAGGTTTTAGAGATAAAATTTCTCTTTTTGTTATGACTTTTCCCTTAAAATATAATCTTCTCGTTGAAATAGGAATAAAAACATCTCCAACATTTGAATTTGTTTTTGTTGAGCCACAAATACCAAAGAAAATAATAAATTTAGTTTTAATTCTTTTTATTAAATCTCTTGCAGATTCTGGAACATCATCATCAAAATTTTGCTTTATGTACTTTTTTGAATCTAAATAGGAAGCATCTTTTTTAGGATTATAACAAAATCTTATTTCGAATAAAATCTTTTGATAATTAAACACATATCTGAATTTGGAAATTTGAATTATCGTAGTTCCTAAATTTTTCTCTATCTCATCAAACAATTTCAGCTTTTTTATAACAATATTCTTTGGATGTCCAAAAATTAGGCTTACTTTTCTCATAATACACATAACGCAAAGAAGTAATATAAATATTTCGAAGCTGACTTGTGAAATTGCACTTAACATATCACGGATAGATAAAACCTAAACTTGTTATTGGAAGACATAATCATAAACTTTCCAAAAAGCAATTTAAGATTAATGGAATTAAATATCTTGCTTCTGGAATGAAAGGAGATTTCATTGAAGTGTATATTTAGCCTCCCCACTTATTGAAACTAAAAGTTGATGAAAAATTGCCTTTGGCAAAACCAAAGCAAATTACAAGTTATTCTTTACAGAAAAGAAATTCAAAAGATTTTTGGGCTTTTTTATTATGCCTGTCTGAAGTAAATTTTTTAAATCTATAGCTGATTCACTTCTTCAGTGAAACCTAATAGAAATCCTAATGATAAACATGGAAAAAACCTCATACTGCTAGCGTGGAATAGTTTTTTTACTGATGTTAGCAGTGAGATGATTGTTCCTTTATTTCCAATATTTTTGAAATCTTTAGGTGCAAATAATACTTTTCTTGGTTTTGTTGAGGGTATTGCTGAATTCTTTGCTAAAGCTTTGCCTCTGATAATTGGTTATGCTATTGAAAAAACTAAAAAGGTTAAAATTTTTGCAGTAGTTGGTTATATTATTTCCAACATTGCAAAACCATTCTTGGCATTTGTTTATTGTCCTTTTTATGCTGCGTTAATTAGATGGATTGATCGAATTGGAAAAGGCATTAGAGGAACGCCTAGGGATTTATTGATAAGCCTTGATGTGAAAGATGAGAAGAAGGGAAAATACTTTACATTTCAAAGGCAGTTCGATAAAGCAGGAGCAATACTCGGCGCGTTGATTTCACTTGTATTGTTAAATTTGCTGCATGTAAATATCAGAGTTATTTTTCTCATTTCCTTGATTCCCGCGTTATTTTCAATTTACCTTTTATTATTCAAAATTTATGAACCAAAAGATGTGAAATTTGAGAATCCAAAGTTTGATTTTAACTTAATTTTTCAATATAAACGAGTTTATTTAAGTATTTCCTTAATAGGGTTTCTATTGGTTAGCTATGGTTTGTTCTTTTCGAAATTTTTGTCTTACAATTATGCTCTCTTCGCTTATCTGCTTTTAAACTTTTCCGGATTTTTAACATTTCATTTTCTTAAACATTTTTCAGATAAAGTGTCAAAGAAGAAACAAGTCAAATGGTTCTTTGCATTTTTTGCGTTATTTTACTTTGGTTTTTCCTTTGTTAGAACAAGATCCATGGCATTAATTTTCATATTCTTGTATGGTGCATTGCTCAACTATTCTCAAGTTTTGCTTGTTGCAAGAGCAGCAGAGGTTAAAGAACATACTGCAATTGCTATTGGTTTAACTTATCTTACTTTAGGAATCTCTTCAATAATAGGGAATTCTTTCTTTGGTTATCTTATGGATATTATCGGATTTTCAAAATCAAGTTTAATCTTTGCAATGATCAGTTTTGTTGCACTTTTCTTGTTTTAAACTTTCAAATATTTGGCAAAGAGGTTGCATAAATAAGTATGAAACTAATAATTACTCACTGCCAAAAAAGAAAGATTTAAATATTAGTTGTTGTTACTACTCATTGATGGAAAATAAAAGTTTGGAAGACATTGTTAATAAGGAAGAAAGTATTTCAGCTCATAAAAATAGGATCTTCTTTAATCTTTATTCTAAATTAGGTTTGAATAAATTAAATGAAAAGGATGTGGGTTATCTTGAAGAAATGAAAAATCTTTTCTTTAGTTTGTACTTAAAAAATAATACAAACTTTTTAGAAACCTTTGACAAATATAAAGCCACATTTTTGAACCTTATTAATAATCATCATGATTCTGCCAAAAAAACTTCATATGCTCAAGAAAGTGCAAGAGCTCTCACTTTTGCCCTTTATAACTGTCTCTTAAAGAACCCTCCAAATAAAATCATGAAAGGCAGTAAATTATTTGATAACTTAAGCGTTTTTAGAGAAAATCTCCTCAAATTGTCATCCTTTTTATACAGGCAAAATGATGAAAATTATCCTCACATAAGTGATGAGGAGCTTTCTGTTTTGGAAGGTTCTTCTCTTTTAGATATTTACTCCATCGGAAAAAAGAAGGAACAGGAACACTTAGCCGAAGCAAGAAAGTATTCTCAACCTTTATAAAACTTTTTCTCACTTTTACAGATAAAACTCTGGTGCCTATTTTCTTATGCGTTTCTTCTTGTTAATATTTTTTGATAATTTCTTTAACTTTTTAACTAATCTCTGTTTTAACTCTCACTTTTGAGTGTTATTAAGACCATTTCTTTTATAAACAGACATTTATAACTTCTTTAATATGTATTTTATGATATATTCCTTACTTTAATTTCTTTAGTTTATATTCTTTTGAGTATATTATTCACTATTTTGTAATAGTTCTTATTGTTTCTGTTAAGTAACACTTCTCTTTATTGAATTATTTGATAAATTATTACAGAATATAAACAAGATTGGTCTGAGAGTTCTATTAAATATTTTGATAATCTATTGAACTTTTTTGTTATTCTTGTTGACTGCATAGAAGAGTTCCTCGCTGATTATAGGTTCATGCCTGCCTTTAAATTCTTGACCTTTGAATTTTACATAACCTAAATAAAACCTGTTTTTTAGTATTTTAAGCACGCCAGCTCTTGTCAAGCCAACTTCTTCTGCTATTTTTTTGAGCGAGTAACCTTCTTTTCTCATGTTGAATATTCTTGAAACCTTCTCTTTTCCAACTTCATCTACTATGATCATCTTATCAAACATTTTATAGCCGAGAGGAGGCCTATTTTGAGTGAATCCTGCCTTTGCTTTGTTTTTCATGACATCAAACAATCTTTCAACAATCTGATTTCTCTCAAATTCATTTATGGCGCCGATGATTTGTCGTATTAAGACACCAACAGGGTCCTGTCCATACTGCTCTTTTAAACTTATTACATCTATTTTTAGCTTTAAAAGATGCCTGACTATGCCTTCTGTTTCGTAGTTATCCCTTCCTAATCGGCTATAGGAATATATTAACAAAACATCAAATTCGCCCTTATCGGCACTTTTAATCATTGCTTGTAGGCCTTCTCTTTTATCAAATTTGGCTCCTGAAACCCCCTCATCTTTGAAGATTTTTACGATTTCTATGTTGTTGTTTTTAGCATAATCCTTTAAGTCCATTATCTGACTGTTTATACTAAAACCCTCTTTGGCCTGCTCTTCAGTTGAGACCCTTACATAGATTGCTCCGCGTTTCATTTTGACAGTTTGCACCTTGTTAATTAAGGGATTTTTTGTGATTTTTAGCTTTTGCCCTCTTCACGCTCTAAAATGCTTGTTTTTTGCAGTTTTAACCTGTTAATTAAGGTTATATTTCTATTATCTGCTGTTAATTATCCTGTACCTTTGTAAACAAATTGTGTGGAATTTAAATATTTTTTCATTTTGATACATTTTTCTGCTGGCTTTTTGAAAGATTTTTCCTTGTTTTTTGCTTGTTGTTTTTTGGTTAAATTGTGAAAATAGATGTTGCAAGAATTATTGATAATTTATAAAAATCTTTGAGCATAATTACTTTTATATCTCTGTTGCACTTTTTAATTATTTATTAAATATTTTGATAATATTCTTATTGCTAGTTCTTATTAAATACTTTAAGAAATTATTGTAATCTTCTATGAGGCATTTTTTTGAAAGAATTTGTTTATTTTAAACTATCTTTTTGATAATTTATTTTATGAAACTACATTCTGTATATCTATTTTTAAGAACTCTTTTTATAGTTTTTATTCTTTTATTGATCCTTAGGCACCAGATAATCAGTAAGAAATAATAAGAAAAGTGAGAGTTTGTTTATTTTTCTTCAGAATACATGTCCTTAAGTCCTTTCAATCTTGTTTCAATGATATTCATTCTCTCATAATTTCCGTCTTTTTTATTTTTGAGCTTATCTAAAATTGTTCCTATCTTATCTAATGTTGTCTTGTAATCTTCTCTCTCTTTAATCCATGGAGCATTATACATTTGAAGATTTTCAAGACCTTCAATAATCGTTAGCAATGTAAATGTTATTTCTTCTCTTTCTTTGAAGGTTTGATTTTTTTGTGATGATACTTCCTTATAGATAAACTCAACTCCCTTTTTTATTTGGTCATAACTCTCCCAAGTAGCATAATCTCTTTTAGCTTCTAATGACTTTATATAGCTTTCAAATCTCTCATTGTTTAGATTTAAGTCCTCATTTAAGGCATCTAAGTTACTTAATCTTTCTTCTAAACTTTCTTTTTCCATGGTAAAAGTGAGTAAGCATCACTCTTATATAAATGTTTCGCTACTGAATCGTAGCAATAATGCCCTTCTCTGTATTGATTCTATTATTCAGTCACTAAGCAATGAAAAGGGTGGCAGAAGGTTGATCAAAAATTTAAAGAAAAAATATCTCATGTTCATTTTAGCGATAGGCGATTTTCAGAGTATAAGCAAAAAGTTAGTGATTATTAACAGTTGTTATTTTGTGAAGATTTAAATAAGTTTAAATCAGTGAAAAAATTGGATTGTCCTATAATTATGGAAGTTTCTATAAAAGATAAGATAAATGATATTGACAATTTAAAAGAGGAGTATGCGGTAGTTAAAAATTTTTTTAATAGCGAATAAGCCTTTAGATAAATCTTTAGGTACATTTTTAGAATTAAAACAAAAGAAACAATTAATTTAATCTTTCTACTTTTTAAAAAATCTTTTTATCAGTTTATAAATTAAATAAATAACTCCAAAAGGCAGTAAGAAACCAATCAATATTATAACTAATCTAAAGGCAGTATTTAACGAATTCAAGAATAATTTTGCACTCTCTTTAAATCCTAAGAAATCAACGCTTTCTAAAACAGATTGTTTTTCTCTTAGGGTAATATAAACTTTAGAATAATTAACTTCATCATCAATTTCGCTCATCCTTTTTTCTAAATAGAATGTTTGATCTTCTAATTGATCAATTCTGTTCTGAATCTTAATTTCGTCTTCTATAGAAATGTTTCTTTTTAACATATCTTTATACTTCTTTATCTGCTCTTCATATCTGCTTAACCTATCTGAATAATCACCATAGTTTTTAGTTACATCTTGAGTATTAATACTTAAACTTTTTACATCTGCAAAAGTTTTCAACTCTTCCAATAGAGCATCGAGTTCTTCAGAAGGAACCTTTGCACTTAGATATAAACTTTTTTTATTGTCTTTATCTTTATACTCCCCTTCATCAAGGATTACGCCTTTCTTTGCCTTAATAGAATTTATGATACTATTTTTAGAACCGAAGTAATTCTCTGTTTCTAACTCAATATTCGCTTGAGTTATCTTCTTTTCTCCAATTTCACCATTGTAATAAGAACCTTCATAACTAACAGCAGGATTTATAGGGTAACTTTTACTGAAACGAGTGTTAGTTTCACTTGCAAAATTTGTAGATCTAGATGTAAAGGAATTACCAATTAATACTAATAATACCAATAATAACAACCCTACTATTAAATAGGTCTGCCAATTTCTTCTGAAATGTTCTTTTACATTCACAGTAGAATTAGTTAAGTTACAATGTTTTATAAAGTTTTTGGAAGGTGAGGATTTAGAAACAAAAGAATTCCTGGCAGAGTTATTAAGAGAAAATAGTTTATATTACCAAAACTAAAAATATCTGTTTGTTTTATGTTCTTTGATAAGAAGCATAAGGATTATTTATATATCTTGGTTTTTTGTTTTCCTTTCTTGCAACTTTTATTTTTGTTGGGTCCTGGAGGTGCGTCATGATTTCTTCTAAAGTTCCCTCTGCTGAAGGTGAATGTTTTTTGTGAATTGCAACTTGTATTAAATTAAATAGTTTATCCCTTTCTTTATTATAAAAATCTTCATCTCTTCTGTAAATCTCTTTCAACATTTCTGGTAAGAACTTTATGCTCCTTTCATCGCCAAATTTGATTGTTTCAAAAATAACATTCCAAACTTTTTCTGTTGGAATTGCTCCTCTTTTGTAAAGAACAATTGTTCCTTTTAAGGCGGTGTATAATTTTTCTTTTCCCATGTTTTTATGAGAACTGTCTTCTATTTAAATCTTGCTATTTTAACAACTCTAGAGTAATTCACATCTCAAGGCAGGTTTCTAAACTTATTCTCTCTGTTTGAGTTTTCTCTTGAGTTTGAGCATTGCTTATTTCCATTATTCTGAAGTCCTCATATATAAAAAATTGTCTTGCTTTTATTTTTTCCATATATTGCTCTAGAAACTTTTGCTCTTTTTCCAATTGCATTGCGATAATTTTTTAAAGAAATTTGTTTTTGTTTTGTCTGGTGGTTTATTATGTTGCAGGAGCCAAAGAGTGCGAATGAGCTTTTTTATTATACGGACCGAGATGTTGGTTCTGGCAGTGTGCGTGCTTGGGCTTTTAAGCTTAAGTGCCCAAAGTGCGGTGAGCCAATGGCAAGGCCGAGAAATTCTCGAGGCAAGCCAGATAAGAAAGCCGGCGTTTATGTTTGTCCAAAGTGCGGATTTTCTCTTCCAGATAAGGAGTATGAAGCTGAGCTCATACTTAATATTCAATATGTTTGTCCAAAGTGCGGGCATAAGGGTGAAGTTCAGATTCCTTTTAAGAGAAAGAGTGTTTCCTTCCAAGTTTTTGATGAGACCAAGGGTAAAAAAGTTAGAAAATCTGTGCAGGCATTTGTCTTTAAGTGTGAGAAGTGCGGCGAGCCAATATACATAACGAAAAAACTCAAAGAGATTCCTCAATAGTTGAAAAACTTTTTAAATAACTCTTCTATTTCTTTTTTATGGCTAAGCTTTTATCAAGACAGGATAATCACATACTTGTTACAGCAGCTTTACCCTACGCTAATGGTTCAATACACATAGGCCATCTTTTAGAGTATATTTCAACTGATATCTTTGTTAGGGCTTTGCGACTTCTAAACAAAGATGTTCTTTACATCTGTGCTGATGACACGCATGGAACTCCCATACAGGTAAATGCTATGAAGCAGGGCGTATCTCCTAGAGAGTTAATCTTAAAATCTCATAAGGAGCATTATAGAGACCTTACCGCTTTTGAGGTTTCCTTTGATAATTTTTATCTAACTGACAGTCCTGAAAATCAGGAGCTTGTATACTACATATACAACGAGGCGTTGAAGAAGGGCTTAATTTACAAGAAAGAGGTTGAACAGCTCTACTGCGAGTATGACAAGATGTTTCTGCCTGATAGATTAGTTAGGGGTACATGTCCTGTGTGTGGGGCTGAGAGCCAATATGGTGATGTGTGTGAGAAGTGCGGAGCTGTCTACAATGCAACAGATTTAATTAATCCTAAATGTGCTATTTGCGGAGCCAAGCCAGTTATTAAGAAGAGCAACAACTATTTTTTTAAGCTTAGTGCATTGTCTAATGAGCTTAAAGATTGGCTACTGTCTAATCCTCAACTTCCTAAAGAGATAGTAAATTCTATGATGACTTGGATAAACAAGGGCTTGAAGGACTGGGCGATTAGCAGACCAAAACCATATTTTGGTTTTCCCATACCTAATGATCCTAATAACTTTTTCTATGTTTGGTTCGATGCGCCTATTGGTTATATAGCAAGCACTAAGAATTACTGCGATAAGCATGGAAGAAACTTTGAGGATTATTGGAAGAGCGACAGAGCTAAAATAATACATGTCATTGGTAAGGACATTACATACTTCCACTTTTTGTTTTGGCCGGCTCTCCTTATAAGTGGAGGATTTTCTCTTCCATATGCGGAAGTTGTCCACGGATTTGTCAACATCAACGGAGAGAAAATGTCAAAGTCAAGGGGCACATTTATAACAGCTTCAAGATTTTTGAGCTCAAAGGTTGATCCAGAGTTTTTAAGGTTCTACTTTGCAGTAAATCTCTCAAGAAAGCTTTCTGATATTAACCTTGACTTTGAAGATTTCAAGGAGAAGATAAACTCAAATCTCATAGGCAACATAGCAAATTTCTCTTACAGAGTTTTGAGTTTCACAAATAAAAATTTCAACTCAGAGATAACAGATTTTGAATTTAAAAATATGCAGGAGGAAGTATTAAAACTTGCTGATGAAGTAGTAGATGCGTATCTTGATTTCAACCTTAGCTTGGCAGTTAAGAAGATTCTTGAAATAAGTGATATTGGAAATAAGTTTTTCCAGGATAATGCTCCTTGGAAGATGATTAAAGACAGATCAAGATTTGAAGAGGCCCATAGAGTTGTAAGCTTCACCGTTGGCATTGTGAAAATACTCTCAATTCTCTTAAAGCCAATTCTCCCAAATTACAGCAGGCAGTTAGAAGTTCAGCTTGGATGTTCTGACGAGTTGAACTTTTCAGACATAAACTTTAACCTGCCAAACAAAAGAATTGGAAAAGCAAAGATTGTTATCAGGAAATTAGATAAGGAATTTGACGAATTCTTGGAAAAAAATCATCTTAACAAAGGAAATAATAGAGAGGTGGAAAAAATGGACAATTTTTCAAAGGTTGATTTAAGAGTTGCAGTTGTTAAAGAGGTTAGCGATCATCCGAACGCGGACAAACTCTATGTTTTGAAAATAGGTTTAGGCGATGAGGAGAGGCAACTTGTTGCTGGTCTTAAAAAATATTACAAACCAGAGGAGCTCATCGGCAAACACATAATTATCGTCGCCAATTTGAAGCATGCAAAACTTAGGGGTGTTGAGAGTCAGGGCATGCTTCTCGCAGCTGACAATGGAGAAGCTGTTAAGGTTCTTGAAGCTCCAAACTCAAGGCCGGGAAGCTCAGTATTTGTGGAAGGCATAGAAAAAACGCCTGTTAAAGAGTTAAACCTTGACGAATTTTTAGCTCTTGGTTTGAAAACTATATCTAAGCAAGCAGTTTATCTTGACAAACCCCTTAGGACAGATGAGGAGATTATAAGAGTGGACATGCCTGACGGTTCAAAGATAAGGTGATTTTTATTATTCTTTATTCTTTGCTGTTCAATCACAAGATTTAAAAACTCTTCTCATTCTCTTCTTTAATATCACATTTGGAGGTGTTTTTATGGTTAAAATAGAGGAGCCAAATTCAAGGTTTGTTAAGGTGAGATGTCCAAAATGCAAGAATGAGCAAATAATCTTTGGCAAGGCATCAACTCAAGTTAAGTGCTTGGTTTGCGGCAATGTCCTTGCAGAGCCGACTGGAGGAAAGGTTAAGATTAAAGCTCAAGTATTAGAGGTTTTGGAGTAAAATGAACCTTCTTTACAGGAGGCAGGGTTATCCTGAGGAGGGGGAGATTGTCCTTTGCAGAGTTGTTAAAGTTAACCCCCACTCCGCTTTTGTCAACTTGGAGGAGTATGATAAACAAGGATTAATTCACATTTCTGAAATTAGCCCGGGAAGGATAAGAAACCTCTCAGCATATGTTAAGCCGGACAAGATTATCGTGTGCAAGGTTTTGAGAGTTTATTCAAACGGGCACATTGACCTCTCATTGAGAAGAGTTACTAAGATTCAGCACAGAAATAAAATTGAGCAGATTAAACAGGAGCAAACTGCTGAGAAAATTATTGAATACTTAGCCACTCAGATTCTTAAAACTGATTATAAAGAGCTTTATTATTCCATAGCAAAGCCGATACTCAAACATTATGACTATGTATATGAATGCTTTTACGATATTGTTGATGACGAACTCTCTGTCTCAGACCTCAAAAAATTCGGCATAAAACCTGAAATTGCAGAGAAGCTTTACGAACTTGTTAAGGAGAGAATAAAGCCAAAGAAGAAAGTAGTTAAGGGAATACTAAAACTTATGTCATTTGAACCAAACGGTGTTGAAGTTGTTAGAAAACTCATGGAAAAACTTTTGAGTTTTAAAACTAAGGATGTTGATATTCTGATTAAATATGCAGGTTCAGCTTCATACCTTGTTGAAATAATTTCAGATAATTACAAAGATGACGAAGCCGTTTTATCTAAGATGCTTGAGTTTTTAGAGAAGAACCTTCCGAGGGATAAGGGTGCTTTTGAGTTTGTCCGTGATGAAAAATGAAGGAAATAATGAAGTGTCCTAAGTGCGGTTTCTACACTATGAAAAGGGTTTGCCCAATTTGCGGTTCAAAGACAGAGATAGCTAAGCCACCAAAGT
>JAMOQB010000026.1 GCA_027064225.1 Candidatus Woesearchaeota archaeon | reverse complement strand
CTTCCTGCTTATGCACATTCCTTGAAAGCTTCTTTTCCATCTTCAAAATAGTCCTTTCTGCTCCTGCTAATTTCTTCTTCAAAACCTTAAGCTTTTGAAAGTATAGAGAAGCATTTTCTTCTACAGACTTATCAAGATAAATTTTAAAAGTTAAACCGCTCATTTTGTTTCTCTCATTTTAGTGTTAATTGCATTCAAGTCCTTTACAACTGCTGAGCTAACTTCAAAGCTCTTTCCGCAGTAAACACACCTCTTTCTCTTACCTTTAATAAATCTTGTTTTAGATGAGTAAAGCATCTCATTACCACAATGTGGGCATTTAAGTTTGAAAACATACATATTGAGCAACAAGGCGGAGTCATTTTAAAACTTTACTCTTTAAAAAAGTATTTGGGCAAGAGTCATCAAGAAAAAAGAAGCTGTCATTAATATAAGAGAGTGCTTCAAACCATACTTAGCATTTCCCTCACTCATGATCCCAATAACAATCCCTGAAAAGAAGGCTTGTATGAGAGCAAGCATCATAAATATACCGTTTGTGCTGACAAACCAATTTGGAGCAGTAGTCATAAACGAACTAAGAGAGGAAAAATTAATTTTCACTCCTGACCGAGCTCCTATGTTCAAACCTACGCCCAGTGAATTAGCTGAGCCAACCCTTGACATATAGGGTATTAAAAAGTTCTGAATAACGATGAGCACCGCAATAAACACAAAGAAGATAATGTAATTTTGGACTATTTGTGAGTGCATAGCCGCCTTTCTTTTCTCTTTCAACTCTTGTATTTGAACAAGGGAGTTTGTAACAGCTTCCAAAACATCCTCAATATTCCCCCCAGCTTTCTCTGCCTCTATAACAGTTGAAAGAGCTTTCTGAACCATGGGGTTATGTGTTGCATTGGCAAAGTTTTGGAAGGCTCTGTGAAACGGAACATTCCACTCCAGCTGATACTTCAATTTTTGAACATAAGGAGTAAGCAACCCATAATCAGCATCCGCCGCTTGAATAGCTGCAGTAACAACAGGAATCCCCGATTTGACATTACCTACAAAGTTTCTGACAAAGTTCGGAAAATTCTTCTGTATGTCCGCTTGGAGTTTTGTCTCATTGATTATGTCTATAAAGAATTGCGACAAAGCTATAAGTAGGGATAGTCCAAAGAACACCGAGAAGAGGGGTGTCTTTGAAAAGAGGACAAAACTAATAAACATAAACATTAATCCTATTCCAATGGCAAAATAATGCCTTCCTTCAAATTTAAATTTCATAGTTACCTCACACAGATGTTCTTATCATTCTGACAATCATAATAAACAGCAAATTCAACACTGGGAGAACAACATATGTTGTAACTGCCATCAAAAAGCCAACTCCAAAACCTGCTATCTTTCCTCCAATCATCTGTATTAATGACAATGAGGATATCATCAATAGAGGAGCCGCTATTAATATTGCCGTGTATATATCGGACAAAGTTGATACGGTTGCATTATACTTTTCTATTTCTCTCTCATATATACCAAGTGCTTCCTTAGCCTTTTGCTTCAGGTATGTGTCAAGTTTCTCTCCAGAATTCACAGTCAAAACAAGTCCTTGCAAGAAATCTTTAAAGAACTCATTAGGAGTTGTTGATGCAACTGACTTAACAGCAACTAAAAAATCTATGCCGAATATTTCCACATAATTCACAATCTTTGCAAGCTCTTTTGACACTTCGCCATACTCATTGTTTGAAGCAACTATTTTAAATATAGTTAAAGGAGGCAGGTCCGCTGAGGCAATGGCGGCCATCTGATTGATTGCAAAAGGAAGGTTTCTCCTAATGTCCTTGTTCTTCTCCGCAATTAATGAAGTTGGATACAAGTAGAACATTGCAAAAACTCCCGCAGATGAGAGTAAGGATATTAGCAGAGATTTAGCAAGGGCTACTAAAAACTTTGTGGAGGTTACAAGAAAGACAACTAAAGATGTTGAGAAGGATACAAGTGCTGTGAGTATCATAAAGAAGAGCATTATGTTTATGTATGTGTTTGAGAGCAGAGGAATCTCAGCAGACCTTAATTTTTTGTAAAAACTTCTGAAGAAATCTGGATAAAGTTCCAACAGTTTAGAGGAGAGGCCTCTAACCATCATGTTTGAGACAGACGCTATTGTTGTTGTAGTGTAGGATTTGTAAACTCTTTTTGGAACTGATACTTTTGATATCTCCTCAACCTCTGCTTTAAGTTTTGGTGTTAATATCTCCTTTTTCTTATTCTTCGCATCTAAAAGCTCAACTGCAACTGGCACGAAGTTTTTATCAGAGACCAAGTTCTTGGAGGGCTTTTGCTTGAGTTCATTTGACAATAAGCTCTTACTTCTTATCTTCTT
>JAMOQB010000025.1 GCA_027064225.1 Candidatus Woesearchaeota archaeon | reverse complement strand
GAGGATTTTTAAATGAGAAGTTAAATTTGTTCATCCCCTTAGCTGCTCGGCTCTTCCAAACAAACAGTTTATCACCGCAGAGAGCAATAGTATTCACTGATGATTTTCTACTCGTTTTGAACGCAGAAACTTGGAAGCTTATGTTTCCTCCGGGATGAACAGTATCTATGCTTATGCTTGAACCAACAACATTTGGGATTATTAATAATACAATCACAGCTAAAATGAGTTTCATACAAAAATTTTTAGATGTTATAAAATAAAAAAGCTATTTAGTAGAATCCGCAAATACTCCGGGAATTTCAGCACCGCAGAACCTGCATTTTCCATCAACAATGTTGTTCTTAACCACATCGAAGCCAACTCTTTCAATGAGGAGCTTTCCGCATTTTGGACAGTAAGTATTGTCCATGTCCGTGTGGGGGATGTTACCAGCATAAACAAAGTTCAGCTTTTCTTTAGCGATGTTATAAGCTTCAACAATCTTATCTAAGGGAGTTGGCTCAACATTCTGCATTTTGTACATTGGAAAGAATCTTGAGAAGTGAAGCACAATATCCCCACCTAAAGTATTCTTAATCCAATCTACCATTGCACTTATCTCTGCTTTGTCATCATTGTAGTTTGGTATGAGGAGGTTGGTTATTTCAAACCAGACACCAGCTCTTTTCAGAGATTTTAAGGTTTCAAGAATGGGATTCAAATGTCCGCTTGTAACTTTAAAGTATTTTTCATCTGTGAAAAATTTTAGGTCAATATTTGCTCCATCTAAATAGGGCGTCCACTCACTTAAAGCCTCTGGACTTATGTATCCGTTGCTCACAATAACATTCTTCAAATCATTCTTATGAGCAAGTTTCATAATGTCAAGTGCATACTCAAAGAAGACCGTTGGCTCGTTGTAAGTGTATGCGATTATTTTCACATTCATATCCAAAGCTTTCTGCACAATCTCCTCTGGACTCACAAAGGGAAGTTCAACCTCATCAGCTCTTGTCCTTGAAAGCTCAAAGTTTTGACAGTTAAGACATGCAAGGTTGCATCCCACAGTTCCAATGGAGAGTGCTTTCTCACCTGGAAGAAAGTGGTACATCGGCTTTTTCTCAATAGGATCTAAGCTTATTGCAGCTGGCTTTCCATAATTCAGTGTGTAAAGCTTTCCGTCAATATTCTTCCTCACACCGCAGAAACCAAACTCACCTTCCTTAATTAAGCAGTGCTTCGGACAGAGGTCGCACACAATCATATTATTATCCAGCTTCCTATAAAACATTGCTTCCTTCATAAGGATAAAGAAGAAGAACAAATATAAATAGGTTAAGTAACCATTGAGAAGTTAAGAAAATAATAAAACTTTTATATGATGAGTCATTGTTACGAATCAATGCTGAACGAACCGAAAAATAAAGAAAATGTTGATTCTGTAATTTCTAACATTATGAAAGACAAAAAGTTAGAGGGCATTTTAGATCTTGAGGAGGAAAAAGTAAAAGACGCTTTCAAAAATGTTTATTTTGCAGAAAGAGTTCTTATTGATGAAAATACAGATTTTCCTTACGCTTACCTCAAGTATTTTAGGTTAGAAGACCTTTTATCTGCGGGAGCTTTACACTCAACTGTCTTAGCAGCGTATCTTCATGGGCAACAGAAGAGAGAAACAGGGAAAGCGTACTTTTCGCACCCATATAGAGCAGCTCTGAATCTTTTGAAAGTTGTTCTTAAAAAAAGTGATATCAGAGACGAAATGTTTGCGGCAGCGATGCTTCACGATAGTTTAGAGGATACAAATCTTAAATTAAACCAACTAAAAGAGTTTGGAGAAAAACATAATATGCCTAATTTAGCAACTATAGTTAATAAGTTGACAAGAACAGATAAGGAGCATGGTAATAAAAACATAAATCTTGATCAAATAAGAGGAACTAATGATTTAAGAGCTAATGTAGAAAATTACAGACAGGGTAAGGTAAGTTATTACAGGAGATTATTGGATGTAAAAAATGCCGTTGATTTAGAGGCGTTGCTTGTTAAGATCTTTGACGGCTTAGATAATTTGGAAGAAGCACCTGTTCCTGAAGAATATTTAGATAAGATTAAGAAAACCAAAGAGAAATCTAAATTTAATAAATTATTCCTGCAGAGATTCTTTGATAGCAAGAAGTGGAAGCTTTATGAAGGAGGTTTCTTCATCAACAATTTCCTAATACCTGCATACAACATTTTGTCTAAAAGTGAGTTCTTATCCCAAATAGGTGCGGATAATTCACTTAAAAAATTTATCAATTCCAGATTGTTCCTAAACCTTGGTGATGAAGTTGTTAACAGTTTAGATAAGATTGACTCTTTCTACAGAATAACTTCCAGCAGGATCACACAGATTATAAAGGATGAGTATAATAAGATAAAGGGCAAAACTTTTGAAGGCAAATTCGTGGGAGGCACGGTTCTTAACAAGGAGTTTGGAGAAATTCCAAAGGAAAGATTAGCTTACTTAAGGTTGAAGGACTCATTCAGAATTTTTTACAAGAATGAGTTAAGCAAGAAGGTTGTTCTCTATGTTAATAAGAAGTTTATTGACTTAGTACTGATGGGAAAAACAAATGATTACTCTGTTTATGTTGGGCTTCCTGTAGAGACAGTTGAAACAATTAACAGAAAAGAGAAAAGATTTCCAAAGTATTACTTAGTAAAACTCAGCTTATTTCCTAATTGAAATGCCAAGTTCCTCAAGTTGTCTTGGATCAACTTCAGAGGGACTGCCGTCCATAGGGTTCTCAGCAGATTTGTTCTTTGGAAATGCGATGAATTCCCTTATGTCAGTTTGTTTTGAAAGCAATGTTGCAAGTCTATCAAGGCCTATTGCAAGTCCTCCATGAGGAGGTGCTCCATATCTCAAGGCTTCTAGAAGAAAACCGAATTTCTTCTCTGCTTCTTCATCACTTAAACCTATGAGCTTAAATATTCTCCTCTGCAAATCAATGTTTTCTATTCTTATACTGCCTCCGCCGAGCTCCCATCCATTAAGAACAATGTCATAAGCAAGAGCTTTTACACTCAGAGGATGTTTCTCTAATTCTTCAGAGACAACCTCTGGCTTCGTGAATGGGTGATGCTGAGCGACCAATCTTTTCTCTTCATCATCGTATTCAAACATTGGGAAGTCAGTAACCCACAAAAATTTGAATTCATCCTCATTGATAAGGTTCAACTCCTTTCCAAGTGCCAATCTCAACTGTCCGAGTGAAGTATTGACAATACTTTTATCACCAGCAACTATGAAAATAGTTTCTCCCTCTTTCAAATTTATTCTTTTCAAAAATTCATCTGTTGCAAATTTACTCAAACTTCCAGAGACACTGCCATCTTTGAGAGATATCCACGCAAGTCCCCTTGCTTTGTAAAGCTTAACAATGTTCTCAAACTCCTTTATCTTTTTTCTTGAGAATAAAGCATCAACTCTCAATGCCTTAACCGCTTCTGCTTCAAATATTCTTAGATTCAAAATTTTAACTGCATCTTTCACATCTTCAAGCTCCAAGCCAAACCTCAAATCTGGCTTATCACTTCCATATTTATCCATAGCTTCGTCATAAGTCATTCTTTGAAATGGCTCATTTAATTCCAAGCCAAGTGTTTTCTCAACTACATACTTTATCAAACTTTCAGTAAGGTTCATAACATCTTCCTGATCGACGAAGCTCATTTCAAGATCTATTTGTGTGAATTCGGGCTGTCTGTCAGCTCTTAAATCTTCATCTCTCAAACACTTTACAATTTGATAGTACCTATCAAAGCCGGCTATCATGAGGAGTTGTTTATACAACTGCGGGCTTTGTGGCAGGGCGTAAAACTTGCCCTTGTGCATCCTGCTCGGAACTAAGAAGTCTCTCGCACCTTCAGGTGTGGATTTTACAAGCAGAGGAGTTTCTATCTCCACAAAGTTTTTTGAGTTCAGAAAGTCCCTGACTGCTTTGACAACTTCGTGTCTGAACAAAATATTCTTCTGTATCTTAGGTCTTCTCAAATCTAAGTATCTATACTTAAACCGATTCTTTTCAGTTATAACAACATCATCTTTAACTTCTATGGGCGTCTCGTCGGAAGGGTTAAGCACATTTATTTTTTCAGCAAGGACTTCGACTTCTCCTGTTTTCATGCTTTTATTAATCTGATCATTTGGCCTCTTCCTAACAAGTCCAAAAACTTGAATGACAAATTCTTTTTTTAAGGTTTTAACCATTGAGTTTAGATTTTCATCTTCTGGATTGACGATGACTTGAACTACGCCTGTTCTATCTCTTATGTCAATGAATAGAATTCCTCCATGGTTCCTAATCTTTCTGACCCAACCCGCAATTGCAATCCTTTTTCCAATTAAACTTGAGTTTATTTCTCCACAGGCAAGGTCTCTAAGTTTTGTTTTGAATGTTGAAGTCATAATGTTAGTATTCTCTAAATGTTTAAAAGTTTGTTGTTTTGAGAAATCATTTTTAGTAATATTTTTAAATGAGGTGCAAATACACTTATGAAAAGCCCCCGTAGCTTAGTGGCGGAGCGCGCGGCTGTTAACCGCGAGGTCGCCA
Organism: Candidatus Woesearchaeota archaeon; assembly: GCA_027064225.1. Taxonomy (GTDB): domain Archaea; phylum Nanobdellota; class Nanobdellia; order Woesearchaeales; family WAPY01; genus WAPY01. Next base: position 7,836 of record JAMOQB010000025.1, on the reverse strand, counting down.
GTTCAAATCTGGCCGGGGGCGTACAATCTTCGGGCCCGTAGCTTAGTCTGGTTTGGAGCACTCGACTGATAATCGAGCGGTCCGGAGTTCAAATCTCCGCGGGCCCATTATTAATCCTGTACAACTTTGACACTTCCTATCTTTTCGATAAAACCTTTTTCCAAAAGGTTTTGTTCCCACATCAACACGGGCCCACTCTTTTTTCAAAAGATTTCTTTAACAACTCTTCCTTTTTCGATTCAACATTTTTCCTAAAAAGGTTTTGTTCCCACATCAACACAGGCCCATATTAATATTAATATTCTACAATTTCAACACTTCCCTGCCTTTTCGATAAAACCTTTTTCCAAAAGGTCTTTTCCAAATCACAAATTTTAAAAATGAGTGGTTAAACCTTCTCTACGGACTCGTAGCCTAGTCTGGATAGGGCAACAGCCTTCTAAGCTGTGGGTCGGGGGTTCGAATCCCTCCGAGTCCGCTATTTACTCTTCTGCAAAACATTTATAAATAGAAGCTTTTTCCTCTTGTTTATGGCTAAGAGAATTGGCGGTTCAAGAAGGAAAAGCAGGAGCAAGATGACTAAGAAGGTCAGCGAGAAGGGCAAGATCAGCATAAGCAGGTATTTTCAGGAGTTTAAAAAGGGTGATAAGGTTACTATCAAGATTGAACCCTCTGTTCATAAAGGTCTTCCAGACGCGGTCTTTCAGGGCAGGGTCGGTGAGATTTTAAGCAAGAGAGGAGAGTGTTATATTCTAAAAGTTGTGGATGGAAGTGTGGAGAAGAAGCTTATGGTCCACCCAATTCATTTGGTCCCAGCTAAGAGGTGAGTAAATGGACATTGAAATTTTAGAACAAAAGCCCGTTACCTTAGCAGAGGTTAAGGCTTCTCTGGATAAGAATGTTGAAGAATCTCCAAATTTTAGAATTAGCAAGACAAAGGAGTATTTAAACTTCTTCGTGAAAATTTCAAAAAAACAGGCAGAGGAGCTTAAAAAGAAGATTCAAGAGCTTAACATTCCAAGGATAAAGGAAGAAATGATAGTTAAGGTTGTTGATCTCCTGCCAGATAATGAAGAATACTTATCTTTAATATTCCAAGCTTATCCAGTAACGATTTCTTCACAGAACCTTAAAAAGATAGTTTCTGTTGTTAAGGAGTTTAAGGAAAAACTCAAGTAGTTATCAAAAGTTTTATAAACTTCTAAGCTAACATTTTAAGAGGTACAAAATGGTGCGAGAAGATTATGCTGTGGTCTTGGATTTCCTCCCGAACGGCTATCCAAATGATAAGAGGCCGATGTTTCAGAGGGAGGCGATAGCTCAAGCTATAGGCACCTACAGCTTCGCACTTTTAGAATTAGTTCCAAAGAAGGGAGTTTTCCTGCAACCTCACGAAGAGGTTTACATAGGTTCTGAGAAGAGGGATAAAATTCATCACATAGCTGGAAGGATTCCTTATTCAAAGCTAACTGGCACTGCGAAGGCGGAGTTGGAATTTGTTGTGCATGACATTGTTGTTAAGAATGAGCAGAGATTTGTCAATTTCTTTAACAAAGCAGGGCCTCTCAGCACGAGAATGCATCAGCTTGAACTTCTGCCGGGATTGGGCAAAAAGAGAATGTGGGAAATTTTAGAGGAGAGGAGGGTTGAGCCGTTTAAGAGTTTTGACGACATTAAGAAAAGAATAAAACTAATGCCTGACCCTGACAAGTTAATAACAAAAAGAATAATGAAAGAGATTATGAGCGAGCAGAAGCACTATCTCTTCGTCGCTCAGAGAGAAAAAGAGAGTTATTAATTTCCCTTTTATTCTTCATATATCTATGTTAGCTTCCAAAGCATGCTCTTCTATAAATTTCTTCCTTGGCTGGACATCTTGGCCCATAAGCAGAGAGAACATTCTATCTGCTAAAATTGCATCTTCAATAGTAACCTTAACCATTCTCCTCGTCTCAGGATTCATAGTTGTCTCCCAAAGCTGTTGAGGATTCATCTCACCAAGACCTTTAAAGCGTTGAACATCTGCTTTTGGATGGTCCTTAACAATCTGTGCAAGTTCCTCATCAGTGTAGACATACTGCCTTGTCTTCCCATACATAACCTTGTAGAGCGGCGGTTGAGCAATAAACACATGACCTTCTTCTATGAGCTGCTTCATGTATCTGAAAAAGAAGGTCAGGAGTAATGTTCTTATGTGTGCTCCATCAACATCAGCATCAGTCATTATTATAATCTTCCCATATCTGAGCTTTGAAATATCAAAGGAGTCGCCAATATTTGTTCCCAAAGCAGTTATTATAGAGGATATCTCGCGATTGTTCATTATCCTGTGGAGTCGGGCTTTCTCAACATTCAGTATCTTTCCTCTCAATGGTAGTATGGCTTGAAAGTTCCTGTTCCTCGCCTGCTTCGCCGAACCGCCGGCAGAGTCACCCTCCACTATGAATAATTCTGTTTGTTCAGGATTTGTCTCTGAACAATCGGTTAATTTTCCAGGCAAGCTCGCAGAGTCAAACGCTGTTTTCCTACGAGCAATCTGCTTAGCTCTTTGAGCTGCCTCTCTCGCCTTTGCCGCGTTGGCTACCTTCTCAATGATGAGTTTAGCGGTGTTAGGATTCTCATCGAGAAATGTTTTAACTCTTTCATACACAAAGGAATCCACAATTCTCTTAACCTCTGAATTTCCAAGCTTAGCTTTTGTCTGGCCCTCAAACTGTGGCTCCATAACCTTCACACTTATAACTGCAGTCAAACCCTCAACAATATCCTCACTGGTTATCTTCAGATCCTTAAGTTTTGTCTTAGATTCTCTAAGATAAGTGTTTATTGCTTTTGACAATCCCATCTTAAAGCCAGTCAAGTGTGTTCCACCCTCATCTGTTCTAACAGTATTTACAAATGAAAATATGTTCGTTGTGAATCCAGAAGTGTATTGAAATGCAAAGTCAATGCCCACATTGTCTTTCTCACCAGAAAAATGAATAACCTCATGGAAGGGCTTCTTGTTCGCATTTACTTCCTCAATAAAACTTGAGATACCTCCTTCAAAGTGGAATGTTAAGGACTTGCCGGACCTCTCATCTGTAAGTTCTATTTTCACACCGGGATTCAGGAAGGCAAGCTCTCTCATACGCTCGGCTAAAAATTCAAAGTTAAAATTTGTCATTTCAAAAATAGTATCGTCCGGCAGGAAGGTTATCTCTGTCCCGGATTCAGATGTTTCTCCTAAGATCTTTAAATCTGTAACGGGCTTGCCAAACTCATAGACCTGATGATAGATCTTGCCGTTCTTCTTAACCTTAACTTCCATGCGCTTAGACAAAGCGTTGACAACAGAAACACCGACGCCGTGCAGTCCGGAGCTTACCTTATACGCACCCTTACCGAACTTTCCACCAGCGTGGAGTTTGGTCATAACAATTTCCAAAGCAGATTTGTTGTATTTAGGAATTATATCAACAGGTATGCCCCTACCATCATCAGAGACAGTAACAGAGTTATCCTTATGAATGATAACTCTGATGTTTTTGCAGAAGCCAGCCAAGGCCTCATCTATGCTGTTGTCAACTATTTCAAAGACAAGGTGGTGAAGACCCCTTATAGAAGTGCTACCTATATACATACTAGGCCTTTTTCTCACGCCCTCAAGACCTTCAAGAACCTGAATCTTTGACGCATTGTAGTTTTCCTTTTTATCGTCTGAAATTATGATCACCTCATGAGTATTTTGAGAAGATTCTCTACAGAAAAAGAGGTGTCACCCCTTTTTAAATATTTCGTTATAAAAACAGGGCTTTTATCGAATATAAATAGGAAAAGGGAAAATACAATAAGCTTAGAGAGATCATGAGAACTAAAAGCTTAATAATTTGGTTTTATAATATTTTCTAATAGATTATTCTAATAGTGTATTCCCTTCTTAAGGTATCTCTAAATCTAGAATAAACCTCTTCAAAAATCTTCTTCTCCCCTCTTCTAAGTTGGTTTATGTGAGTATGCAACTCATCTAGCCAGGAAGTTACCTCACTATAATCATCTGTAACCTCCTCATGCAACAATTCAGAAACTTTTTCAAGATTAACCTGCTGTAATTCAGGTTTAAAATATGGAGCTAACAGGAGATTAGTAATATCTATCTTATCCTTACCAAATAATCTGGCTTTGGCATGTGCTCTTCTCAACTTTAAAGTAATAGTATATTCTGGTGCGGCTACAGTGCATTTGCTCTTGATCAGATAACGGAAAGAGTTAAATAACAAATGAGTTTATGCTATTATAGATGACATATGCGTAATGGAAAATTAAAACAAGTCATTCTGGTCAGGACAGATATTAAAATGGGAAAAGGCAAGATAGCATCTCAAGTTGCACATGCAAGTGTAGATGCTGTTCTGAAAACCTTGAGGAGAAATCCGTTCAAGGTTATGTATTGGAGAAGAGAAGGAATGAAAAAATCTGTTCTAAAGGTATCATCAGCCGAACACTTGATTAAGCTCAGGGATAAAGCAGAAATGCTTGGCTTAACAACTTCTTTAATTATTGATGCTGGAAGAACACAGATAAGACCAAACACGATGACATGCCTAGCAATAGGCCCTGACGCCGAGGACAGAATAGATAAGGTTACAGGAGACCTGAAACTGCTCTGAGAAATTCACAATAAAAGGTGTCGCGGTTATTTACAGAAACTAACATATTTGCAATAGAAAAACTTTTAAAATAATGTGAAACTCTACTCAAATGGGCCCATGGCTCAGCCTGGTAGAGCAATCGGCTCTTAACCGATAGGTCGGGGGTTCAAATCCCTCTGGGCCCGTTAAATTGTAAAAAATCCAGAGACCAAGAACGAAGTCAAAGACGAAGTGATGCTGCCTCTGGGCCCGTTCTTTTATGGCGGTAGTGGCGTAACGGCTAGCGTGGAGGCCTGTGGAGGCATCGCAAACAGCCTCAGACGGGGGTTCGACTCCCCTCTACCGCCCTCAATATTTCTCGCTTAACAAGGAAGTAAATTATGAGTGATAATAGCAGAGTAGCTACCATCATCGCTGGGTAAGACCACCAAATTCCAAGAACACCCAGATCAAGTTTAAAAGCCAATAAATATGCCAAAGGTATCTTAAAGACAAAGCTGTTAGCTAAGTTTATAATCATTGATAAGTATGTTTTCTTAACACCATTGAAGAACCCTGTAAGAGTTGTTCTTATAAGCATAATTATGAAAAATGGCGAGATAATTTTAAGAAATTGGGATGAGAGTTTAACAATTTGAGGGTCGGAGGTAAATATTAAGATTACTTGTTTAGAAAATATGAAGAGTGGGACTATGAGCAGTATCATAATCACACTCCCAATTTTAACCGACTGGTGCAAGGAGTCAAATATTCTTCTGATGTTTTTAGCACCGAAGTTTTGAGCAACAATTATAGACACGGCGGCACTTATACCCATACAAGGAATCCTTGCTATGCTAAACAATCTCATGACAATTCCATATGAGGCAACTACAACTGTACCAAATCTTGAAACTATAGAAGTGAATATTAACATTCCCAAAGACAAAGATATCATACCAAACGAAGCAGGTACGCTCAGCTTTAAGATCTGCCGAAGAACTTTGAAGTCCGGTTTAAAATACTTAAGTTTTACTGGAATACCGTAATCCCCTCTACACATTTTAAAGAGTGCGAACAGATTAACAACAGCCCTTGCAATAAGCGTAGCAACAGCAGCACCGACAACTCCCATCTTCGGAACACCTATCCCAAAAATGAAAAGAGGGTCCAAGACGGCGTTTAGAATAACAGAAGCAAGCACAAGTTTCATAGGAGTTCTTGTGTTACCAAGACCCCTCATAGCAGAGTCAATGGCAAAAAAGATAAATAGAAATATTGAACCTGCAAAGATTACCCTCAAATAGGAAAGAGCTGATTGGAAAACCTTTGGCTCAGCATGCATTAATTTAAGGATAAAAGGCAGAGTTGGAAAACCCACAGCCATTAAAAGTAAATAAATGAGAATTAAAAGTATGAGAGTTTGAGCAAATATGTGTCCAACTTCTTCTTTGTAATCCTTTCTTGCTTTGTAGAGCTTACCAACTCTGTGTGATGAAAAAACTGATGACCCAGTATCAACTCCTGAACCGAGAGATATGAAGGAAAAAATTATTGGAAAGCTTATTGTTAAAGCAGCAATCGCGTAGCTTCCAAGCTTAGCTACCCAAAAGGTATCTGCAAGGCTGTAAAATGATTGGAGGAGATTTGAGAACATAACAGGAAGGGAAAGTGTAAAGATTATCTTGTTCAAATTTCCTTCCAGGACATCCCTGATATTTGTATGCATATCTCCCATTCGGCAGGTGTAGCTTAAACTTATTTAAAAGCTTATGGCATGAAAAATCCGTTAAACTTTTAAACTATAAATATTTTTTACTGTTAAATGAATACTCCTTTTGTAGTTGAATTCGCTGGCCCTCCAAAGTCGGGAAAGACAACCTTGATTGATAGGGTTAAGAATGGATTGAAGTCGCACTCGATAATAAAGGAAGTTTCTATGGACTCACCAGTTCCAAAGAGAAAAATCTTAAAGTATATGGAATGGTCAGCTAATGAATTAATAAACAAATTGATATTCTTTGAAGAAGTTGCGAGGAAACAAGTAGTTCTAATTGACTGCGGAGTTTTAAGCCAAATTACCTTACTAAATTCATTCAAAGCACTTGGCATGATAAAGAAGAGAGATGAAGAATTTTACAAACTCATAAAGGAACACTTAGAAAAAAATCTGAGGAGGGAAGATTTAATATTCTACATTAAATTAGATTTCAGGAAGGAACTTAAAAGAATTAAAGATTATCAATTTCCTGAGGGATTCATAATAAATAAGAGGTTTTTAGAGGTTTTGAATGAAACCTACGACGAAACAGTTGAGGAAGTGCAAGCTGAATTCAAAAAGTTGAGGATTTACAAGATAAACGGAGCTCAGAGCCCTGTTGAGAACTCCAAAATAATACGGGAAATTCTAAGAAGAGAACTAAAAAGCTACAAAAGGTTGAAGTGATTATGCGGGGGCTGGGATTTGAACCCAGGAACCCACTAAGGGATTAGGCCCTGAACCTAACGCATTTGACCAGGCTTTGCTACCCCCGCAGGTCAATAAACCACCACGGTGTTTCTGAAACACGAACATTAAGTTTCTCTATCTGAACTGATGATAAAAGATACTGTGAGTTATTAAAAAATCTTTTGTTTATTTTTACAATAACCTTTGTTCTCGTTACATTAGCATCTACATCGCTCTTCAAGTTTGTGCTTTCACCATTTCTGCCATCAATCAACTTTGCAACCAAGAGTTTACCCACACCATGAACAATTTCAACTCTATACTTTGGGAGCTTGAGAAAACTCTCATTCCCTAAAGGATACACAAAAACATAAATCTTTGAGAAGCTTGGGACCTTTGGTTTCATAGTAATATTAAAAATTAGATAATCACCATCTTCTGTTACAAACACGGAGCTCACACAGCTAAAAAGTGAAAGTTTATTTAGGCTCCTGCATTTAAAGATTCCTGAATAAGACCTGACGAAGACAAAGCTGCATCATCTGGATGAGGTGAGAGTATTAATATACGGTCAGATGAGCGAATCTTTATCCTGCCAAAGGGTCTCTTTTCCACTCTAACAGGAGTTCTACGGTTGCCAATAGAAAAAAGGAATAAGGAGATAGTAGAAGTTAAAAACAACAAAATTTTCTTGAAGAGTAACATGAGAAATATATTTTTGCAAGTCCGCTTTAAAAAGATTTCTATCAAAGAAAAAGTATATAAATACTTTCCATT
>JAMOQB010000024.1 GCA_027064225.1 Candidatus Woesearchaeota archaeon | reverse complement strand
AACAGCTAAGATGAGACGGCCCATGTCAAAGTGTTTTTTCACAATAAACATGGCAACACCTCAACCAAACCATTTTTTCAAAGATTCCTGCTTATTCTCATTCTTACCAAAGACAGATTCAATCATAAATTTGGTTACTTCTAAACTCTCTCTAGTATAATCATCCAAATTGTAATTTTTAACAAGTTCCAAACTTGGCTCCAAATATTTCATAACAGAACCTTCAGATATTGTAAATATTATCTTACCCCCGCAGGCATCACACTTACCATTGAGTGGAAACCTTCTAAACTTCTTGTTGCAGTTGACGCACCGAAAACCCTGCTTAGAAAACTTCCTCAAATTACCTCGAATGTCTTTAAGAAGGTGTTTATTAATGACTAAACTTGCAACATCTGCAGAATTAACTGCACGGACAATTTCAGCCACATGCATCTGGCCACGAATTTTATCCTTCATAGTTGGAAGGGTTTTATAAGCTGAACAGAGTGTGCCATTGTTTATGTCTTGAGTATCATGAGTAAATCCAATATGCTCATATTGGAGAGGCGTGTTAAGACGGTCAGCAATCTTATCAATTTTAACTTCCCATGGCTGCTTATATTCCAAAGCTGCTTCGTAAAGTTCAAGAGGATATTCATAAACAGCTTCCATTTTATGAACCATATCATCAACCTCCCCAGGATTAAGCAGGGATGTCAAAACAAGCGGAGCATCCATAGTTCTCGCACCTCTCTTATCAGGAAGATAAGTTCTGGAGAAGTTTAGAAGTGCATCCTCTAAAAGAATCACACAGGCCTCATCTCCATCACAGTCGCGCCTCATAGCAGCGTGGAACAAAGGATGAGCAAGAAGAGCTTGAATGCTGGAAAACCCAATGATTCTACCTAAAATTCCTGCAGAAGTGTGCGGTGCAAGTCCAATTACAAGATGACCCACAAGGTCTAATGGAGATTTCAAGTTGTAAAATGGTTTCAACCCATAAAGTTTCTCAAGCTCCTCATCAACAAATTTTGAAACCCGAAAGAGAACAGCATCAGCTGACTCCTCAACAATTGTCTTACCTGGCAGAATGACATCTTGAGGTTTAAGCTCTAAAATTTGGTCGTCAGAGACAAGCGGATTTCCATATATATCTGTTTCATAGCCCAGTTCCCTCAAACGCTCAATAGGAACTGAAATTTCCTTTGGTTTGAAGTGAGTTATTGGAAGTTCAGTCATGTCAAAACGAGTTGTGCCGTCCTTATTAACATAAATGTCATACTTCGCCCTAAGAATTCCCTTAACAAGATTTTCAGGAGTATGGTCCTTGTTAGAAGTGCCACGAACTCCCTTAATCAAATCAGGATAAACCTTGTCGCCTATCTTCTCAAGTGCCTTCTCAAAATAATGTCTTATGTCAATCTTCTGAACCTTATGAGTTCTTAAATTTCCTTCACACTTCTTATCAAAAGTTTCCTTGCCATCACACAAATATTTTCTAATCGTTTTTGAACCGCAGTTCTCACAAACAGGGTAAATAGTATCTTTCTTGCACTTTGGACAGTAATACATCGGCAAATCAGCTATAATAAAACCTTTTTCAAGAGCTGACTGAAATGACCTCATACGACCGCCGGAGTCACCAACTGGAAAGAGAATGTGCGGGCTCCCCGTTAACTTTCTCATCTTCGCCTTTTCAGGACGGCCCATCCTGGCACCGATGAAAGTGCCTGCCTTATCCCTAATCTTAACAAACAATCCATTGAGAACCCCAAGCAAGTCCTTAGATTCAAGCTCTGATAGAATCTTATCAACATGCTGTTTTCTTGAATTTAGATCAGTGAAGGATTCCTTTGAAAATCCAAAAGAGTAAAACAGAGCAGAAGCGTTTTCACCCGCTACAAAGATTGTCTCTTTATTAACAAGAGAGTGCGGAATTCCTATAAGCTCCAAAGCCCGTTTAACATTAGGAGAATTTTTGAAAAGAATCTTTTTAACAGGATAAAGTGTTAAATTGTTTACTTCAAATTTCTTGTCTGAAAATTCAACAACAGCATCTACAAAAGCAGATGCCAACGCCTTTGAGAGGTTGGAGTCGATCTGAGAGTAATAGAAGGTAAATTCGGGCTCAATAGGAATATCTAAAAGCAAAGATAATTTTAGGGAATCTGTGAAAGAAATAAAATTGTAAAGAGGTTTTTTAAGAAAATTGTATAAAGAATCAAAATCAATATTATTTGAATCGCAGAAATTCTTCAAAGATTCTTCACTATTGGGATTAACATTGTTATTTGAGAGGGCTTTCTTCAATTCAAGAACATACCACTCTGGACAGTAACCAACAGGGACAAGTTTGTGACCCCTATCCAAAAAGTCACCATAGGACAAGATAATATCTCCAAGATAAAGTATCTCTTTAATTTGGTCCTTAACCTTCTTAGCCTCAAGAGTGGACTTCAACTTTAAAACAGAACCGTTGTTGAGTAAAACAATGGGAGGCTCTGCTGTGTCGCAGGCACTCATAGAAGCAGCTTTCCCAGGCCTTTCAAGTTTAAGCTGAGTGCCTATTGCAATGAAATCATCAAGAACAATCATAGTTGATGGATGAATAGCTGCTGCTGAGAACGCACTCGTCCTTGCGTGGCCATACCTTAATCTGAAACCTCCGGAGCGAAGAGGATAAGAAAAAACAGGACGACCAGCAACTAAATCTGCAATGAAAGTATAATCAGGGGTGAGCTTTGAATGCGACCCAGAATCAGATTTCTTAGAAGATGACCCTCCCTCAGCTTTCTTCCTTTTTTGTAGGTCAACAAACTCGTAGAGAAAATCCCAACCAACAAGACCAAAATCATGACCCCACTTCTTAATCTGCTTCAAAAGTTTAGGTGCTTTAAGAGCAACCATGGACATAACCAACGCAACTCCTCCACGAATGCGATTTGTCTCAACCCGTGGAAGGTTCTTATAATTAGACACATCAATAGATTCTGTTGGGTCTCCACCTATCTCAACAGGGAGGTGCTTTGCTAAGAAGAATATTTCCTCATCACTAGGTCTATATTGAAGATTGGTAACACGCTCATCATAATCAGTAAGCTCAACAACATAACGCTTAGCTTCCTCATCTGTTGGGTCATAAGGAGAATAACCAAAACTCTTAGCCACATAATCAGCAAGCATAACTGAAAATGCAGAGGCAGTTCCTCCAGCACCTCTGATAGGACCCGCATAATTCATAGAAATATATTCCTTACCATCACGCCTTTTCTTAATTTTAATACCAACAAAACCTTCAAGAGGAGCAGCAACAACTCCAACTGTGTGATATGCAAAACCTGTTCTTATTCCAACTTCCATTGCCTCTTTTTGAGATGAAAACTTGCAGAATTTCTCATGAGCAACCTCCTTTGCAATAACAAGTGCAACTCTCCAATCAAGAGGTTCATACTGCTTCTCAAGTTCAACAATTCTATCAGTAACTCCAGAACCCACAAGCTGAGGAGCCACAGCAGAGATAAGGCCTTCAACTCGTTGAGCCATATTTTTAGCAATAGGAATATTAACTGTGTCTTCAGGGTCATAACCTTTCTTACGCGCTTCAATAGCTACTTTGTATGCTTTATCTAAATTTTTAGTTAAGTAATCAAAGTATTTCTTCATTGAATCGCTGGTAACTATCAAACGGCACCACCCTCTTCAGTTTTAGAGTTTTCAGATGAGAATCTCAATAGTTTAAATTTTCTCGTTTTTAAATTAACTATTGGAACCCTTGACGGCTCAGGATGATGACCAACCTTCTCCTGAAACGCAGTTCTTGCCTGCCAACAGCTACCACAGACGAGAGTGACACTTCTATAATTTGAAATAGAAGTTTTATGAATATGACCGCTGGCAAAGAAATCAGGAACTGTATCAATAACCATAGGATCTTTGTCATATGCAGGCACAAATACAGACGAGCCATGTTCAGGAGCCAAATGCCTAAGCTTCAACAAAAATTTCATAATTGCCTCAGGATTATCATAACCCCCAGCTTCAGCAATGCTTGGTATCGTCGCAACATAATAATCAAAACTGAAGCCGTGATAAAGAAGAACATTGAAGCCTGAGAATCCATTAACAGCGTGAATGTTGACATAAGAGGGGTTGCTAAGAAGGAAAGCATTTTCAAGCTCATAAAGAGGAGCTGCAAACTTCTTAGGTAAAGGAGGTTGGGGCTCAGCCAAACGATCCGCGTCGTGGTTGCCTGGAATAATGATAATTGCCTTGTCCTTTGGAATCTTTGAAAGAAGTTTAGCAACGCCTTCATACTGTTTATAAATGTCAGGAATTGCCAAATCCTTATCTTGACCTCTATATATACCAACCCCATCAACAAGGTCACCAATTATAAACACATACTTTGTCTTATTGGCAACTTCTCTCTGCTTGCCATCACCAAGTTCTCCTCTTATCCAAGATAAGAACCTGTTAAAGTCATCCTCCAAGAACTTCTTTGAGCCATAATGAATATCTGACAAAAAAACAGCGTAAACATCATCAGGAGCTTTCTTCAAATCCGACATGGGAATATCAGGAAGAATAATATTTTTAGGAAAGAAGATATTTCCATTTGAAGAACCGACAAAACCAACAACTGCATCAAGAGGAAGGTTATTTGCTATGTCAAATAATTTTTTGTGTGAATTCTTAACAACAACCTTAATTGAACCAGTAGGATCTTCAACTACAATAGATAATGTTCCGTTTTTACTTTCGGACTTCTCAGAAAGCATACCTATAATAGAACAAGTTGACCTATCATTAGAACCCAAAACTCTGTTTATTGATTTCAAATGAGTAAGTTCTTGACGATTTTTCAAAAGTTCTTGAAGTTGATAATACCTCTTATTGTAATGTTTAACAAAGTCATCAAACTTCTTTTTACCCGCATTTTCAGGATAACTAACCAAAACCTTAACTGCGTAAGATTTTGATTTTGATGTGTCAAACAAAGCTTTATTCTGCTCAATTAAAGAGTTATAAGTGGAATCATCAAGAACGGTTATTCTCTTTTGAATTGCAAAATCAATGAATGCTTTGTTTAGAATGATTTCCTTAGACACAATCTTATTGACAAAATCGGGATTAACAAGGATATTTCTACTGAAAAAGAAATTGAGAATGTCCTGCTTAGTTTTTCCTTCAAAAAAGTTGGAGTTCATATTAATCAGATTTAATACCTAATGAAGCCTTCAACATTGTTTCCATCTTATTAGTTATGTCTTTTGAAGTTGCAAGAGTAATTTCTCTTGTCCGACCATATCTTCCTTTAGAGATTATTCTGGCGTGGATAATGCCAAGCATATCAAGTTCCCCAATAATATCTGAAACTCTTCTCTGGGTTAGAGGTCGCAGAGAAATAATGTCACATATTTTTTTATAGACTTCATAAATATCACCTGTGTAAAAGACAAGTTTATTTCTCTTTGACAAGTAAATCAAAGAGTAAAGTATGGCTTGGAACTGCTTCGGCTGATTTTTAACTGCATCTAAAACACGCTCTCGTTCAAGTTTCTCTTCAGCCATATCAATATGATCAAGCAAGACCTTGTCAGAGCCAGACCTCTCAGCAATCTCACCCGCGACTCTCAGAAGTTCTAAAGCTCGTCTTGCATCACCATATTCGCGGGCAGCGTATGCAGAGCATTTTTCAATGACACCTTGAGCAATAACATTCTCTTTAAAAGCAAGCTTAGCCCTTTCTCTTAAAATATCTTGAATCTGAATTGCATTATAAGGAGGAAAGAGTATTTCTTCTTCTGAGAGAGAACTTTTAACTCTTGGGTCAAGGTTATCTGCAAACATCAAATCATTAGAGATGCCAATTAAGGAGAGTTGACTGTTTTTTAATTCCTCATTAATTCTTGTTAAGTTATACAAAACTGCATCACCCGCTTTCTTTGCAAGCTGGTCTATCTCATCCAAGATCAGAAGAACTAACTGATTTTTAGAATCAATTGCAGAGAAGAATATTTTATAAACTTCATCAGTTGGGAGGCCAGTTGCAGGGACAGATTTTCCAAGTTCAGAGGCAAGTTGAGCAATCAAACGATACTCAGTATCTGAAACTTTTTTCAACTTACAGTTTATGTAAATAACTTTTAAGGGAACATTATTTTTAAACGCGATTTCTTCCAAATTTTTAACAGTGTATTTTACCGAAACTGTTTTTCCTGTTCCTGTTTTTCCATAAATAAATATATTTGACGGCTTCTCATTTCTAAGAATAGGAGCTAATATACTTGCTATCTGCTGAATTTGTTCCTCTCTATGAAGAATAGATTCAGGAGTGTAATTAGATTGTAGAACCTTCTTATTCTTAAAAAGGGAATCCTTTGACAAAAAGCTTTCAAAGAAGTGAGATATATTTTGCTTCATATTCCAAAGGAAATAAGGGTTATTTATAAGTATTTGTTAAACAGGTTATATCTATTGAAAATAGAAGAAAAGAAAAGATATTTTCCACACGAAGACCCCCTGAGACCTCTATTTCGGATAGAAATATTATGAAGAGAGAAGTAAGGGAGAGCAAGAGAGAGGGAAGGAATAATAAAAGGATGCACAGATTAAGGATCAATGGATTTACAAATACATATTTAAATGAGAATATTGTAACAAATATATGTAAAAAGAAATATTTTAATTTGTGTATTAAATAACTTGCTTAATTATGCTATTTTTATTTATTTTAACTTTTATTATTATTTTCATTATTGAAAAGAATTATTTAATTTATTTATTTTTATATTCTTAATTCATTATTTTTGTATCTGTTTTTTATATTTATTATCTTATTAACTATATATTATTATGTATTTTATCTTGTTCTGCTTTTACACTACTTAAACCTTCTAAAAATCTTTTCTATGAGAAATCAAGGTCTGGTGGGGTAACACTCTCTTTATCTTTTAACCCTAACTCTTATTTTAGGCATATCCTTCCAAGCAAGTTCAAATAATTCTGCCATTGCAGATGCAAAGAAGGGAGTGTTTACCCATATGCCTGTATCATAACTTGGATGAACATGCGAATCATCTGTTAGTGCAAATAATATTTCTTTTCTATCAATTATGACAAACCTTGCTTTGAGATTTGACTTTTTAATTTCCACATTTGGAGACAATTCCTTTAAATATCTCTCAGTTTCTTTGTTAATTGGAGCTGCAAGCATGACTTTTACTTTTCTTTTGGCAAGTTTTTCGAGAGTTCCTCTCAAATAATCTAAAACTCTTATTGTTCCAACATCCGTAGTATGAATAATCACCTCTCTCTCAGCAGATTTGAGCATGCTGTCCATCTGATTATAAATACTATTTCTACCCTTTAAGGAGCCTGTTAATTCGGTTACATCCACCATATCAATGCCTTTTTTGTAAATAAAATTCAATTCATTGATCATTGTGCTCTTCTTCAACTTCTCTAAGAACTCAGATTTCTTTTTAGTTTCCTCAACCACTTTCTTTTTAACTCTTGTCAAGACCTCTTCAGGAGGAACACTCATATACTTTATGGGCTTGCCAATCTTCATTATTACAAAGCCCTTTTTCTCCAAGCTTTCAAGGACATCATATGTTCTTGACCTAGGCACATTAGCTATATCACTTAACTCTCCAGCTGTTGAAATGCCCCGTGAGAGAAGTGCAACCCATAATTTTGATTCATAACTGTTGAGACCAAGATCCTTTAATCGCATCATAAGTTCTTTTTTGATTATCATATTATGACCTCTGCTTGTATTTTATAACTACTTGTAAAAAGTTATAATTTGTAACTATTATATAGAAGTTAATTTAACTAATATTTAAAGTTTTTGATTCTTGAGTGTTTATAGAATATCTTCTCCTAATCTTAAATCTTCTTATTTTTACTTCTTATAAAAAATAGGATAATTTCTCCTAAATTCTTCTAAGAAAATTGTAGGTCTTATTATGCCAAGTTCAGAGATAATTCCTGTTATATTCTCAGGATTTACCTTTTCAAAGGCAAAGTTGCTTATCCTAACATTCTTTGGCTTGTTTGGCCAGACCTCTTCTGCAAATCTCTTTTCAATCTTTGACTCAAAAGCGAAGACGCTATTTATATCAAACTTCCAAGAATCTGTGCAGGAATAAACAGGAACATCATAGTTATGAGCTACTTCTGCAAACATCTCTGAACCTATCTTGTTAATAACCTTTCCTTCAGAGGTTATAGAATCACTTCCTATAAACATAATATCGACTTTTTTCAGAGCTAATCTTGCAGCCGCGTCAACAAAGTGAGTAACTTTAATCCCTGCCTTGCTCAGTTCTGTTGCAGTTATCCTGCCCTGATAAAGTGGTCTTGTCTCCGTATTATGCACTTCAAAATATTTACCTCTCTTGAAAGCATATATTAAAGCGTCTACAACTGTGCTTGAATGGCAATGTGTGAAGATTATTGAACCCTCAGGAATTTTCCTGTAAACAAATTCATTTATCTTCTTCTTAGATTCTTTAAAGTGGTTCTCAACATAATCACATGATTTAAGTATGTTCTCTACAAATTTGTGGTGTTCAATATTTAATAGGTTCTCATTCTTTTTAATTATATATTGCATAGAATTCTTTAAGCAGGGCTCTGTAGGCCTGACCTTTGCAATCTTACAAGAAAAATCTAAAATTTTAGAAAAAAGTTTTTTATTGTCCTTTTCTCTGTTGAGTTTTACAAGTTCTTTCAACACTGATACTGATGCTATGCTTATCTTCTCTGCACCCTGTATCTTCACTGATTTGATATTCCTAATTAACTTTTTTGTAATTGCTTCTTCCTTTCTCATTCTTTACTTTCTTCTTTTTCCCTTCTTCTTAGCCAGTGCTTCTGCTTCTTTTTCTTCTTCTTTAGCTAAAAATTTCTCGTCTTTCTCAAGCTGTTCTTCTTCTTTTTCCAATCTCTCTTCTTCTTTTAGAATTTTGTAAGTTAATCTTTCAAGGTTGAAGTTCATTCTTGCAATTCTTCTCTCCATTGTTACAACTACTCTCAGCATGTAAGCGAGAGCTGCAATCATGGCTATAATTGTTGCAAGAGTAAGATTCAGTGTGTCTATCATATTAACACCTCTTTTTATTTTACCTTGTTATTTTAATATAAAAAGTTTGTGGTATCCCTTCTCATATTATGAGAGTGAGACCTCTCAATACTCAAATTTTAAATCAAGATAAGTTTAAATATTTTTGCTTTCTAAGAAAAAATAAACCTGGAGGTTCTAAAATGAAATTTGTGTTTGTCTATGGGGGAGTTATGAGTGGGGTTGGCAAAGGAATCATAACAGCATCTATTGCTAAGATATTGTCTAATATGAATTATGAGGTTACTTGTGTTAAGATTGATCCTTACATAAACTTTGATGCAGGGACTATGAATCCTCTTGAGCATGGGGAAGTGTTTGTGACTTTTGATGGAGGAGAAACAGACCAAGATATTGGAAACTATGAGCGATTTCTAAATAAGGATTTGTCAAGAAGAAATAACATAACAACAGGCCAAGTTTATAAAAAGATAATTGATGATGAGCGTGCTGGAAAATATCTTGGGAAAACAGTTGAGCTTATTCCTCATGTGCCGAATGAGATTATACGAAGAATTAAGGAATCATCTCTAGGTTATGATATTGCGGTTGTTGAGATTGGGGGAACAATTGGTGACTTTGAAAACATACCTTTTCTCTTCTCAGCAAAAAGAATTGAGCTTCTCTACGGCAAGGAGAATGTCGTGCATGTGCTTGTAACATATTTGCCCATACCAAAAACTCTTGGCGAGATGAAGACAAAGCCAACTCAACATGCTATTATTCAATTGAACTCCTTTGGAATTTCACCTGATTTTATTATTGCTCGGTCTGAAAGAGAAGTTGATGATAAAAGAAAGAGAAAAATATCCAAATACTCTAATATACTATCAGACCACATTATTTCATGCCCTAATCTTGAGACAATATATTCAGTTCCGATGAAACTTATGGAACAGAAATTTGACAAAAAATTATTGAATGACCTTAACTTGGGGTTTAAAGTTTCTGATTGGACTGAATGGAACACACTTGTAAATAATATCCTTCACTCTGAGAGAGAAGTGAGAGTTGCAATTGTTGGTAAGTATGTGAATACTGGGTCTTTTGTGTTGTACGATTCATATATATCAGTTAAAGAGGCGTTGATTCATTCGGGAGCAAAGCTTGGTGCTAAAATTCATATTGATTGGGTGAGTGCTGAGCAGGGCTCAGACCTTTCAAAGTATGATGGTATTATTGTTCCAGGAGGTTTTGGTTCCAGAGGCGTTGAAGGGAAGATTAACGCAATAAGATTTGCGAGAGAAAATAATATTCCTTATTTAGGGTTGTGCTACGGCATGCAGTTGGCAGTTGTAGAATATGCAAGACATGTGCTTGGGTGGAGTGCAAACACAACTGAAATTGAGAAAACAGAATTCCCTGTTATTGACATTCTTCCTGAGCAGGAAAAATTAATGGAGAAAAATGCGTATGGGGGAACAATGCGGCTTGGAGAATATGCAGCAGTGCTTAAAAAGGGCACTTTAGTTTATGACCTTTACAATTCTTCAAAAAGATTTGATTTAGATTCAAGCAAGTTGGAGTATTACAGACAACACGCACCTTTTAGATTGGGTGTTGTGAGAGATAATGATGTGGTTATTTTTGAGAAGCATCGCCACAGATATGAGTTTAATCCTAAATTTATTCATGACTTTGAGGAAGCAGGGCTTGTAATATCTGGTATTCATAGAAGGAGAGATGGAATAAACCTTGTAGAATTTATTGAACTTCCGAAGCATAAATTCTTCGTTGCTACTCAATCGCATCCTGAGCTTAAATCAAGGTTAGAAGACCCAAGCCCATTATTTGTTGGGTTTGTAAAGGCATGTCTTGACAATTCATAATTTTTTATTCTTTTTTATTCAATAATCTTAAACTGGCCAGGACTTATCTCAAATATGTCTCCATTTTCTAAAAGAATTTTTATAACTTCCTCACTGTCTTTTATTCCTCTTTTCTCAGCTTTTTCTATGACCTCATTTATATTTGCACTTCCCTTCTTTTCATCAAGCTCTTTTATAATTGAGAATACCTCTTCGCTTTTGTTTGTCTTCTCTGCACTTGAGGATTTTTTCATTTCAATGAGTTTTAGCTCCAATTTTCTGAGTTTTAAACTATCCTCAGTTACTTTTTTTACAATGCCAGTGATTATGTATTTTTCTGAGCCGAACGCTCTTGGCTTTCCAATAACTAGGACAATGTCGCCGACACTTAATCTGCTGAAAACATCGTCTTCTTCAAAGCTTCTTACTTCTATATTGCCTGTTCCGTCATCAACAGTTATGGATTTGAAGTTCAAACCCTCATTCTTTGATAGAACTACGCCTATCACATTCACTTTTGAGATTCTTCTCCCTGAAGAGTCAATTATGTAATTCGGGTCCCAGCCCTCCTGCTTCACATACTCTGCATT
This sequence comes from Candidatus Woesearchaeota archaeon, assembly GCA_027064225.1. Taxonomy (GTDB): domain Archaea; phylum Nanobdellota; class Nanobdellia; order Woesearchaeales; family WAPY01; genus WAPY01. The sequence goes on along the minus strand of JAMOQB010000024.1, from coordinate 1,017 downwards.
GAGTATTTCTTTAATTGGAATTTTATAAGCAATTTGTCTTTCAAAAGCCATGGTTCCAGAAAATTTGCAGTTTTAATAAATCTTTTTATTGTTATCTTATATAACCTGATATATGTTCCTTCTCGGCTCAAATATATCTCCATTTCTTCTTAGTTTTTCAAGAGCTTCCTCAACTTCATCGCGCTTTATGCCTTTCTGTTTTGCAAGTTCAATTATATCTTCCTTCTTAGCAGTTTTTTCATCCGACTTTTCTGCAAGTTTGTTTATTATCTCTTTAATTATTATTATCTTACTTCTCTGAGATGCACTTATTCCAGTTGTGATCCTGTCAATATCTATTTGTCCGTTCTCATCCATTGCAACTTGTTTTAAACAGTAATCAAGTAATTTGATAGCTCTCTTAGCGTCCTTTTTCAGAACTTTGTCTGATAATCTTATTTTTGCAGAGGCCTCAGATAATCTAACCAGAGCTTCAAGCTGCCTCGCAGATATTGGCATTGCCTGGATCTCTTTGCCCTCTGTTTTGACAGAGTTTCTCATAGTAACATAATACTTTTCTATTTCGCTTATTGCAGAGTCAGTTAGTTTTGGCTTCACTTTCTGCTTCGCGTAGGCAATGTATTTTTTTAAGAGGTCTGTGGATATCTCCGGCTCTTGAATCTCAGGGTTCTTATGAAGGTTAAGTATATGTTTAGCCATGTTGGCATCTCTTGAAGGGTCAGGAATATCTCTTATTGGGAATATTAAGTCAAATCTACTGATTAATGCTGGCGATAGGTCTATTTGTTTTGATATTGGTTGGTATGGGTCAAATCTGCCGAGCTTAGGATTTGCAGCTGCAAGCACAGTTGTTCTTGCAAGTAGAGTGGCTTGGATATTGGCTTTAGCCACTGAGACGCTCTGTTGCTCTAATGCTTCATGCATTGCAGACCTGTCCTCTTGACTCATTTTGTCAAGCTCATCTATACAGACCATTCCGTCATTGGCTAAGACAAGGGCTCCTGCTTCTAAGCTCCA
>JAMOQB010000023.1 GCA_027064225.1 Candidatus Woesearchaeota archaeon | reverse complement strand
GAATTTATAATACTCAGAGAGCAGTTAATATAAAAATCAGCCAATTGTTTATCACCCACCAAGTTATAATACCTCATAAGATATGCATCTCCAGGCCAGGAATTATCTGCAGTATCATTGTAACTCACAAAGGAGTAAGCTTGACATGATTGATTTCTAGACATAAAATCAAAAAACTTCCTCTGCAATGGAGCAAACTCCTTGGGTGTAACTCCTAAATTCCACCTTAAGTAGTTAGTATGAGAACTCTCCGAAGAATTCGCATTCTCACTATGAAAATTCTGGTTTGAGTGAAACTTACCAAACGAAAAGATGGCTAAATAAACAGCTAAAAATATTACCAGAAGAGCGAAAAGGATCTTTGAGCGATTCATGAATTACAGTTAACAAAACAGATTTATAAAATTTTGGTTTCTACTTAAAAAGAGCGTAAATAGTTAAGCCTTGGAAAGACAATTTATGGACAAAATGAACGTCCTCATAAAAGTGACCTATATTTTTAAGAAAATGCAAAAACAAGTTTTCGTAAAGAGGAACGAGATAATCATCATTAAAATTTTTAGAATAAATAAGAGCTCTTGCGGGGCAGAGATTCTTATGCAACGGTAAAAATGGATGAGTATAAGAAGGATTAATTAAGGTAAGAAGTCTGTCATCTAAAGGCTTCCTCAACTCTAAAAGTTCCCTCTTGAAATTAGTATTTGAAGAAAAGTGGAGTTTAGGATAAGTCAGTAGGAGAGGACAAAAAGAGAGGGACCCATCAGAATAAACAGCCAAAGAATTAATCCCCGCTCCGCAGTTATCAGATAAAACTGCTTTGTCAGGATTGTTTGGATCAACATTAGGCGTGAAAAACGAACTAAAACCATGTAGATTCATAATTGCAGAATCAAAACCATAATGATCTGTGTACTCAATCAAAAAGGTCTCCAAATGGCTAAGCAGGTCTTCACCGCCACCAAAGTTTTTTGTAAGGAATGGAACATTAAAAGAATAATTCAAATTGTTTTTCTTAAGAAAAGTTATGATTTCTTTTGAGTGTTCAAAGAACAGATCAGTCATAGTGACCAAAACTTCAAAAGGAACATGATGATCCTTCAAAAGTTTCACAGCTCTCATCACCTTATCAAAACTTCCAGAACCATCAGGAAAAACACGATTAGCATCATGAACAAAACGAGGACCATCCAAACTTATGCCAACAGAAAAATTATGCTCCTTAAAAAATTCAACGATTTCAGGAGTAAAAAGTGTCGCGTTAGTTTGAATAACATAATCAAAGCTTATATTCAATTCTTCAGCAAGCCCCACAAATTTTTTAATCCAATCAAAGTAGAGCAATGGTTCCCCACCGTGAAAAGTTATTTTATTAAAATTAAACTCTTTACAAAACAACAAAAGTTTTAGTGGAGAAACCTTAAAATTGTTGGTTGAGAAACTGTTTTTTATATAACAATACTTACATCTTAAATTGCAGTTTGGAAAGATTATGGTCAGTGATTTTCCTTTTTTCGTGTTAAAAAAGTTCTCTCTCTTGATTTCAAAAGATTTTGTTTTTAAATAGTTCAGCTTATCAAAAGCAGTCACTAACTCTTGAACCTTATCAAAAGTGATGCTCCGTCCAAGAATAACAGCCCACGCACCTGTAAACTTATTTACCAGCAAAAATTCAGTTTTACTCAGCGCATAATAATAAATATTATCCTTTTCCTCAACGAAAAAGTTAGCAAAATTCACCATACTTTAAATTAAAATCATTGCTTTATAAATATTGTTGCCAATTTTAACTTTATCAACATAAAAATCAACCTCCCTTCCAATAAACTTTGAGTAGTAAGATTTTACAAGTTCTTTATTATTAACAAATTTATCAATTAACTTGTTATTAAACTGCTCAGCTAAAAAACGAAGTGTGCGTAATCTCTCTTCGTAAAGAGGTGAATAGTTATGAGCTTTTATAGGACAGCTCAGAATTGTATCAGAGAATTCTCTAAAATCCTTCTTCAGAGGACCCACAAACCAAGCATATTTATCCCGAATAAAATCTTCAGATTCATAAAAAGACTTTTCTTTTAGATTAAAATACTTAACATTGTCAAACCCAACAGCATTTGGACAGGGAACAACAACCCCCCCTGTAGTTATTGTAAAACTCTCTAAGCCCGAAGAACAGGGAAAAATTTTAACTCGTCTATTAATAATATCCTTTTTTTCAAAGGCTAAAAAAGGCACCAAACTAAGAGAGGATAAAAGTGTTTTAACCTTTTTATGAAAGTATAATTGCTGATACTCCCATATTTGATTATCCGCAGATAAGATTTCCTCAGATGTTAATGGCGGGACAAATCTATTCTTAGATTCCATAAGCGGAGAGATAAGAATATTTTCAGGAGCAAGTTTATCTAAAAACAGCAGGATATTCAATAAATTGTTTATAGACTTGTGAGAAAGGACCAAAGTGATTCTAAATGGGTAGTGTTCT
>JAMOQB010000022.1 GCA_027064225.1 Candidatus Woesearchaeota archaeon | reverse complement strand
CATATAACTAAATTAATAGTTTTAACTTATAAATATAAATATATTAAAGCATAGAAAAATTAAACTTATTAAATGTAAATACATATAAATATCCGAAATCTTAAATGATTAAGTCGTAAATAATGAGATTTTTGTGTGAAGTCCATCGGATTTTGTCAGGAATTATCTTTCAACTTTCTCATACAGAACTTCAATTTTTATTTTAAATTGAAATTTCTCACTCATGTCTGAAAACAATAAGCTCAAAGGATTGTTGTCCTTTTTGCTGATTATGTAAAAATCGTATTTCTTCATAACTTCTGTTATGGTATAGGATAAATCTTGAATTACTTCATCAGTAAGAGTCATACCTTTCATTAGGCCTGCGTTATAATAACTCTTACTCTGACAGGTGTTCAGTGGGAAACTTGTCCTGTCAGTTTTTTCGAAAGATTAGAAAAATTTGCGGAGTTTGTTTTGTATAGTTGTCTCTGACCTAAAATGCTCCTCTTTGAGGTTTGAGAGAATACTTTCTACTTGCTCGCTGTGCTTTTCAATAGGAGAATCATCACTATGATAATAAGGACATATATCTTTGTATATGCACCATTTGCACAGCACTGATTTATTTGCTGGGAACTCCCTCGTCCTTTTTATCTCCTTTATTTTCTTAATTACCTCTTCTTTAACCTTCTCTGCCTGTTCATAATCAGCATCTACGAGAATATCCCTATTGAATTTGAGCATGTGCCATAAGAGCTTGACTTTCTTTGCTTTGTCATACCTTTCCTTAATCCAGAGGGAGTACATGTAAAGCTGCCTGTCCTGTTTCACCTCTTCAGGAGTTTTCATCCTGGAGCTTGTTTTGTAATCACAGACAAGGTATGTTCCTCTGCCATCCGTGTCTAAGCGGTCAATTCTAATGTGGTAGTAGTCCTGGCCGAGCTTTATTTTATCCTGAGTTTCAACAGCCAAAGTTATATGCCTTCTAAATGGAAAGTGCGTCTTGTAATAATCTAATATGTAAATTATGCCTTGATTCTTGTAGTCATCAGCATTGAACCTGTTGTTCACAATTAGAATATCATCTGAAAAGTTTTTCTTCCACTCCTCCAAGTAGAATCGAACAACATCTTTCTTTGTCATGACCCTGCCGTAATTGATTAAAGTGTAGTAGAGCTTTTCAAGAGCTTTATGGACAGTGCTGCCCATAAACGCCTCTATTGTTGTTGGAATCTCAACCTTTACCTTGTCAATGTATTGGAGTTTATACTTATACTTGCACTGTTCAAATGTGCTTATTTTTGAATGAGAAAAATAGGCCATCTTACTCATTAAGATTTAATAGAGCTTCTTTTAGAACAGGCAGTAGTGCCTCAAGCTCGTCGCCAGTTAATCTTCCTAATTTCATCCACCTGTCTCCATCTGTGATTCTCCTTGTTATCTGAATCTTTTTAGCACCTTCACCATACTGCATGATGCTGACCTCAAAGTAGAAATTTCCAACAGGAACCTTTTTTGTCCACAACTGCTTGTCAAGTTCTTTATCATACGCCATTAATAACACCGAATATTTCATCATTTTGATTTTATTAAAAACTTTTCTTTTCTTAATCACAACTTTTTTGGAATGCTCGTTTCAATAAATATAAATAGAACTGCTGCTTCTGTGAAATTATGATTACTTTAAAATCTCACAAAATAAATCTTAATTTAAAATCCGGATTTGATGTCAATAAAGAATTTGAATTTATGAAATATAAATTTGATGTGAAAAGGTACAGGAAGGTTTTGAGAAAGTTTAAATTTGATAATTTAATAATTATTGGCTACGGAGGGTCAATAAATTCTTTCAAGGCAATTTACTATGCTCTGAAAGATAAGGTAAGTAAAAGAGTATTTATTGTGGATACTGTTGAGCCAGAATACTTAATGAGTGTGGCGAGGCAATGCTCTAAAAACAACACTCTGATAATTGCTGTGAGTAAATCAGGAAATACAATATCTCTAATTGAGGATTTGATATTCTTTATGAATAAGGGCTTCAAGAATATTATTACGATAACCTCTGGCGGTGCTTTGGAGGAAATCTCAAACAGGATGAATTTTGAAGTGTTCAATCATCCAAACATTGGAGGCAGGTTTGCTGGATTAACAGAGTGTGCTCTCATACCCTCCATGCTTTTAAGTCTTAATGTTAATAACATAATTAAGGGTGCTCGCGGTGTTTACAATAATAAAACACTTAGAGTTAAAATATTCTCCATGGCCAAAAGCTTCCTTGAACTGGAAAAGAGGGGCTACACAGAGATATTTGCACCGGCTTACTCACATTATTTAGCAGGTATTAATCTGCTGGCAACTCAACTCGTCCATGAAACAACAGGCAAGGATGGTTTGGGCCAAACAATTTTGACAACTATTTCACCCGAATCCCAGCATGAGACCAATCAAAGATTTTTTGGCGGAAGGAAGAACATGATAGGACTCTTTACCATTGTAAAACATCACAGAAATGTTCAGCTTAAAGTTCTCAATAAGATAAAGAATGTGAATGTAGATGGTTTGCAGCTTGGACATATGGATAGATTGAGCCTTGCAGATTCAATCTCTTATGAAGCTGATGGAGTTATTAAGACGGCTGAGAAGTTTAAGATACCATTCGTTAAAGTTTCTATTGACAAATTGGGAGAGTCCTCTATTGGTGAGCTTATTGCATTCTGGCAGTTGTTCTCTGTTTATTCGGCTATTGTTAGGGGACAGAACCCATTTGACCAGCCAGAAGTGGAGCACAGCAAACTGCTCACTGCAAGATTAATAAAGAACAACAGCGGAAGAGGAATATGAGAAGCAGATTACTTGTCCTTATTTCTATTCCTTTGGTTT
>JAMOQB010000021.1 GCA_027064225.1 Candidatus Woesearchaeota archaeon | reverse complement strand
CCCATACACTGCTTGGAGAGTGCCTTGGATACACAACGCATTTGAGAATGCAGCTGCAACAATCTCTGGAGTGGAAACCGCTTACAGAGTTTTGAAGGAACAGGGCAAAGTTAAGAAGGATATAAAATTCCTGGTGTTTGGAGGCGACGGCGGAACCTATGATATCGGGCTTCAGAGTTTGAGCGCGGCTATTGAAAGAGGCCACGATTTTCTATACATATGTTATGACAACGAGGCATATATGAATACAGGCATTCAGAGGAGTTCAGCAACTCCTTTTGGAGCTTCAACAACAACTGACCCAGCAACAGATAAAAAACCGGGAAAAATGGAGTTTAGGAAGGACTTGACAGAAGTCATTGCAGCTCACCACTTACCATATGCTGCTCAGGCCTCCATAGGATTCTTAAATGATTTTCTTACAAAGGTTAAGAAGGGTCTTGAAACGAAGGGTCCAGCATTTATAAATGTTATAAGTCCTTGTCCATTGGGATGGAAAACAGACCCTTCAAAAACTGTAGAAATATCCAAATTAGCGGTTGAGACAAATTTCTGGCCATTGTTTGAGGTTGAACATGACAAATGGACTCTGAACTATGACCCTGGTGAGAACAAGAAACCGCTTATAGAGTGGATAAAGGTTCAGGGCAGGTATAAGCACCTTTTAAAACCGGAAAATAAGTGGGTTGTGGAGAAAGCTCAAGCAGAGGTTGACAGGAGATTTGAACTTCTTAAAAAAAGGTGCTCTTTGGATAATTAAGGCAGAAATTCCTTGTTTTTGACCTGTTTGTGTTTCTACTGTTCTATTTTTAAGTAATTTGTATCTATTTTGCCGCATCTTTGTCAATGTTTATTGTCTCAGAATTGTCTTAATACTTTCCATAGGAAATGAGGGGGTGTCTTTATTCTTCAATTTTTCTTGTTAAGGATGCGTAAATCTCCACAGGAAATGAGGGGGTGTCTTTAGATGGTCTTAATACTGTCTCAACAATAGAAACATTTAAAAATGAGGCTGCACTTACCTGAGTTATGGGTGAGCGTCCGAAAGAGGATATTCTTAGTGATGAAGTTAAAGATTTGATAGCTAAGGTTGTTAGCGAGACAGTCAGCAAGGTTTTGAAAGAAACTCTCCCATTAATGCTTAAAGAGATGAGCCAAGCTCAGATTCAGGCAACTCAAAGCAGGCAGAGTAAGAATATTGCCAAAGAGATAAATCGGCTTGTAAAAACTAAAAATTCTGAGATAATTGAGGCAAAGATATATGACCTTATAAAAGATAAAGGCATGCTTCTGTCAGATCTTAAATTTCTCATTGTGGATGAGCTTCATTACTGCTCAAAGGCATCCTTCTATAGATATGTAGAGAACCTGAAAAACAAGGGAAGAGTTGCCATAAGTGGAAGGGGAAAGACAAACTTTATAATGAAGCAGATTTCTCCAGAACAACTTGTGAGGTGATACTTTGATTAATAAAAAAATAGTTAGAAATATTCTTGAACTTGAAGATGAACTCAACAGGGAAAGTGTAGATTTTCCAAAGGTTCATATGATAATAAAGGACTGCATAATGAAGGATGCTTCTGATGAATTAAAATCTAAATTTTTAGAGGCAGAGTTTTGCACGGAGAATATTCTAGCACTGCCCTCCACGAATCCGAAACGTAGGGCTTATGTGGACAAGCTTGTTGAGATTAAGAATCTGATCAAAGAAATTATAGTAAACGAGCTTCTGAAAAATGAAGAAACAGCTTAGAATTAAAGATGAAACTATTGAAGTTGAACTTGTAAGCTCTATCTTTGGAAAAGCAAGGGGCCTCATGTTCTCAAAACGGAAGAATCTCCTCTTCCTATTTGATAAAAAACAAAAAGTGTCTTTGCACATGTTCTTTGTATTCTATCCAATACTCGTGCTGTTCTTGGATAAAAATAACTGCGTCGTTGAAAAAGCAATTCTAAAGCCATTTACTCTCTACACGCCAAAGCACGCCTCAAACAGAGTTCTTGAAATCGCAGAGGACATAGAAAAATTCAACGCTGAAATTAGGATAGGAAGCTGTTTAAGAGTCCTTTGACAATAGCTATCATAAGTAAAATTGCAGTTACAGCAAGAATTATCTTGACAATTACATCCCATTTCATAATTTCTGTTCAGCTGAAGAACTATAAAAGGTTTTTGATAAAAAAATCACAGCAGGCAGGTTTTTGGTTTGTTTGTTCGCTGGGGATTTTGGGGGGTGTCCGAAAGAATTTCAGAACAGCCCCAGCTCCTGCCTGCTGTGTCCTAGAGGCGACGCTTGCTAGTTTGCTTGCTTGCGTGAATGTGATTTTTTCGCTCCAATCCTCTCAGGGAGCTTTTTTTGAATTATGCCCTCATCTCTTGCAACAGCATCTTCGATGATGGCTCTGAAATATTCGTTGAGTGTTAAATTCTTGAGCAGAGAAATTATCTTCGCTTTTGTATGCGTTTCATCGTCCAAAGCAATATTTACTCTTTTCATTACACAACAATATTTTTACACTGAGCTTACTTATATATTTTTCTGTATCCTAACAAACATGTTTTATCACAAATTATTTTAAACATATAACTAAATTAATAGTTTTAACTTATAAATATAAATATATTAAAGCATAGAAAAATTAAACTTATTAAATGTAAATACATATAAATATACGAAATCTTAAACGATTAAGTCGTAAATAATGAGATTTTTGTGTGAAGTCCATCGGATTTTGTCAGGACTTATCTTTCAACTTTCTCATACAGAACTTCAATTTTTATTTTAAATTGAAATTTCTCACTCATGTCTGAAAACAATAAGCTCAAAGGATTGTTGTCCTTTTTACTGATTATGTAAAAATCGTATTTCTTCATAACTTCTGTTATGGTA
>JAMOQB010000020.1 GCA_027064225.1 Candidatus Woesearchaeota archaeon | reverse complement strand
GACTCATCAACAACAGCAGAATGAGCTGCGATGTGGTTAACACTCAAAGCAGCAGGAAACGCCAAACCAACACCCCTATCAATCAAACGCTGTTCAACCTTATCAAGCACTTCAACATGAGAAATGCCAGGTTTTATAAGAGAAGCTCCATAATGAAGAACCTCACCTGTTATTCTACCAACTTTTTTGTAAATCTCAAGAGATTCTTTATCTGCAAAACCCATAACATGATAAGAACTGAGCAGGGCTTAAAAAGCTTTTGATGAAAAGCAAAAATGAGTATGAACGAGAATAAAACAATAAGTTTTTAAATAAAATGCAAACACTAATAGATAAGAAAAGTATTCAAACACAAAGTGTGGAGGTGTTTTTATGGTTGAATTTAAACTTGTGATTGCTGATCCAAAAACAGGAAAATCGTACAAGAAAGAAGTGAAAGATACAGAAGCAACTATTCTGATAGGAAAGAAGATTGGAGAAACAGTTGAACTTCATGGAATGCAAGGCTACAAATTTATAATAACAGGAGGCTCAGATTATGCAGGATTCCCAATGAGAGCAGACATACCTGGAACTGAAAGGAAAAGAATATATGCAAAAGGCGGTGTCGGAATAAAAGATGTAAAGAGAGGAGAGAAGAAGAGAAAAATTGTCTGCGGGAATACAATTGGTCCTAAAATAGTTCAAATTAACCTTAAAATAACTGAATACGGCCAAAAACCATTAGATGAGAAAGCAGAGCAAAAAGAAGAGGAGAAAAAAGAGTAAGTAGTAAGATGACGAGAAAAAAGAAAACAGAGGAAGTAGAAGACAAAAAGATTCAAGGAGTAGAAGTAAAAAAAGAGAGCACAAAGACAAAAAAGAAGAGAAAAACAACGAGTAGAAAAACAACAAAAAAGAAGACAACGAGAAAAAGTAGAGCAAAGAAAGAAAAGAAAAGTGAAGGAAAGCGACACAAAGAACATAAAGAGAAAGAAGAAGAGAATAAAGAGCCCATACAACCTCAGTTAAATATAGGACTTGTTGGACATGTTGACCATGGAAAAACAACACTCACAGAAAAGTTGAGTGGGAAGTGGACAGACACTCATTCTGAAGAACTTAAGAGAGGAATTACACTAAAATTAGGATATGCAAATGCAACATTTAGAAAATGTCCCAAATGTCCAGAACCACAATGCTACACAACAAAAAAGATATGCCCTCACTGCGGAGCAAAAACTGAATTTGTAAGAAAGGTGAGCTTCGTTGATGCTCCAGGCCACGAAAGCCTAATGGCAACGATGCTTTCAGGAGCTGCAATTATGGACGGAGCTCTTATGCTCATAAGTGCCAATGAAAAGTGCCCACAGCCACAGACAAAGGAGCATTTAGTTGCACTGCAAATAAGTGGGATAAAACATGTTGTCATAGTTCAAAATAAGATAGACCTTGTATCAAAAGAAGAAGCTCTTGAGAATTATAGACAAATTAAGGAATTTTTAAAAGGAACTCCATACGAAAATGCGCCAATAATCCCAGCATCAGCAAAACTCGGAGTCAATATAGACCTAATCATACAAGCATTAATTGAGAACATCCCTGTGCCTAAAAGAAATGAAAAGGACGACCCATTAATGTTTGTTGCAAGAAGCTTTGATATAAACAAACCAGGAAGCAACCCTCTACAGCTCAAAGGAGGAGTTTTAGGCGGAGCTTTAAAACAAGGGCGATTAAAAGTCGGAGACGAAATAGAAATAAGACCTGGAATGAGAATAGAAAAGTTTGGAAAAGTTGAATGGGTTCCTATAAGAACAAAAATCATCGGATTACAAACAGGAGGTGTCAATGTTGAATCAGTTGGTCCGGGCGGGTCAATAGGAGTGATGACAACACTTGACCCTGGAATGACACACGCTGACAATTTAATGGGAAGCGTCGTTGGACATCCCGGAAAACTCCCTGAAACCATAGAAAAGTTAAGACTAAAGATTCACCTCTTAGACAGAGTAGTAGGAGCAAAGGATGAACTTGTCGTTGAGCCGTTAAAACTTGGAGAAACACTAATGATAAATGTGAATTCCACAGCAACAGTAGGAACTATCATAAAATTAAGTCCAGAAGAAATTACCTGCAGGTTAATTGTTCCTGTATGTGCATATGAGGGTTCAAGAGCTGCAATATCAAGAAGAATAGAAAACAGATACAGATTAATTGGCTATGGAGAAATAATGAAGAACGACAAAAAATAAAAATGATTCTTAACAGAATAAGCGACATAAAAAAGATAAGAAAAAAGCTCGGTTTAACGCAGAAAGAGCTTGCCGAGAAAAGTGGAGTTTCTCAATCATTAATAGCAAAGATAGAAAGCGGAGCCACAGAGCCGACTTACTCAAAAGCAGTTAAGTTAATAGAAACTCTTGAATTAGAACAGTCAAAGAATCAACTGAACGCGGGAGAGATTATGACAAAAAGAGTAATCAAGTGCTCTCCAAAAGATAAAGTTAAGAGAATTGTGGAAATTATGCAAAAAGAGAAGATATCTCAAATGCCTGTGTTTGAAGAGCACAAATGCGTTGGAATAATCAGCGAATCATCTATACTCAAAGCAAAATTGAAGGGAGAAGTCAAAACAGTAGATGAATGTATGGACGAAACACCACCAATAGTCAACAAAAATACAAACATAAAAATGATAAGCGAAATGTTGGAGTATAGTCAAATAATTCTGGTAGCAGATAAGGGAAGCATCGTTGGAGTAATAACAAAATCAGATGTTATCCGAGGAATTTAAATAAAGTTCTTAATGAAATCTTGAAACTCCCCATCAGAGACAGACCTGCCAAAATACTTCAAAGCAGGCTCCTTCTTCATTGGGTGATTTTCAAGGAAGAAAATAGACCTATCCGCAAGAGACCTTCGG
>JAMOQB010000019.1 GCA_027064225.1 Candidatus Woesearchaeota archaeon | reverse complement strand
CCTATGGGTTGATTGGACACTCCGCTTTTGACTTTTATACCTTGCACTTCTACATCTCTGAATATTTTCTCAAATGCTTTTTTTACAGAGTTGATTTTTACAGGATTAGTTGATCCAACTGCAACTCTCACGGATAAGCCCTCTTTATTGTTCTTGGGAATGGTATGGCATCTTTTATATTATCTAAATGACATAACCATGATACAACTCTTTCAACTCCTAATCCGAAGCCTGCGTGAGGCACTGCTCCATACCTTCTTGAATCTAAGTACCACGAATATTTTTCTATTCTCTCCCCATCCCTCTTTAGTTTTCTCTTTATCTCTTCTATGTCATTGCTTCTCTGACTTCCTCCAATTATCTCTCCGTATCCTTCTGGTGCAAGCATGTCATAGCATAGGACTGTTTTCGGATTCTTTGGGTCGTCTGGCATGTAGAACGCCTTAACTTCACTTGGGTAGTTTGTAACTATTAGTGGTTTGCCAAAGTGTTTCATCAACTGGTCTTCTTCTATCGTTCTCAAATCTTTACCCCATTCAACTTCCATGCCATCCTTTTTAAGTATCTCTAATGCTTCTGTGTATGTTATTCGTGGGAAGGGCGCTTTTATCTTCTTTAATTTATCAATGTCCTGTCCAAGAATTTTTAGTTCTTTGCTTCTCCTTTCAACTACTCTTTGCACTATGAAGCTTACAAGTGCTTCTCCATGTTTGATTATGTCATCAAGGCCGGCCCACGCTTCTTCCATTTCTGACATGTAGAATTCTGATAGGTGTCTTGATGTTTTTGACCGCTCTGCTCTGAATGCTGGGCTGTTGCAGTATATCTTTTCTAATGAGTGAATTAAAACTTCTGCGTACAGTTGCCATGTCTGTGTTAGGAACATTTTTTTGTCGTAGTATTTCACTTCAAACAAAGTTAGTCTTCCTTCACAACTGAGAGGTGTTAATATGGGAGGTGCGACTTCATAAAAGCCGTGGCTTCTGTAGTAGTCGTCTATTGCTGCGAAGACCTCGCTTCTTATTTTCATTATTGCGGTTAGCTTCCTGCTTCTGAGCCAAAGGTGTCTCATGTCATAGAGGAATTCTTTACTTACATCTTTTGTTATTGGGAACGGCTCGGCTAGTCCAACTATCTTTAATTTTTCAACTTCAAGTTCATATCCTGTCGGAGCTCTCTCGTCTTTTTTTACTTTTCCAACTACTTCACAGCTTGACTCTATTGTTATCCTTTCAGCTGCTTCCCATGTGTCCTTGTCAACTTGATTTTTTTCTATTAAACATTGTATGATATCTGTTGAGTCCCTTACAATTATGAATTTTCTCTGATTGCTTCCTCTCTTTCTATAAACCCAACCTCTTATTGCAACCTGTTCGCCTTCCTTTTTGAATGTGTCTTCTATTTTTGAGAATTCCATAGCGTAAAGACGCTGACTTTTTATAAAAAGTTTTCGTTGAATCTTGTCAGAAAATTTGTTAAAAATAAAATAGTTTAAATTATCCTTGCGATTATCATACCAATTACAAATCCAATCAACGCCCAGATAATCTTTTCTGCTGTTTCTTTGTGCTTATTCTTCTTTGGCTCTTTTGGTTTTGGTGGTGGAGTTATTGGCTTTGGCTCTTCTTTGTTGAGCTGTATAATCTCATTTATTACTTCTTCTTTCTTCTTCTCCTCCGGGGGCTCTTCAACTTTTTTGTTGAGTTCCACATCTTTTTCAAGCTCTTTGAGTTTTCGTTCTATTTCCTCAATTAGTTTTTCCTCGTTGACTTTTTCCTCTTTTTCTTTCTTTTCCTCTTGATTGATCTCTTTTATTATTTTTTCCTCTCTGTTTATATTGTCTTTTAATCTCTCTATTTCTCGTTCAACATAATTTATCTCATTCTCTTCCTGGTTCTCAAGTTTTATTTTTAGAAAGATTATTCTGCTGTTTATGAGCTTGAACGCATTCTCCCTATCTTTTGTCAATCTTAATCTGTCAGCAAGTTCCTTGTCACCTATCACATATTCTATCCAGTTTGCAAAGTCGTTCTTCTCATCATTTACATATCTTCTGAAGTCCTCTTCACTCATAAATTTTATTTCTTCTCTTAACTCTTCGAGATTTCTTAGAGCTGTGCCATCGTGCATAAAGAACTCTTTACCCTGAGGAACATCACTTAGAATTTTTTTTATGTTCATATTACCACCTCTTTTTTGGTCTTAATTTTTTCTTTCTCACACCTCATCTTTATATCTTGAAGTATGTTCATGAACCTTATAAATGCTTCGTATGGGCTTTCATACGGGTTGAAGTATTTATGCACATCGCCGTCTGAAAACCACTTTGTGCACATATAATAAAAGTGGTCTGATGTTTGAAGTTTTCTCCAGTCCTCAATTATCCTTTCATTCTTGCTTTTGAGGACTTCTTTTTCTATTTTGTAAAGCTCTTCTGCTGCTGCTCTTTGCATTTCATTTCCCAACCATGCACTGAGGTCCCGTTCAAGGTCCGCCCATGATATGAAGTATGGAATGTTTATCTCTGCAACAGGTTTCTCATCTGCTTCTTCACTGGGTGTTGTAAATGTTATCTCTCTGTTTTTTAATTCTTTTGGGAGGAATTTCATGAATTCAAATATGCCTGTGTCTTCCCATTGGTGTTCACCGAATGTTTCATAATCCATGAACAAGTTTATGAAATTTCCATTTGTGTTTTTTATCCACTCAGCGTATTTTGGTGCTGTTAGTGGGAACTCCTTCCAAGCTCTGTTTGAGAATCTGAACGCAATGTCATCTGATAGTTTGTAGTTTTTCATGAGTAATCTTATGTTTGTTCCTCTTGGTTTATACACATAGTTTGGACTTCTCCATCCTAAAATTTTGTCGGCTCCTTCACTTATTATGGCTTTGTAGCCCATTCTTCCTATAAACTTTGCCAGTTCGTTGTTGTATATTAACTCTGTGTTTCTGAACACTTTGGGATTTTTTCTGAAC
>JAMOQB010000018.1 GCA_027064225.1 Candidatus Woesearchaeota archaeon | reverse complement strand
CTTCGTGTATCTGTTTGATATCGTTGTATTGCAGGCCAAATATCTGAAGGTTGGTTAGTGTTGTAAATTTCTGATAATCTATATCGCTCACGCCTTCTTTTATCATGAACTCTATGCCTTTCATTATTGCTTCTTGGTCTTGCTTGCTCTGGTTCTGGAATCCAAAGTAGTTATTTAGGAGGTTGTCTATTGTTTTCATATCTTTGCTGTTTATCGCTTCTCTGAACTTCTGAACTTTTGTCAGGTATTCAAATGTTCTCGCAGCTGATGTTGTGAGCATTTCGGTTATCTTCTCTTTATCAGAGTCGGAAACTGTCTTGTAATTGTTTGCAAGCAATGACCTGTATAGTGAGAGTGCGAAGAAGAGTTTGGGATTGTTCTTTACAGAAATGTTCATCTCTTTCAACTTGTTGTAAGTGTTGAGTAGGAAGTCGGCTTTATTATTCATTTCCCAATCAGCGGGGTCTAACTGCTCTATCATCTGTTTGAAAGGAACTGTATCTTCTTCTTTAACATCTTCTCCTTCAATATTCACTGTGGAGTTCATAGCGGAGTAAATAACATCAAGGAAATCTTTAACTTGTGAGAGCTCTCCTTTCTTCGTAAGCTCTGCAAGTTCTCTGCTTTGGGACAGTAGCAGATTAGCTTTTACATCGTTGTGCAGCGAGTTCAAAGCTGCGAATGTCATAACTCTGTCCTCATCTATCAAATCCTCAAGCGTTATTTTACCTCCTTTATCATCTTCTTTGTACAATCGATTATCCATCATTTCTTTCAAAGATTCGGAAACTGTTAAGACCTCTTCATATGTCTTCAAAGGTTTAACATATCCTAAGTCAGATGCTTTCAAAACACCTTTTATAATAGTTAAAGCACTCTTCATTGAATACTTGGAGTTAAGCTCCGAAATGTTCTTGTTGAGAAGGTTTATCAAATCGTTCTTTCCAGAGACAGATTCTTTTCCGTCATAGGATGCTAAGTATCCAAGCACAGAGCTGTCAGATATACCTTTTAGGATATTGTCCGAAACTTTAGGATTAAGGTTTAGAAGAGCATCTGCGAGTATTGGAAGCCCATTCTTTGTTTCCGAAGTTAAGGTTAAGCCCTTCTCTTCCAAATACTCTGCCAAGTCCTTATCAGACATAAGTGAGGAAACCGGCTTATTCAAAGGCATGTAGAGGTTCTTTCTTTCCTCAAGAGAAACCCCATTCACTTTGTAACTCCAATTAATCTCTTTAACAAGGTTTTGTATCTCCTGCAACTGATCAAGAGTTACTGTTATTGACCTCTCCTTACCATTCCAAGAAACATCAGCACCCAATGCTTCAAGGACAAACCTTAAAGGAAGGAATGTCCTACTATTCTCTATCTGTGCATATGTGTCCATAGATTCCTTAACACCATTAACAATGTAATACTTATACTTCTCTGGATTTATTGGATTTCCATTCTTATCATACTTAGGCACTGGTACTTGAATTGTCTTGTCTCCTAAGGTTATTGAGACAATCCTGTTAGCACCGTCCCAACCGACTTGAGCTCCTAACGCCTCTGCAACGAACCTTATAGGTATCAATGTCCTGTTTGCTTTGGGGTCGATGTAAGGGGCAACATCCATCTGCTTCATCTCATCAGGGATGATTGTCTCTCCTGTTGTCTCATTTATCTTTGAAAGTTCATAGGTATTTTTTCCTATCCAGAGTTTCACCTTTGTGTCTATTGTCTGCTCTTCTGTAACTGTTCTTTGAGTGATTGCATCTGGAAGGTTGTTCTCAATATTGTCAAAAGTGAATTTTGATGGATCACCAACATTAACACTGGCATTGTTGAGAATATCGTCAAGAGTTACTGAGGGGTCCTCTCTCTGAGTGGTGAGAGTGCTTTCAATATTCGCCTTGAATGGTTGCTGAGCGTAAGCAGTCTTTAAAGCAGATAATCCAACACCACTCGCAACTAAAAGTGCTGAAAGAGCGGACACACCTTTTTTAACTTCTTTAGGAATGTGACCTATAGGTCCTTCATTTTTCAGAGGAATCTCATTGTGAATTTTTTCTTCCAAGTTTTTCTCCAAAAGTGAAGCAGGTTCTCTCCTTTTAACCTCATTTGATGACATGAAGACTCACCAGTAGTGAAAATAGCATAAGTTTTATTTAAATCTTTCGGTATTTTGGTTCGGAAAACTTGCGATTATGTTTGGGAAACTGATAAAAATAAGAATCACATGTTTCTCCACATGAGCCTTGCAAAAGTAACTTATTCCCTCTGTGTTTTCACAATCTCTTCTATCTTGTTCCTGCATATTTTTAAGATTGCGGACATGAACACTGACAAGTTCTCGTCATTTTTAATTATCCTCTTATTTACTCTCTTCCTGTTTCCAGCTATTGTAAATATAAAAGCGTTTGGCATAATTGACCTGAAGCGTGATCCTAAGGTTTTATCTCTTGATAATAAGAATAATGTTGAGAAACACAGACAAGCATAAGAAGAGCATGACAGCGTCAAATTTGAAGCATTTGACTTTTACATGAATGGTTCTCTCATCAAGAACTCTGCCGAAGTATGTTAGCTTCTCATTTAAATTGTAGTTCCCGCATTGTAGGCTATGCTCAAAGGTTCCATTGCCCTTTATCTTGAATCTTCCAAAGTTGTTTATTAAGAGGAGGTTGTCCAAGTTGCTAGATGTTTTCAAATAAATCATATTTTCATGAACAACTATTTTCGTTATTCTTGCTTTCGGCTTAACTCTTATCATTGAGTAATTTCCTGTGCCTAAGCCGTAACTCAGGAGTATGCAGTCGGTATGAGGATTTTTAAATGAGAAGTTAAATTTGTTCATCCCCTTAGCTGCTCGGCTCTTCCAAACAAACAGTTTATCACCGCAGAGAGCAATAGTATTCACGGATGATTTTCTGCCTGTTTTAAATGCAGAAACTTGGAAGCTTATGTTTCCTCCGGGATGAACATTATCTATGCTTATGCTTGAACCAACAACATTTGGGATTATTAATAATGCAATCACAGCTAAAATGAGTTTCATGCAAAAATTTTTAGATGTTATAAAATAAAAAAGCTATTTAGTAGAATCCGCAAATACTCCGGGAATTTCAGCACCGCAGAACCTGCATTTTCCATCAACAA
>JAMOQB010000017.1 GCA_027064225.1 Candidatus Woesearchaeota archaeon | reverse complement strand
ATCTGAAGAAGCAACCTCCTTTATAATAGAAGAAAAAGCGGTCTGCTTGACAACCTCAAAACCAATAAGATTTGAAACAACATTTCTAATAAGCTTTGGAATCTCAACAGACCTGCCACCTGATTTTAAGTCTTTGCAAAAGGGTTTGGAGTAAGTCAAAGTAAGCTCAGAGTAGCCAGCACGATATGCAGAAAGGATTATCATCTCAATCATATGTTTTGACAGAGCAGAAATTTCTACACTCTTCTTAATATCAAAAGAAGCTTCTTCAGGAGAAACTACAACTGAACTGCCTATGATAGAAACATTAACAGAATCGCCCTTTTCAAGGTGATACTCCTTAACCCACTGCTTAGGCATAGAGACAACCAAAGAACTTGAGGCAAGCTGAATAAGCTTCCGTTTAGTTTGAAAAACCATAAAGGTAAAAGAGCAGGAGTATATATAAAGTTTACTAAAATATATATTGTATATATGATAATTATAAAAGTCATTAAAATATTTTTACAAACAAATTTTATGGAACCAAAAAGGTGGCTGAATATGAAAAAAACACCAAAGGACCTTCTAATTCTAAGTGAGCTCAGGAAGAACGCAAGGGAAAGTTTAACAAAAATGAGTAGGAGAACAAGAATACCCATTTCAACAATACATGATAGGATAAGAACAAATCTCGACTCCCTAATAAAAAAGAACTGTGCGTTAATTGATTTTTCAAAATTAGGATTTTCAACAAGGGTTAACCTACTCATAAAAACTCCCCCAAATAAAAGAAGAGAAGTAGGAGAATTTCTAAAAAACAACTTTCATGTAAACACTCTGCTGAGAATAAGCAATGAATTTGATTTTTTAGTTGAACTGATATTTAAGGATTTGAAAGAAGCCGAAAATTTCATAGACAAACTTGAGGAAGATTTTAACATAGAAGCTGAGAAAAAATATTTTGTAGTAGAAGAAATCAAAAAAGAGGAATTCCTATCAGACAAAAACATAATACCCCTACTAGCAGGAAACCCATCTGAAAATCTTGCGAAAAATAAGAGTTAAAAGTTTTAAACAAAAGAAAAATTATGAAAACATGGTAAAGCGGAGAATCAACGATTCAAAGATAATAAAAGAACTGAGAAGAAACTCAAGAGAGAGTATAAAAGAATTGGCGCTAAAAACAGGAATCTCTTCATCAACAATAAAAAACAAGATTAAGAATATGGAGAAAAAGGGCATTATCAGGGGATATACAAGCGTAGCCGACTTTGACAGTTTAAACCTTATAAGAGCAGTGTTCTTCATAAAAGGAGCAAATGGGACTGCAGAAAGTTTAAAGAAAGAAAAGTTTATCAACAATATGATGCACATAAGCAACCACTACAACCTGTTCATTGAATGTATATTTCCAAATATAAAGGAATATGTTAAATTTAAAAACCAACTTGAAAAGAAAAATGTAGAGTTCAAAGATTATTTTGTAACCGAAGAGATAAAGAGAGAGGATTTCTTAGCAAATGAGGATAACAGATGAATTTCTAATAAAAACAAGCTTCACAATAGCATTATTAGGCATGTTATTACTAACAATAGCAAGTAGAAACATAAACTACAACAATCACAAAGCATGGACAACAATAAACAGCAACGGCAACATAAGAATAAGGGGAAAAGTAATAAACATATCTCAGAAAAACGAATTTAAGATAATAACCATAAAGTTCAACACAACAGTAAAAGGCATCTGCACTCAAGAAAAGATAAAAACAAGCGGTATAAGAACAGGTGATTACGCAACTGTAAGTGGAAGTATTAGCAGAGGGAAACTTTTCATAAAAAGCATAGAGAAGTAAGTAAAGAAAAAATACAGTAATTACTTAAGAATTCTAACAAAATTTTAAAGAAGGTAAAATAAAGAATAAAGATAATGGAAGAAGAAACTCCTTGGGAGATTTATATAAAAACAATCAAGAACAAGAAGGACATCATAAAATACCTAAAAGCATACAATGAAAAGTGGGAGCTAAACAAAAAGAACATAAGAGTAAAAAAAGAATTAAGGGAAAATAGAGAAAGAGTAATTCACGAACAAAAGAGAGATTTACTAATAACTCACATAAAAGTAGATAAAAAAAGAGAAGAACTTGAAAGAGAAGCTGAAGAGATACGCAGGAGGACAGAAAATCTAAAAAGAGAAGCAGAGATTATTAAGAGCCTAATAGAAAAGTTCTCAGGAAAAACGCCAAGTGTGAATGAGGAGAACAAAAAGAGCATAAAACTTGCTGAGAAGCTTTTAGAAACAAAACTCAGGGAGATAAGAATCTACGAATTGATGATGACAAATCTAAGCAGATTCATGTATATAACAAATGAAGATGTCTTAGATGCACTGAAAGATGAAATGTTAATATTAAAAGAAGAAGCAAGGAGAATAAAAGAGGAAATAAACCTGTTTCCTGAATCTGAAAATAGAGGAAGATTAATCATAATAATGCAAAAGCTGGAAGAGATACGCAGAAACCACTTTAAAATAAGAGACACAGTAAAAAGAGAAATCATAATAAGAGACAAAAACATGATAGGACTAATAAAACTCTTCTACAGATATTATAAAAAAGAACCTGTTGCAAAAGCAATATTAGATGCCATAAAACCTGAGAAACAAGAAAAATATTTAAAAGACACCATTAAGATAAATGCATGATACACCTCAACATAGAGAACTTTGTTGAAGAGGTCCTTGAGTCCGAAAAACCTGTGCTAATTGACTTCTGGGCCCCATGGTGCAACCCTTGCAGAATGATGAGCCCTGAATTAGAAGCTGTGGAGAAGGAACTTGGAGATGAAATAAAATTCTGCAAACTAAACACAGAAGAAAACCCGCAGATATCCCAACAGTATGCAATAATGGGAATCCCAACCATAATAATATTCTCAAAAGGAAAAATTATCGGCAGGTTCTCCGGATACGCTGATAGAAAAACAATAAAGAAAATGATAAAGAACATTCTTATGTAGATGATAAAAATGAAAATACGAACAATAAAAGAATTAAAAGGAAAAATAAAAGATAAAAAAGTGCTTGTCAGAACGGATTACAATGTTCCACTAAAGTATAAAGGCAAAAGGATAGAGATAGATGATGACTTCAGAATAAGAATCTCACTTGAAACCTTAAAATTTTTGAGAAGAGAAGGTGCTAGAATTACGATAATAACGCATCTCGGACGACCAAAAGGGAAAGATGCAAAACTAAGCTTAGAACCAATAGCAAAAAAGCTGTCAAAACTACTAAGAACAAGAGTAATACTCATAAAGGACTATTCATGCATAGAAGAAGTTCTCAAATGGCAGACAGACGAAATAATACTGCTTGAAAATTTAAGGTATAATGAGGGAGAAGAAAAAAACAGCAAAAGGTTTGCAAGAAAAATAGCCAAACATTTTGATTTATTTGTGTTCGACGCATTCTCCACAGCTCACAGAAAACATGCATCAACATATCAAATCCCATCAATGCTAAAAACATACGCAGGATTCAGATTTGTAAAAGAAGTGCAGAACCTAAACAAGGTTCTAAAGACAAAAAAGAAAATAGGTCTAATCATTGGAGGACTAAAAATAAACACAAAAATAGGACTTATAAACAACTTGGCAGATAGAAGTAAAAGCATACTCATTGGAGGAGCTATGATGTTCACATTCCTAAAAGCTCAAGGAAAAGAAATTGGGAAATCCATCTTTAAAGAAGATGAAATAAAAACTGCTAATAAGATAATAAAGAATCATGAGAAGAAACTTGTTCTGCCAAAAGATGCTGTCTGCGCCCTGAAACGCGAAGTCAAGACAAAAAAACAGACAAGAGTGTTCTCAACAGAAGAAATTCCAAAAAATTACATCGGGTTAGACATAGGACCAAAAACTGTAAAACTATTCAAAGAAGAGATTGCAAAGTCAAAAGTTATCGTGTGGAACGGCCCTCTCGGATATTATGAAAATAAGCTATTTGTTGAAGGCACTGCAAAGATAATGAGATGGCTTTCAAAACAAAAAAGCTATAGATTAATCTGTGGGGGAGACACAGCAACAGTAGTTAGAAAACTAAAGCTTGACAAGAAGTTTGACTTCGTGTCAAGTGGAGGAGGAGCATCACTCTTCTTTCTCTCGGGGAAAAAGTTTCCAATTATGAAGTTCATAGAAAAGCAGTAGGGTATGCCTTAAGAAGCTAACACCTTCCAAACAGAAAGCTTTATAAATAATACCTCATTCTTAACTGCTTAGGAGTAAAAGGTGATTTTATGAGCTCAGCATCAGACAACTCAAAGCTGATAAAAGCATTGGAAAAAAGAGTAATTGACTCATTTAAGATAGTTCGGCAAGATATAATAAATTTAAACAAAGAAATTGACGCACTCAAAAGGAAAACTGAAGCTGACAGAAGCAAAAAAGAAATAGAAGATATTAAAGACGAGCTCGCAGGGATAAATAAGAGAATAGAAGAATACAAAAAAATCCTTCCAAAAATAAGTAAGATAAATAGAGAACTTGCAAGTATAAAAAAGAAATCAGAAGAAAATAAGAGGGACAATGACAACAACAAGAAGCTAATTAATTTTCTTAAAGAGAAAGTATATTCATTAAAGAAGACATTCAGCACAAAGACAGAGCTTAGAAAAAACATTGGAAAAGTAGAAAGTGAAAATGAAGAAATAAGAGAAGAACTTGAAGATATAAGAGAAGAACTGAAAAATATAGATGAACTAAAAAAGAGGACAGAAGAATTAGAATCACAAACAGAGCAGATAGAGAAAAACACTCAAACAATAAAAAAGCTCAACACAAAGATAAACAAAACAAGAGCTGAATTCAAAAAACTAAACTCTGAAAGAGAAGAAGAAATAAATGAGATCAGTGACGAATTAGAGGACTTAAAGGATAACACCCTCTCAAAAAAGGAATACAAGGCTAAAGAAAAATTAATACTTGAAGATTTAAACAAAATAAGCAATGAACTTGACAGAACAAAAGACAAGTTACCATTCTTAGCGACAAACAAATATGTGTTAAAACTCAAAGCAGAAATAGAAGACAAGTTTAACGAGAAAGAAGACCAAATAAAGAAGAACAGCAACAAAATAAACAGGTTAAACAGAAAAATAAATGAACTCATCAAAAGCTTAGAGGAGAAAAACAAGGAGATTGCAGTTTTAAAATCAGAGCTCAACACATTAAAGAAAATAAAGGCAAAACAAACAAAAAGAGAGAAAGCCATTGCAAACAAGAAGTGGAAGAAAGATGAAGAATTGAAAAGACCATCAAAGAAAGCCTATCTGTGGATATTATTCTCAGCCATAATTGTGATGTTCTTCTTCGTGCTGTTCAACTATCCAAAAGCATATGAACACACACCAATACTTGACAAGATAACAAATGAAACCCTATCAGCAAATTCAGATTATTTGAATATGAGTTCATCCATATTCTCAAAGAACTTATCGCTGAAAGAGAAGAATGAGAATTGCATACTTCAATTTGAATGCCAAAAAGCAGAGAAGGGCAACTACTGGTTTGACTGCTATTACAATCCAAAAGACCAAAGGTGCCACTGTTATGAGGGCTCGTTTGACAAGTGCAGATTAAATGAAGTGCAAAAGTTGAGAGAAGCTAGAGAAACCAAACTTGACAAATTCAAACAAAAAGCAAAAACATATTGGGAAAAATTCAAAAACAAAACAAAAAAAGCAGGCAATACAACTCTGAACTTTGTACTCAACCACAGGGTAAAGGTTATCACAGTGCTGACAATAATTCTCATCTTACTGATCATCCTATACATAAGAGAAAACTCAAAAGAAGAATACATAGAGATTGTTGTCAAGGATAAGAAAAAGAAATAAACCTTTTTTATCTTTTTTTAATCATATTCTCTCCAAGTATAACCGCATTTAGTGCATTTTAAAAACTTGGTCTCAGGCTCGTCGCCGGCTCTTGTCTGAACAGTCCAGTAATACGCTTTATCATTCCCGCACTTAGGACATTTTATCTTAGTTATCGGCAGGATGTTGTGCTCCTTCTCAACAACATCAATCTTTTTCAAGCCCTTTGTCTTCTCAGAAAAGCCAACCTTCCCATCAAAAGGCATTTCATAACCGCAGTTCGTGCAAACCAAAAACATCTTTCCGTCTTTTCTCCTAGGCATCATAATTGAGCCGCATTTCGGACAAAAATTCATAGTACCACCTCACAAGTGTAGGAATCTCAAAAGGTCAGCGAACCAAATCTTTAAATATCCAAGTTTTGGAATTCTAAAGAAAGCAACGCCAACAATATCCTCATCAGAAGTATCAAGTTCTATCAGAAGAGAAGTTGGATTGTGATCCCCTTTTGTCTGAAAGTGATAAGTTCCGTTCTCAACCCACTTCTTAATAACTCTGTGGATAACAGGATCTGACAGCCCAGGCACCCTAAAGACAATGATATCGCCCTTTTGTATGCTACTCGGGTCTTTATGCTTCAAGAATATTATGTCACCTCTTGAAAATCCGTTGTGCAGAGGAAACCTCAAAAAGTCCTCTTTAGAAATGTTAAACATTGAATAGAACTTGGCCTGCGAGCAGAGGCCAAGCTTGCCACAGTCAGCAGTGTTGCTAAGCCACCAATTATTAAAGTCGCCGTGGTGGTCCATACTCCCAGATACAACAGCAACAATAGGGTACTGAGTTCCAAATAGAAGTGCAAACCCGGGATACACGAGGAATTTAACTATGACAAAAGCAAGTGCAATATCAATTATCCAAGCCAAAACTGAATCGCTGTTCCACAGGAATGAAACAATCTCTTTAAAATTCATAGAAAGACAACAAAGGGACAAGCTTAAAAAACTTTTGGATAAAAACGCTGTTCTGAGAACCTGCTTATGTTGGACAAACGCTTCAAAGCAAATGTTTTTGTCTTATCATCTATTCTCAAACCCTTTATAGCATCACAGATAAATTTGTTTGTCTCATCGTACAGCTTTCTATCCACTGGGTAAGGAATGCCGTCCTTTCCTCCGTGAGCGAAGGAATACTTTGCAGGGTCTTTCCAATGAATAGGCGAGCCGTAGATTAATTCGGAGACAAGTGCCAAAGCCCGTATAGACTTCTTGCCGAAACCTTTCAAAGCGACAAGCTCCTCATATGTTCTTGGCTGGTACTCATACGCCATCTCCAAACTGCGTTTAACCTGCTCAGTTAGCTCTAAAGATGTTAGATAATGCCTCTTAGGCATTGTAAGCTCCTTAACTTTGGAGAACTCATCTAAAGTCCTTTGTCGGTTTGATGAGAAATACTTGTAAATATGCTTCGGATTATCCTTAACAAGGTCCAAGCTGGTTTCTTGAATCTTCAAATTGCACTTACTTGACATGTCCAAAACATCCTCTTTCAAGACTTGACTAGCAATCGCATTGTTTGGGTCAAGAACAAAACTCTTAATACCCTCTGAAATTAAGTGATACCTTCTCGCGTAAGCATTGTCCTTGCCCTGCTGAACGACCACCCAAGATTTCTTAGTAAAAAAGATAGTGTGGTGGTATAAGGAAAATCCATCCTGCAAGAGTGAAGAATCCACCTTAGCACTCATTTTACTGGAATATTTTAAGTTCTCTACTCTCTTATCACTCAAACCAAGAGCGTCCGCCTCTTTTTCTATCTGCTCAGGCACTTTTTGAGCCATACCCTTACCACCTGCCATTTTCACACCAAGATTAAGTTTGTTTATGTCCCGCAGAGCTCCTGTCAGCGTTGTTGTAAGTCCTGAGGAGTGCCAGTCAAAACCAACAACACAGCCCAAAGATTGAAACCAAAAGGGGTCTGACAGTAGTTTGAGAAAATACTCAGCTCCGAACTCATCCACAATAAGCTCTGCTATTCCAACTGCAAGCTTCCTCATCCTCTTAAAGAGCCAAGCAGGAGCTTTGCCGTTGTGCAATGGAAGGTTTGCAACTCCTGAAATCATAAGAGAATTGTCTCACAGTTATTTAAAAACTCTGCCCACATACCTGTCCTGTGAGTGGAAAAATTTTTATAATAAGAGATAACCCGCAACTCATAAAGCCCCGTGGTGTAGCGGCCAATCATACAAGGCTCTGGACCTTGTGACCCCGGTTCGAATCCGGGCGGGGCTATTAAAATATCAGAGACCCATATTCTCTAAGTTTTTTTTCGATTCAACATTTTTCCCAAAAAGGTTGAGTTCACGCATCAGAGCGGGGCTACTGCTCTTCTAAGTTTTTTTCGATTCAACATTTTTCCCAAAAAGGTTGAGTTCCCGTATCCAAGCGGGGCTACTGCTCTTCTAAGTTTTTTTCGATTCAACATTTTTCCTAAAAAGGTTGAGTTCCCGTATCAGAGCCGGGCTATTTCTTCATAAGGGTATCATAGAATCCTCAACGAGCGGGTGAGTTATTTCTTTATTCTTTACAAATGAACATATTTCTTCAACTCTTCCAAGGAGTTGCCTGCGGTTCTTCTCTCATTATTTTCAGAGCATTTAACACCTCTACCGAGGATGCCTGACCAAATTTCACACAGCTCCCACACTCTTGAGGAGTTGCAAGAATTATCAGCAGAATATTGATGAAGCTTTTTGAAAAGCTCTGAAAGATTCTGCTGGAAGGATGATGAGATAAGCTGTTTTACAAGTGTCTTAATTTTCTCTTGAGTTCTCTTTTTAATTGGCTCCAAAGCAGGATCTTCTACTTTCTCTGTTAAATTATGACGAGTTATTCCTTTAAAAATAGTCAAATATGGCTCCTCAATTTTATTCATAATACTGACTTTTTTTATAAGATAAGAATAACTCTCACTCATATCCTCAATTAAAGATATCCAAGTGTTATACTCCTCGTTGCACTCTATTTTGACGGGCTCTCTTAAATTTTTTATCTTGCTACTGCTCTCCAGTATTACATTTGAGAAATACCTGAGATAAATTTGAAGAACGAACTCCCTGAAAGAGTCGGAAGTTATTCCTAATTTATGAGAGCTTACAAATGTTTCAGGTGTTTTTGACAGAGTGATCAAATACTCCTCAACTTCATCAATAGCATGCTCTGAATTAACTTCTTTGTTAGACTGGAAAAAATATGTCCCGGATTCCTTTTTAATAGCAGACAGAGCTAACTTAAAATTTTCATCTAAAAAATCCTCTTCTTCCTTCAGCAGGTCATAAAGGGACAAAACCATAATTTATCATCATCCTCTTAGAAAGTCTAGGGATATATAAAGTTTCTTAATCTTGCTACTTCAAAGTTGATAAGAAAAGAAATATAAACTCAAGTTCAAAACTAATTTTATGAACTCTGAACTTGGAACCTATGATGACATTGCACCTATTTACAATAGCTTACATTTGTTTGAACAGCTCCAAAAATTAAAGATTATTAAAGACCTTCTTAAAATCAAGCCTAATGACAAGGTTCTTGACTTAGGATGTGGCACAGGAATATCAGCTAGAGTCCTCCACTGTCAGTTAGTAGGTATAGATAAAAGCAAGGGCATGATAAGCATTGCTGAGGAGAGCTTTCCAGAACATAAATGGGTAGTTGGTGAGGCAGAGAATCTTCCCTTTAAAAATGAAGAATTTGACAAGTTGATCTGTGTAACTGCAATTCACAACTTTACAGACATACAGAAAGCAGCAGAGGAAATAAGGAGGGTTGTTAAGAAGTCCGCCAATTCAAACATTGCAGTATCTGTTCTTAGGAAGAGCAGTAAATATAATGAGGTAGAGGAAGTTTTAAGAAACAATTTCAAAATTGATAAGATTGTATTAGAGAGTAAAGATAAGATTTACTTTATGAAGAGGATTAGTTGAATGTTTCTTCAAAGTTAGAATTGGGAAGCATTAATAAGTTAAGAACTTCCTTATAATCGTCGTCAAGAGTGTTGTACAAGTAAGTAGTGTTCAAATGGTCTATTATAGACAGCACCTTTGCCAACTTTGATTCATTAGGACTCAATGGAGAGGAGAATCCTGCCCGCTTCAACAGCTCATCATTGTAAAAGGACTCTTCTGGAAATTGAACAATTAATCCTGAGTAAAGCCCAGAGGTATATTCTCGTGATGTGAGGGACTCAGTGATTGAAGGAGCATCATCAACATGAATTTTACTTGCTAAGTTGTACAAATACGCTGTGAAGCTTTCCATACTCCTAAAAAGCTTTGAGTTAAATGGATTGTCTTTTAAATCAAAATATTTATCAAACAGGGGGTAAAAAATCTTAACCTGTTCTATTAATTCAACTCTCGGTTCTTTTTTAACAGCTTTGTAGAGAGAGTCAAAGTATGCCTCAATGAATCCTTCAAATTCAGAGGAGTTAAAGAACTCCGTTAATTCATTCAGATTTTTATAATATTTATCAAGAGGATTATCTCCTAATTTTCCTTTTGTAGGTTTTGATGATAAAACTACTGGAAATTTATGAACATATTTCACAATTTGTTCAACATATCTAAGCTGCGTATTAATATCAAGAGAAAGAACTGACTCACGAGCTTGGAGTAATTGCATAAAATTTTCTTCTTTCTCAACAAGTTCATCTATCTTATTAGCTAAGGTCATAGCAAATAAAAGGGAAAATAAACCTTTAAAAACATTTCGTTACTTATTAGTAGAAATAGATTTTTCAATTTTTCTTCTGAAAATCTGATTCAATTTTTATTTTTGAAACCATTGTTCTCAAAAATGGAAGATACTTCTCCGAAAAATTCTTAGGCAAATATTCTTTTGAATACTCAAGAGCGCTCAAAATTTCCACCTTCCAAACATCTTTACTAACCCAAGATGAAAAAAAGCCCCTTGTTTCTTTGAGCTTGTTCAGATATTCTGATTCAAAATAATAAGGTGTGTCTTTGGCCCTTGAAACTTCAATAGTTTTCAAAAATGGCTCAGCATTTAGTAGAAGGTTAATTAAATTTGATGCAAGGGCTTCAGTTAATTTACCAATGTCTGTACTAAAAAAGTGTTCCTTATATTTGTTGAAAGCAAATCCCACTAAATCAAATACATATTTTGAATACCTTATATTTTCTCTTGATGGTCCTCTGCTTATTAGCTCATTTACATATTTAAGGGAGATCTCTACCAACCTGTCAAATTTTTTTGAGTTGATTAACTTACTAAATCTTTTTGTAGCTTCGTCAAATTCTTTAAACCTAAGGTATGAAACTATTTTATTCTCGTCTATCCCAATGTTGTTTCCTGACTCGTATAATCTTTTAACTCCCTCCAAAAGGAGTTCTAAACTTTCATTCTCTGGTTTTTTATCAACTAATCTTTCCAAAGAACTAAGAATGTCATAAGCAGTTTCAAATTGCTGTGCCAATTCTTTGCTTTCCAACTCAAGAGTTTTTTCAGATAAGGTCATAATAAGAAGCTCATATGAGGGTTTTATAAATATTTCTCTAATTTACTATTTTAAAGTTACTCCGACTTGTGAATATTTTTAAATATGTGAATTAATTTTTTACTCTATGACCAAACTAAAAAAGCTTTTAATGATTATTACCCTGTCTGTAATTATTCTCGCTTCTCTTTACATCTACACATTAACTAAAATCAAGCTTGAAAGTGCAAGTGTAAATTCCCTAACAAATGTAACAACCTCAGGATTCACTCTCAAAGGTGCAATAGAATTATACAATGGTGGACTCTTGCCTGCCAAGATTCCAAGGTTCAAATACAAGCTCATACTGGCATCTTCAAATGAGGAGATTGTTACTGGATATGTTAACACAGGGATTATTATGCCAAGGCAGAGTGAGAAGTTCTCATTCTCAACAAGGGTAAGCTGGATTCCAACAGCTAAAACTGCGTGGGAGCTTATCTCAAATGACAAAACCTATGCTTATGTTAAGGGAAACATTCACCTCTTAAGTTTCTGCAACAAAGATTTAGACATTCCAATTAAAATCAAAGTTGATTTAAAAAAATATGTTGAGCAGTTTGTAAATGACGAACTTGATAAGGTAGGAAAGGCAATCAACAATGTTATTCATAATATTACTGGATGAGCATCTACTTTATTTCATGAGGGAATAAATATCTCCAACCCTCTCTTAAACCTGCCGTAATCTTTTGGCTTTATATAAATAAACAAGCTCGCAGGCATTAGAAAGAAAGCTCACCCTTTCTTGTCTCTAAAAATGGCATGCTATAATTCAAAAAGTAATTTGAGAATCTGTCTCTTTATGCAGATAAGATTCTAAGTATTTTCTCAACTTGTTTTTGCTAATAAACCTTAATGGTTTTAAAAAAATGGTGAATGTTTTCAAGATACTGCTCAAGATAAGCCATGTTAATTTTCAAAACTTGTCAAGAAAAAGAAAAATACTCCGAGGAGCTAACCCCTCGGAGTAAAACCTTGCTGTTGCCTTCATAACTTTTTATGGGGGTGGGAGAAATGAAGGCATAGAAATCAGCGAGCGTGAAAATTTAAAGGGGGTTAAGAAAACCCCTCAACCAACGATTTCAATGCCGAGTTCATCATTGACCTGTGGTCGGGATATAACTCTGCCCCTCTTGTTGTTGACGGTTTGACTGCCAACAATCCAAGGTGATTTAACACCTGTTATAATTGTCATAACTGTAAGCTTACCTTTCATGTTGTCATCAATCCTTGCTCCCCAAATAACATTTGCATCAGGGTCCATCGCTTCTGTAACTAATTCTCCAACCTTCTGAATTTCTTCCAAGGTCATGTCAGGTCCTCCAGTCACATGGATTAATGCACCTGTTGCACCTTTATAACTAATATCTAACAAGGGATTACTCAAAGCTCCGTTGACAGCTTCTTCAACCCTGTTGTTTGTATCTGAAGTGCCTACGCCGATGGCAGCAACGCCTCCATTTGTCATAATCGCCTTGACATCTGCATAGTCAAGGTTAACCAAACTTGGAACTGCAATGGTTTCAACAATTCCTTTTATCATAGTTGCGATTAACTCATTTGCAACTGCGAATGCTTGTTGTATTGGCAAGTTTCCAGCGATCTGCACGAGTCGGTTATTATCTATGACTATAACAGTGTCGCAGACCTTCCTAAGCTGTTGAAGTCCAAACTCCGCCTTGCCAACTCTTGCCCTTTCAATGGCAAAGGGCATTGTCACAGTTCCTATGACAATTGCACCATTGTCTTTGGCTACTTTTGCAATTACTGGAGCAGCTCCTGTTCCAGTTCCACCTCCTTCTCCTGCGCAAACAAAGACCATATCTACTTTCTTGAGAGCTTCTTTTATCTCTTGTATGCTCTCCTTAGCGGATTCAGCTCCTTTCTCAGGGAATCCGCCACATCCTAAACCGCGAGTAACATCTTTCCCAATTAGGAATTTAACATCAGCTTCTGTAATGTCCAATTGCTGCTTATCTGTGTTGCAGGCAATTATTTCGGCTCCTCTAATACCCTTTTTGTACAGCCAGTTTACCATATTGTTGCCGGCTCCACCGACTCCAATAACCTTGATGTTCGCTTGCCCTTCCAATAGGTTGGAATCCTTGCTTTCATAACCTTTTAAGGCGTCTTGTATTATATAATCCATTTTCTTAACCCCCTTTGTGTTTTTTAATATATATTTCACAAAATAAACAAATGAATAGCAAAATATTTATATTTAAGTGTATATTCTTACCTATTAGAATACGATTGTGCCTAACGCCAAAGGTGCAACAAAACTTCAACGCCAATTGAAGTTCAATGCCAAATTAAATTTTTAATCAAGCCGCCAAACTTGATTTTTACTTCAACAACCCGCCAAAGTTGTTGAATTAATTCTGACTTTTTTTATAATATTCCCCTTTTTAAATATTTCTTGAATATAATATATACTCTTTAAAATCTATATCATATACTGGTTCGTTAATATCCATATTTGTATATTAGAATAGTAAATTTTAACATAACCATTTTAAAGTTGTGAAATTAATCAGAAGTTTTGTCTGTGTTTTTTAGAGAGAACCTTTTCAGAGCTTCTTCCTCGATAAAGTGCAGTTTTGAAGGAATAATTAGACACTGAGGGAAAACATCCAAATCCTGCTGAAGAACATCTTTAACCTTGCCAAAAATAATTCTCTCCTTCTCTGAGCCTAAGCCAGCACACACAACCACAAGGGAATCCTCTGAGATAACTTCCTTCTTAATCTTTTTCTCCAAGGATAAAAGATAATTCAACGCCTCTTTAAAGCTCATAAACCTTGACTCCTCTAATCTCAGATCTAAGAGGCATAATGTATGTGCTTGGATAGATAAGTTGTCTGCTATTATGTTGTAAGGGGTCTCAGGCATGAAACTCTCAGTCGTAAAGGGAATGCTTGTTATCTTGCCGAACTTGTAAATTTCCAAACCAGTATTGGCAACTGCATTTATAACAGAAGCATTATTTATTATCTCAACCTTAACATTTGAATTGTAAGCATCAAGCACAAGCTCAATGTGAGTTGTAGCAACCATTGGGTCACCTGCAATGAGAAGAGCAACATCCTCATCCTTAGCCAGAGAGAGGATGTTCTCTGTGTTCTCAACAAAATCCCTGCCGACAATTTCTATGTTTTTTCCAATTAATCCTTTCAAACTATCCAAATTAAAATCAACCTGCTTGGAAGTGTAGCCCTCAAGAAATATTCTCTCCGAAGATTTCAACACATCCAAAGCGTGCAAGCTGAGAGATTTTTCATTCCTCAGGCCAAGACCAATCAAGTAAAGCATGAGAATTCAAAATAAAAAGGATTTAAAAAGGTTTTTGTGCAGAGTTTCAACTTTTGGTTATTTTCCGCTCTTCATCTTCTAACTTGTTCAGCTCGGTTATTACTTTTCGTTCAAATTGTATATAATTAACCACTTCACGCAATAAGTTTTCAGCATTTGAAACTGCCTCCTTTGCTTTATTAATATCTCCTGTCTTTAACAGAGATTCCCCAGCTGCTAAAACCTGTTCATTTGCTTTGTTCATAGCATATTCCTGTTTTTGCAAGTTATACGCTTGATTCTTTAATGTAAGTATATCTTTTTTCAAAGTTTCTAAGTTACTTGTCAATTCAAGAATAATTTCTCTCATTTCAGGATTGGTTTTGAATCCCTCAACATTTTTTCTTTCATTTATCCAACGTTGCACTCTATTAAGTAATAAATCATAACTTTTTTGTATATTAAGCATTCTTTTTCTGTGCTTTTCAAAGTAAGGAAGAACTATGGCAACTCTTCTGGTTACCGTCTTAATCTCTTTTGCAAGTTCCTTATTATTAACACTACCATTTTTTAATTGTTCTTCAATTTGACTGTATCGTTGTTCAAGTTTATTGATCCAAACATCCAATCTTGTTTCATCCATTTCTATACGTTTAGTGGCTGAGTCTCCTTTCTTACCAATATTGCCTATATTTTTACCTTCATCGCTTCCTTGTTTTTCACGCTGTTCTTCATTATTTAGTGCTTCTGTTACCTTGGTTTCTTGATTATCAATATTATTTTCAGTTTGAACTAGTTCTCCATTTAAAGGTTTAAACTGTTCTATATTTCCAAACAGTTTTCTCAGTGTCTCTGTTTCTAATCTTATTTTTTTCATTACCTCTTTTGAAAAGCCTAAAATTCTCTCTTTAATTTTGTTAAGTATGCCTTGTACTTGATTTAAGTTAATTTTTCCATTTTTTAAGTCTCTTTGTATTCTTTCCACATTTTTTGTTATATTTTCTATTTCTTTTAATTCATTTTTTCCCCTATCATATTCTTCTCTAAGTAACTTTATATCTGATTCCAATGCTTCTTTGTCTATCTTAAGTTTGTCTATTTCTTCAAGTTCAAAAGAAGTCATTTGTGCAAGAGTTTCATTTGTATTTATTATTACTTTACCTCTCTCTTTTATCTTATTTTCATACTTACTAATTTCTGCTTCCAGCGTTTTTTTGAGTTCCTTCGCTTTTTTTAGCAACTTTTCAATATTTTTATTTTTATTCTGTATGCTTGTTTTGGTATTTTCTAATTCTTTTTTTAATTCTCCTAATTTATTTTCTGTGTTTATAGAATTATTTTCTGATTGTTCCAAATTCTCAGTTTTCTTTACAAGCTCTGCAATTTGAGCGGTAATTTGTTTCAAGTTATCATTAAGATCTTGGATTTTTTCTTCAACCTCTTTGATTTTTTGCTCAGTTTTCTCATTTGTTTTTATTACATTATTTTTCATGTCTTTACCCAATATCTTTGCCAGTTTCTTTTCTAATTTAATCTTCTTCTCTGTTGTATTAACATTCTTTTCAAAATTGTTAACATGAATTGCATTTAAATTTGCATTATTAGCATAAACCTGTTTTTCCCAGTAGGTTCTCACAGCAATATAAATAGCTGTAAGGGCTACAAAAACAAAAAGAGCATATGACAATTGAGAAACAAGGTATAAAGTCCTCC
>JAMOQB010000016.1 GCA_027064225.1 Candidatus Woesearchaeota archaeon | reverse complement strand
CCTTTACCTTTGCGCTTTGACTTTTGTCTTTCAAGGTCTATTTTCTCCCTTAGATTGGCTATTTTTGCTTTCAGAAGGCCTATTGCATGCTCTGTTCTCTTGTTGTATTTTGTCTTCCTCAGTTCTTCTTCCAGAGCTTTTAATTCTTCTTCTCTGCCCATTGTTGTTTGTTTTTCTTTATTTTTTAAAATAGTTTTGTTTATTGAGTAATTTGAATAATCTTTTTAAACAAGCTTTTCATTTTGAATTTATGATTCCCCTGCTTGAATATGTGCTTTTTGTTGTTGCTTTATTTATTATTTTCTTATTTGTGTCTGCACTTATCCGTCTTTCTCTTTACAGGAGGGGCTTTGTCAGGGGTGTTTATGTTAAGCTTCCTTCCGGAGATTTTGCATTGGTTCTGAAGATAGGTTTGCTCTTTGCATATGTTGAGTTGAATGGAGAATTGGTTAAGGTAAGCAATTTTTACTTGCTTTTTTCTCATGTGATTGATAATTTTAGAATTTAGTAATATGTCTTACACAACTTTTTCAAGTATGGATGCCACATCCCAGAGTTGTGTTCTTGTGTATGCTTCTATGTTTATATCATTTGATATGTCATCTAAGTCGTTCAGGGCTTTATGAACTGCAACTGACTCATCCTTCTCGTTCTTCAGTGTTTGCATCACTTCGTTTATCTTTGCTTTGACATTTTTTGGCACTGTTGGGTCTTCTGCTAACTCTTGCAGTTCGTCTATTGCTTGTTTTATCATTGGATTCATTTTTACCGCCTCTTGTTTGTTTATTTCTTTAGAATCTCTTCTTGGAGGCTTTTCATCTTGTTTTTAATGGTCTCTTCCTGCTTTTCTATGTTTTTAATTCTGAGGTTGAGTTTTTCCTTTTCTTCTTCAAGTTCTCTTTTCAGTTCTGTTTTGTCTTTTTTTACCATTACTGCCCCAACAATTTTGTAGGCCTCTTCTGTTTTTTCTATTTCTTTGAGTGCGGATTCAACTTCTATGAGCTTAATTTGGAAGTTTTGTTTTTGTATGTTTATGGTTTGTCTGCTCTGCTCTAAAAGTTGTAGTCTGTTTATCTTCTCTTGTTGTTCTTTTGAAATTTCGCTCATTTTTATCTTGCCTTCATCTTTGTTGGTGTAACTCTTTCTTTTACTATGATTTTGCTTCCACAGTATGGGCATCTGATTCTTCTTCTAACATCTGTTTCAGATACTTTTCTCCCGCATTCGAAGCATATGTAACTTGCCATTTTTACACCTTAAGATTTTTCATTTTTATTGTGTGTGCTCCCGCTGTGAATTTCGCCCCGCACTTTTCGCATTGCCAGATTCCTGGAGCGATTCTTTTAGCTTTTTTATAGTGGCAGTAGGGGCATTCTTTGTAACCTTTATGCCCTTTCTCAACATTTGCAAATCTTTCTTTTACCTTTTTTCCGTATCTCGGTCCGAATCTTTTGTAGGAGGATAAGCTTTTCTCAACTGTCATAAAAATCACATCCTTATTTGATTATGGGTTTGCTTTTATTTTAAAAAGCTTTTGGTTGTTGCTGTTGTTTTCTTCACTCTATTTTAACTACTCTTACTTTGAAGTAGAGGGTTTTTCCTGCTAACTGTCCTGTCTTATACCCTTCTTTTGGAGGCACTTCTATGAGCTTCTCATCGCCAACTTCCATGCCCATTACTCCCTTTTCAAAGCCGGGTATTACTTGGTTTTTTCCTATGGTAAAAGTTAATGGCTTGTCAAGTATGTAATCTTTGAAATCGCTGCTGTTGGTTATGTTTTTATTTTTCCAGTTAATTATTGAGGAGTCAAACACAGTCCCATTTTTGAAGTATCCTATGTAGAGCACGCTCACTCTGCTTCCATTTTTTGCTCTTAACTTATCCCAAGTCACATTCCATATTTGAACTCTTGTTCCTACTGGTGAGGGTCCTTCTTCGCTGAATAGTTTGAAGTATTTCATTCCATACCCCTCTCCAAAGTAGAGCTTTGTGAATAAACTCTCCGCCAGTTCTGGTGAGGTGTATATTGATCTTACTTGATCTCCATTGACAAATAAGACCCATGCCAGGTTGAGTTGTGAGTCATTGTAGGTTCTCTTAAATTCGTAGCCGTTATAATATACGACAACTTCTTTTGGCTTTATATTTCCTGATGAACCAATTATGTCTGCTTCTCTGCTACTCAGGTTGAACACGCTTTTTACAGTGTATTGTCCTTGAAGTGTGTTTAAGCATATTATCTCGTTGTTTGCTATTGTGCATCGTCCTCTTGTGGATGCGTATCCAGGCCAGGGTGATATCCACGCCTGCTCTTTTGCTGAGTTGCCTTGGAAACTTATTATTTTGTTGTATTCATTTATTGCTTGGACTTTACTGTATCCAAGCTTTTCCTCCATATATTTGATTGCTTGGCTTCCATTCTTTTTGGCTATGTTTAATGCTTCTGCCTTTTTGAAATCCCAAAGTCCGAAGTGAGCCCACACTCCCGCTTTTCCTATCATATCATCGCTTGTTATAAAGTAATCTTCTGGAGGATTGCACTTTGTGTAATTTATAACTTCCTTTATTGCTGTGTTGTTGAATCCCTGCTGTTGAAGATAAGTTTTTATCTCGCTCTTATTCATCTTTTGAAGTTTATTTATTATCTCAATACTTATTACTGTGTTCTGGTACTTTGAGTTTATTATGTCAAACGCTTTATTGGCTCCGCAGTCAAGCATTCTGAGTATTTGCACTGCTCTTGTCTCATTGTTTTCAACTAGTATCTTACCAAGCCAGTATGCTTGGGGTGTGTTTTGTGATGCTCCGTCAGCAGTTACTCTCCTGTCAGCTAAATATTTGAACCAGTGTCCGAAGTCCCACCATGAGTTTAATATTGCATTTGGACTCGTTTCCATTCTTATCTTATTCAATGAAATATACCATGTTGAAGTCATATTTGGTATGTAAGTTTTTGATGTTGCTATTCCTGTTTTTATTGCGGGTATACTTATCAATAATAATATTAAGAATACAACTGCTTTTATAGCTCCTCTGTTTGTCTTGTT
>JAMOQB010000015.1 GCA_027064225.1 Candidatus Woesearchaeota archaeon | reverse complement strand
TCTACGACTTTTAATGAGTATTCCACTGCAAGTCCCATTGCAGCTCCATATGCTGCTATGAATGGTGGTATAAATAGCAGGACGAACCTAACCCCTTTTAATGTTGCATATGTTGCTCCAAGCATCCAGACAACAAGTATGCTTGCAATTAGAAGTTCTATATTCTCTTTATTTTCATATTTTCTCTCTTTGATTATTGATACTGTCACTAAGGCAAGCACTCCTATTATCGCAATTGCGAAGTTTAATTTTCCTCCAACGCCATTTACAATTTGTTTTATGGATCCCGGGTTTAACTCAGCAACTGTGTTGAAGACATTTGGCCACCCTGTGGATTTAGCCACTTCTTTTAATGTTGTTGACTCATGTAGAGGGCTTGTTATTAATGAACTTATAAATCTGGTTGGCGAATGTTTTACTACTCCAACGCTTATCCACGACATAAGAAAGAGTGTAATTAAAATTAGGGCAGTCTTTTTTGTTCCTCCGCTTATCTTCTTATCTTTTATTAATTGTTCTACGACTTTTACTATTAAGAACAGCACTGCTCCGCCAAAGAGCATATCAATCGAGAACCACCATCCTGACCAGGTAAATGAGTATATTCCAATGGTTATTGCTGTTAAAACACTGTATATTGCTGTTTCTTTCTTTGTTTTGCTCTTCATTGTTTTTATGAATAACCAAAATATGATTATTGGCAGTAGGAAGTTGTAAACATCATCGTCAGACCCGCTTACTCTCATTATGTAAAATGGGTTTACAGTGATTATTAACGATGTGAAGAATCCTGCGACATTGCCCCCTATCTCTTTACCTAAGAAAAATGCAAATAGTGTTACGAGTAAGCTTAGTATTACCATTGTTGCGTATGATGCCTGCATCAGGTCAAGTTTTTTGTTGAAGATTCTTCCTATTTTATAGGTGAGGTATATCATGTATGGATGCGGCCTTTTAGAAGTTGTTGTTCCGAATGGAGCTATCATATGAGTATCCATGCACTTTCCGTCTATAACAGCGTCGCAGTATTGGTGTTTGTCAACTAAGTTTCTTGCCCATCTCAACCAGTAGTATGAGTCAATATCTCCGAGCAAAATATGTGTCTGTCCATCTTTGGTGTATTCAAACTGTTTCTTGAATTCCTGCGATACATATTTTATCTCTTCGTTTATCTGTTGCCGTTGTGTTTCGTTGTTCATGAATGCTTGGAACTGTGAATTTACTAATTGTTGCTTTTGAGCTTCTGGTAGATTGGGATAATACTTGTTTATGTTGTTCAGTATGTTCTCTTTTATCGAGTTATATACAGCATTTTTTGCCCAGACATCTGTTATGGACAGCTGTTTTGGCAGCATTCTCACATAGAATGAGAATAAGAGCAGGATTATTATTAGCAATGTGGTTGAGTATCTTGTCAAGTTCTTTGAGGATTTTATTTTTTTATGTAAATTTTTAAGGCTTACTTTTCTCTGCCTTTTTATCTCCTTTTTTTTACTTTCTTCATCTGCTTTTCTTTCTTCTTCCTTCTTTTTGTGGTGTTTATTTTTCATAGTTATCCTCCTCATAGAATAATTTTAATTGTTTTGTTTTTGATTTTTCTTTTAATCTCCTCCATGTTTGCCAGGATTTTCTAAATATGTTTGATATATCTTCTCTGTTCCAATTTTCTTTTATAAATTCTGCGGTTCTTGGATCGCTTGGATACCCGGAACCAACGCTTATTTTGTATTTTTTCTCTATGCTCCTCACTTCTTTGTCTCGGGTTACTTTCGCTATTATTGATGCGGCTCCTACTATTTCATATTTGTAATCTGCTTTATGCTCAACAATTAATTTGATTTTCTTGTTTTTTATTCTTTCATATACAAATTCTTTGAATGCCTTTTTGTTTGGACTTGGGCAGTCAATTATGGCAACATCTGGATTTAGGTCGTTGATAATTTCACAGATTTTTACAGCTTCTAATTCATTTAAGTGGTTGTCTTTTACATAAGTGTCTATCTTTTTTGGAGTGAGCTTAACTACTTTGTATTTTAAAAATTTTGTAATCTTTTTGTAGATTTCTTCTCTTCTTTTTGGGCTGAGCAATTTTGAATCTTTGACACCTGCTTCTTTCAATCTTTCTATGCTCCTTTCATCTGTCATTGCACCTACAATTATCATAGGCCCGATTACTGGACCTTTTCCTGCTTCATCTATCCCACAGATTTTCATCTCTTTTAGTTTGGCTTGTTAGCTTTTAAATTTTTGTTTTTTATCAAAAATTTTATAAACTTCTTTGTTTTATTTTGTTTTGGGTGTGGGAGATGAATGTCTTTAATCAGTTTAGATTGGTTCTGTCGTCATTCTTGTTCAGTGTGAACTCTTTTGCTTCTGGATTTTGTATTATCATTTCTGTTATGCTTGCTTCTTTTGATGATTTTTATAGACATTTTTAATATATTTAGAATGGACGCGCCCGGAGGGATTTGAACCCCCGACCTACAGCTTAGGAGGCTGTTGCCCTTCCAGACTAGGCTACGGGCGCTTGTAATTTTTTACTTCTCCCCTTCTATTCTTTTCTCAACCCTGCTTTTTATCTCTTCAAACACTTCTCTTATTGTTTTTGTTCCATCAATTATTTCAAGTT
This sequence comes from Candidatus Woesearchaeota archaeon, assembly GCA_027064225.1. Classification (GTDB taxonomy): domain Archaea; phylum Nanobdellota; class Nanobdellia; order Woesearchaeales; family WAPY01; genus WAPY01. The sequence goes on along the minus strand of JAMOQB010000015.1, from coordinate 10,865 downwards.
TGTCTTTGTATATCTCTTTTAAAGGTTCTGTTTTTTCGTGGTAAAGTTTCAATCTCTTTTTTACTATCTCTTCTTTGTCGTCTTCTCTCTTCACAAGTTTAACATGACACACATCGCAGTATTCTGGCTTGTTGTTCTTCACTATAAATACTTTGCCGCATTTTGGGCATATCCTTCTATGAGTTATCCTACTTATTGCGATTTCATCGGGGATATTTAGCAATATTACTGCTGTTGGTTCTATTTTGCCTTTTATCATCTCTGCCTGTTCTGTGTTTCGTGGGTATCCGTTCAGTATAAATCCGTTTTTGCAACTTTCTTTCTTTATCTCTTCCATGAGAAGGTTGTATATTATTCTTGTTGGCACGATGTAGCCTTTTGATATGTAGCTGTCTATTTCTTTTCCAAGTTCTGTGCCCCTTTTAACTTCTGCTCTTAATAGACCTCCTGCGGAGATTGTTGGTATTTTATATTCTTTTGACAGCAGGTCTGCTTGGGTGTCTTTCCCGGACCCTTGCGGTCCCATGATGAAGAGAATTAATTTTTTCATTTTATCACCCTAAGTAATTCATCTTATTCTCCTTATCCTTTACGGAGTCCCAATTCTCTGCCATTTTCTGCAGAATGCTCTTTATGTATTCTACCTGGTTATTCCACTCTTTTAAGGTTTCGTTTATACTTTTTATCTTCTTTTCTTTTTTGTTCTCTAATTCTGCTATTTCCTTTTCTCTTTTTAGCTTCATAAGTTCTTTTAGAATTTTCCACGCTAGCTGTTTTTCTTCTTGATTTAATCCTTCTATTTCAAATAGCAGTATTGGGTCGCCCTCTGGATTGACGATGTCTTCTAATATGTCTGTGTAATCTTCTATCTTGTCCCATATTATGTTAATAGTGCTTTCAATTATGTTGTCTTCCTTTATCTTATCTATGTTAAAGTATTTTTCCAGAAGTTCAGCATTTATGCCTTCTTCTCTTATCCTTTTGATTTTATTCTTTATGTTTTTCTTGTCCATTTTCAATTTTTGTTGTGAGCTGTTTTATTGCGACTGTTGCATAACTCCCTTTGGGAAGCTCAAATTGGAGTAGTGCTGTTTTTTCTTTGGAGTTTGTTCTTATACTTAAATTTTTTATTTCTACAACGGCTTTTCTTGTTGTCCCCTCTACGCTGAGATCAGGAGCTTCTCTGATTAAAAAATCTTTTTCTGTTATGGCATATTCTTCCATTATTTCTTTTGTGACTCTTTTTATGTCATCTTTGTATCCATTGATTTTTGTGCCGAAGCCAATTATTGGAATTTCTGTAAATTTTAATTTTTTTAATTCCCTGCTCGTTTTAAGATTTTCTCTTCCTAACTTGATACTTGCAGTTCTTGTGCAGTAGTTTTCTATTATTCTGCTTAGTGACTTGTTGAATATTAAGCTTTGGAAGCTGTGAATATATATTAATGCGGTTTGTCTTGGTAGTTGTCTTATCGCACCTAAACTGTCATTTGGTTTTTCATCTATGAACTTTTTTACCTTTGGCTCTGTTTTGCTTATCATATCAGCAGCTTCTCTGAACTTTCGTTTTATTATGAGTTCGCCTATTTTTTCGTTGTTTTTTGAGAATCTCTGCTCTCCAAAATAATTGGGCATATATTCTTCGTTTTTGTTTTTTATCTTATTTAATTCTTTTATTTCATCTTCATTGAGTTCTTTTATCTTTATTTTGAACTTGTTGCCTTTTAGATTTCCGAGGAGTATCCTTTCGTTGCTTTCACCTACAAGTTTGAGTTTTATACTTGGTAATTCTATTGTTTTATTGGGTTTGTTCCACTTGATGCTTATCCATTGTTTTGTAACTGCCCTTTTATCCTTTGCTCCTGCATATCCAATCTGCTTGTTTTTTAGGTTGTATCTCTTTTTTATCTCTTCAATTGCTTTTTGTGTGCTTATATCCCTTTTTGTCATCATATACACTTTGTGTGCTCCTTTCTCTTTTAATTTTATTATTGGCACTTCTTCAACTTCAAAGTCCTCAGGATTCTCCTTTATTTTCATATTTCCCCTTATTTTGCAAAAATTTTTAAATCCTTTGTTACTTCTTTTTCCTACTCTTTGCGGGGGTAGCAAAGCCTGGTCAAATGCGCTAGACTCAAGATGAGTTATGAGCTTTTTGCTGTGATTGCATGACCGCCCATTATGAGGAATCTAGTCCCTTAGTGGGTTCCTGGGTTCGAATCCCAGCCCCCGCACTTTGTTTTTTATTGGTTTGCCTCCGTGGCTCAGTGGTAGAGCACCACCTTGGTAAGGTGGGGGTCGCGGGTCCGACTCCCGCCGGAGGCTTTATCTTAATTCGTTTTGACTTTTCTCCATTTATTTGTTTAGAAGTAATTAGTGTAACCTGCTCTGATGAATTTGTAGAATATTGGTATGGGCCCGCCCGGATGTGCAACAAAACCTTTTGGAAAAAAGGTTTTATCGAAAAGACAGAATTGTTAAAATTGTAGAATGTTGGTATGGGCCCGCCCGGATTTGAACCGGGGACTTTCACCATTTTGATAATTAAATTTTATCGTCAAGGTGACGTTATAGCCACTAAACCACGGGCCCTCTGCTTGTAGGTTTTCTTATTTATTATTTAAATATTTCGGGTTTATTTTTATCTTTGCTTTTCCTGTTTTTAGCATATTTCTGTTGTGTTCTTCTATGCTCTTGAAGCAGTTCATAAAGTAAAGTGCTGTTATTTGAAAGATTATTGAGATTATTAAGAGTGTTCCCGCATGATTTGTTATTGTGCTCATCAGTGTGTAGGGCATTACAGATGCTAATATTCCTACTCCTACTGCGGCTCCGCAAACAGGTGCTCCAACTCCACAAACTTGCAGAGAAGCTAGACCTATTGCTGTGGCAATTATTCCTATTATTGAGCTTTCGTAGGTTCTTGCCAGAAGGACCTTTTCTTTTGTGTTTCTGACTATGCAGGTAATTGTTAGTGCGAGGCTTATCATAAATAAAACAGATATTATTGTGTAAACCCCATAGAATGCCTTTTTGGGTATTAACAGATAGCTAATGATGAGAGCAATTATGAAAGTGAGCACGCATACTTTGCTTTTGAATATCTGCCTTAAATAGATCATGTTCTACATCTTTGTTTATCCAATTTAAAAATTTTTCTTTGTGATTTTCAGAAAGTTTTTTAATATTTCTCCCCTTCTGTTTTTTTAAAGAGGTGGTTGCTATCAAGTCGTTTAATCTTTTCTTTACCTTGTTTGTAATTGTGGTTGTGGTTCTTTCCTTTTTGATGATTCTTCCCTTTTGGAAGGTATTGTTCAGCGCCGCCATAATTGCTTATCTTCTACATCCCATCTACAAGCGACTGGATGCTAAAATTAAACATCCTAACTTGTCTGCTTCTCTGATGCTTCTTTTCTCATTGCTAGTTGTTGTTGTTCCTTCCTTTTTAATTCTTAATGGTCTTGTTAGTGAACTTGTCCATTTTTATTCTACTATGAATTCTTCGATGTCTGTCCCCGTCTTGTCATCTAAGATAAACTCATCGTTCAGCTTTTTTGGTTTATCTGTCAGTTTGGCTTCTTTAAGTTCACAGATTATCTCTGAGGTTGAATCCTTTATTTTATCCCGAACTTCGCATTGGGTTCTTTCTGTTCCGAATTTCCTTCTTAATTCCTTCGTGTTCTTTTTTGCACTCTTCTTCTTTTTTAGAGATGGAGAAAAGTTTGTTAATTCTCTTAAAAAGGTTTTAGAGATTAACATTAAGCACAAGCATTTTCTTGAGAAGGAAATTTCCTCTATGACTCGGTCTATTCTGTACGGCTCTTTTATGGCTGCTTTGGCCCAAGCAATTTTTGCTACAATTGGTTTTTATCTATTTAGAGTTCCGGATCCTCTCCTGTGGGGGGTTGCCACATTCTTTGTTTCTCTCCTGCCTTTTGTTGGACCGCCTCTTATTTGGTTCCCTCTTGCAGTTATTAAACTCTTGCAAGGTTATTATATGGGGTCGCATTTGTTTCTATTTCAGGGAATTGCGCTCTTGATTTATGGAGCTTTCATCGTTGGCTCTGTTGATAACATTGTTAAAGCAAAGGTTGTAAGCACTTCCTCAAATCTTAATCCCTTATTGGTTTTAGTTTCTATACTTGGGGGTCTTTACTTATTTGGTTTTGTAGGTGTTTTGGCAGGTCCGCTTGTCATGGTTTTACTTTTGTCCTTGATTAAGCTTTATTCAAAATATGGAGTATCCTTGTTTGTAAAGGGGTGATTTTATGAGAGTTAGGCGACTTAAAATAAGCACTGGCGGAACATTTGTTGTGTTGATGAATGAGGCGGATGCGTCTTCTCTTGCTCTTCATAAAGGAGACCGTGTTAATCTCATACGCAGGAATGGCGACTCTGTAACTGCTGTTTTGGACATAACGCCTAATCATATTAGAAGAGGTCAGATCGGTTTGTTTGATGAGGTCTTTACCTCTTTAAAATTTAAAGAGGGGGAGTCAGTAAGTGTTGCTCCGAGTGAGAAGCCAGTTTCTCTCTCTTATATTAAGAAGAAGCTTGATGGTTTTGAGCTCAGTAGGGAGGAGATAACGCAAATAGTTGAAGACATCACAAACGATAAATTATTAGATATGGAAATTGCTTACTTTGTTTCTGCGTGCTACTCAAATCACATGTCCCTTAGGGAAACAAGGTACTTAACAGAAGCAATGATATCCACTGGAGATATTCTTAAAATTAACAGCAGAGTTGTTGCAGATAAGCATTGCATAGGGGGGGTTGCAGGTAACAGAACAACAATGGTTATTGTTCCGATTGTGTCCTCTTTGGGTATTGTTATTCCAAAGACGAGTTCAAGGGCGATTACAAGCCCAGCCGGGACTGCTGATACTGTTGAGGTCTTGACTCATGTGGAGTTCTCACTTGATGACTTGAAGCGGTTCATTAGGAAGTCAAATGCGTTTATGGTTTGGGGTGGTTCAGTTAATTTAGCTCCTGCAGATGATAGAATTATTAAGGTTGAACGACCTTTATCTGTTGATTCTGAAGGTCAGCTTTTAGCCAGCATACTTGCTAAAAAGAAGTCAGTTTCTTCAAATCATGTTCTGATTGACATACCTCTAGGTAGAGGTGCTAAGATTGAGTCAAGATTAAAAGCAATTCGTCTTAAACATAAGTTTGAGGTTCTTGGAAAAATGCTTGATATGAAGATAAGAGTTATCATCACTGACGGTTCTCAACCCATTGGAAGGGGTATTGGTCCCGTTCTTGAAGCAAGGGATGTCTTATGGCTGTTTGAGAGGGATCACCGCAGACCTCTTGATTTGGAGCAGAAGGGTTTGTTGATGTCAGCTCATCTTATTAACATGACTAAGAGGGTTAGTTTTGACCAAGCTTTGAAGTTGGCTAAGCAGAGTTTGGAATCTGGTCGTGCTCGCGAACAATTTTTAACAATTCTCAAAAATCAAGGTGCCAAGATTACTCATAGTTCTGAAATAGAACTTGCCCGTTTTAAGGCTATTGTTAGAGCGAATAAATCCGGCAGGATTGTCTCCATTAATAATAGGACAATCTCCTTAATTGCGCGTTTTGCAGGTGCACCTTTTGACAAGAAGGCTGGCGTTTACCTTTTGAAGAAGAAGCTTGACCGCGTTGTCTCTGGAGATATTCTGTATGAAATATATGCAGAAAGTAATAGTAAGCTTCGCTACGCTAAGGAGTTTGCCGAGCAGAACTCTGGTTACTTAATTAAGTGATTGTTTCCTAATTCATTTTTTTTAGTTTCACTATTTCAAACTTTACTCTTCATATTCTCTCCTTATCATGTTTATATTCTACTGTCTAATTTATGTATATCTCTGCTGTTTTGGGAGTAATGCTTTATTATACTTTTTATCAATAAGTTGTTCTGTTATAAAAACATTTAAAAACTCCTTCTTTTCTCTTATCTTGTTGCCGCGGTCGCATAACCTGGTAGTGCGCCAGATTGGAGTATCTGGTCTGAAAATCTGGTGTCCGCAAGGACGTCTGGGTTCAAATCCCAGCCGCGGCGTCTATGCTTTTATGGTTATGCACTCATTTTTTCTAATCATCTCTTCAATAAGGTTATTTAATCCTATCTCTTCCTCTGCTTTTTTTATATCTTTCATCCTTGTTTTAGTGCTTATCTTTCTTGGTAAGAATGGACACCTTTTAGAGTTTCTTATAGAAATCGCATAGGTTCCTATTTCTTTGGAAATTCTTATTATGTCTTGTTTGTCCATTACGAATAGAGGTCTCAAAATAATCTTATTCATCCCTTGGTCTATTGCCTCTATGTTTCTTAAAGTTTGAGATGCAACCTGACCTAAACTGTCGCCGTTGCTTATGAACTCTGCGTTTGTTTTTTCACTTAATGCTTCTGCGGTTTTTAGCATTGTTCTCTTGCACAGGACGCAGTGTATCTTGTAATTTTTAATCTTCTTTTTTTGAAAGATATTGTAATCTATTGTGTTAAGTTTTAGCTCTTTGTTGTGGATTTGACTTAACTTCTTAATAAGCTCTGTAACTTTTTTCAGCATAATTTCTTTCAATGCGTCGTCACCAAAACTGTAGTGTAAGAATTCAAGTTCATATCCTTTTTCCAGTAGTATGTGTGCAGCTACAACGCTGTCAATCCCATCTGAAATTAAGTGCAAAGCTTTCATTTTATTCCATCATTCCTTTTACAATGAGGTCTATTGCTTCTTCTTTTGTGAGTCCTCTTGCTTCTAATGTTTGGAGTTCTTTTTTATCCACACTTCCTATTGCTGCTTCATGAGTTAATCTTGATGTTTTATTCACAACTTTTAATTTTGGAGTTGTTTCTGCAACAGCGTTGTTCATAATTATCTCTTTGCAGTCAACATGTCCTCTGGAATTATTCCCTTCTCCAATAATTTCCCCTACAAAATTTGCTTTGGAGTTGTCTGTTGCTACTAATCTTGATTTTAATACAGAAGCAGCATTCTTCCCTTCTAATTTTGCACTCTCCTCTACGAATACCTCATCGTTCATTCGTGATTTTACTCTTGTTATCGCTGCAAACTTTGATTCGTTTTTTAGCTTTGTTTTTATCTTGTAATCTAAGCTTCCCACTGTTCCATATATTAAGGCAAAATTTGTGGTTAATTGCGAGTTCTCTCCCACTTCTGCTTCTGTATGCGACTTGACTTTCGCCCCTATATTTCCATGGTAGTGAAACTCATCATATGAAAATTTAGCGTTCTTCCCAATTTTATATTTGGTTTTCATTATGTGCTTTACCTTTATTGATTTTGGGAATGTGCAGAAGGCGTACATTTTTACTTCAGACTTATCCTCAGCAGTTATTTCCATGTCTATCTTTTGTTCGTAGTCTGGACTTAAAACTCCAAAGCACATGTACACGGGTTCTTTTATCTTTTTTCCTTTCTCTATGATTATTTTGACCTCTACGAATCCGTCGCTTTTTCTTTTAGCTTTTATCTTCACTCCCTCAACTGCTTTATTATCTTCTATTTCTCCTTCATGAATTATTATTCTTGACACTTCGTTGCTGTGCAATTTTTCAACTATCTTCTTATCATCAATGCTTTGCTTTGCATATCTTATTAGTTCTTCAATTATTTGGTCGCTCATTTTTTTACCTCATCATACAATTTTAATATCTCCTCTGTAGGTCCGAGCTTAATTGCTCTCCCATTTTTTAAGAGTAATGCTTCTTCTGTCATGCTGGATATTTTTTTGCTGTGCGTAACTATAAGCACTTGGGATTCTTTGCTTAGTTCCATTATGAACTCAATTATTTTATCAAAGCTTATTAAGTCAATTCCTGAGTCAGGTTCATCTAATATGATTATCCTTGGCTTTACCAATGACACACTTGCAAGTTCAACCCTTTTTCTTTCTCCACCGCTAAGTTTGGATATTTCTCTATTGAGATACTCTCTGTTTAATCCTGTTTTTTCAATTGTTCTCTCTATCAGTTCTTCCTTTTTATTTTCATTCAGGTTTAAACATCTGCAGCTTGCTTTTAGGTAATCTTTCACTTTCATTCCTTCAAACTCTGCGGGTATTTGCCATGCTAAGGTGACTCCTTTCTTTGCCCTTTCATACACTTTGAGGTTGTTTATTTCTTCTCCGTCAACTTTGATGCTCCCAGAGCATTTTTCTATTCCCATTATGCAGTATGCTAAAGAGGTTTTTCCTGCTCCGTTTGCTCCAATTATTGCGAATAGGTTCTTGTTAGTTTTAAAGCTTACATTGTCAAGTATTCTTCTCCCATTCTTTTCTAGAACCAAGTTCTGAACTTCAATCATATTTTCACCTTAACATTTTTGTACAGTTCACCACAAAGTTGGCAGTTATTCTTTATACCATCAATTCTCTTGTGTATCCTGCATGTAACCCCTTTTTGCATGGAGATAATTGTGAGTTTTTGTATAATCTTTGTGGGGCATTCTCCTCTCAGTATCAATCTTGCTCCTCTCTTTATTTCTTTTTTTATTCCTCGTAGGTCCTCATTTGCTCTGCTGTTTTTTAGATAATGGCTTACCGATGCTTTTGTTATGTGGAGTATTCTTGATATGTCTGTTTCTTTAACACCTAACTTTTTCAATTCTTCAACTAATCCTTTCCTTATTGCGGGTATGACATACCACACTTCCACTTCTTGTGGTTGGAGCATTTTTGTTAACTATTGTTAACTATTATTTAAATCTTTTTGATAAAAGAAATTTTATAACCGGTTAAGCTTAGTTGAAGTGGATTTAAAATCAAAACTTTTAAAAATAGACATTGCTCCTTCTTTTTTCGGGGTGATTTTTATGTCTAAGCATAAGAAATCTAAGAAAGAGTTTAAAGAACATAAAGAGGGAAATAAGAAAGAAGAAAAGGAGCACAAATCTGTTCAGGAGGTTCATAAGCATAGTTCTCATCGTGAGGAAGTGCCTACAAAATTCTTTGATTCAAAATCTTTTTGGATGTGCTTGGCGATTGTGTTTGCTGTTGCTTTGATAATCTCAATTCCAACTCAAGGGTTTAGGGTCTGGAAGTTATCAGGATCAGCATCTTCTTCAAGTTCAGTTTCAGGCCCAAGGGTTATCTACTTAATTGAGAATCCTGACTGCACATATTGCCATAATGAGGATTTGAATAAGGGTGTTGAGCAGTTCTTTCAGAATTTTACAGTTAAGGTTGTGCCTTACAACTCCGCTGAAGGCAAGAAGCTCTTGTCTAAAATGAAGAACATCACTGCACTTCCTGCTTTTGTTGTGTTGAAGTCGCAGATGGAGTCATCTCCCATCTGGAGCAGGGTTAATCAGGGTTTATTCTCCCCACAAGGAGATTATTATTATGTGTCAGGAGAAAAACTTTCAAGGATGCCTTATTATTTAAATGCTGATGAGCGGGTCAAGTTTGAGGAAAAGTTGGCAGAACAGGAGAAGCTTAGGAGTAACTTTGAGAATGAGACCTCTGGTAAGCCAAGAATTGATTTTTTTGTAATGGCTTACTGCCCATTTGGTAATCAAGCTGAAGAGGCAATTGCTCCTGTCTATTATGAAGCTCTGCACAACAATGCAACATTCGTGCCTCACTACATTATTTATTCCCACTACTTACACAGCAATCCGAACTTCTGCATAGAAAATGGCACGTTGTGTTCTATGCATGGCATTCAAGAGGTTCATGAGGATGAAAGAGAGCTTTGTGTTTACAATTTATATGGCATCAAAGCTTGGTTTGACTTTGCTTTGGCAATGAATAAGAATTCCACTTCGCAGAATTCTGATGCTAAATGGAAGGCAGTTGCTCAATCTCTTGGTTTGGATGTTAACAAGATTGAGGATTGTGTTAAAGAGAATGGCGTTAAGTATTTACAGCAGGAGCAGGCGTTGTCTGAGGCAGTTGGAGCTGAAGGTTCTCCAACAGTGTTTGTTGGTGGCAAGCCTTACAATGGTGCAAGAACGCCAAGTAGTTACATGTCCGCGATTTGTGATGAGTACTCTGGCAGCAAGCCAGCAGGTTGCTCTATGAATTTAACATCTTCAACAGATGCCTCGCAAAATGCTCACTGTGGTTGAGCAATCTTATTCTTTTATTTTTGTTTTCTTTGAAAAGTTTTTTAAGCTGTTCTTAGCTTGCTTATTCTATGAATCCCTATTTTGAGAAGGTTTTACTGCTTGCTTATTCTCCTGAAATATCCCTTAAAGGAAAGAATCGTTCGGATTTTGTTGGTCTTCTTAAGAGAAATATTATCTCTGCTCTTGCAACTTGTCTTGGTAAAGAAAATTTTAATGTTGAGCTGGATTACTCCAGATTTATCATCTCCTTTTCACACAATTTTTGGGAATCTAATCTTGTTCATAAGGTTATTTCTTCACTTAGGCGTGTCTTTGGGGTTTCTTCGCTTTCCATTGCATATAAAACTGGCTTAAGCATAGAAAGTATTGAAGAGATTTCCTTACTTGTTTTTAAACAGGAGTTCCAGACAGGAACTTTTAAAGTGGAGGCGCATCGTTCTAACAAGAGTTTTCCACTTATCTCTCCAGAAATAAACAAGCAAGTTGCTTCGCGCATCCTCTCAGAATTTAGAGAGAACCCGCCAATAGTCAATCTTGATAATCCTGATTTTGTTATTCACATTGAAATATTATCCTCTGCATTTGTTTTCACAAGGAGAGTGTCTTGTGTTTCAGGCCTTCCTTCCTTTATTCAGGGTTCAGCTTTTTTTGATTTGGATGGGCTCTCAAACAACAATGTCCGGGAGTTTCTCCTGTCAGCGTTTTTAATTGTGAGAAAGGGTGTTCGTCTGATATTCTTTAATGAGAATCTTGTTGATGAAGGCGTTCTTGCATCATTCCTAAATC
>JAMOQB010000014.1 GCA_027064225.1 Candidatus Woesearchaeota archaeon | reverse complement strand
AGAACTTTTATATATTCTGCACAGGATAAAAGACAAAGTGCGCAGGTTTGAAATTGTAGAAGTCAATCCTGAAAAGGATGTTAATAGAATGACGACAAAGCTCGCTGCGAAGATTATTTGGGAATTATATTAATAACTTTCTTGGTAACTATAAGCCCCCGCTGGGATTTGAACCCAGGACCTGCTGCTTACGAGGCAGCTGCTCTACCACTGAGCCACGGGGGCGAAGTTGTTTCACCTTATGTTTTTTAGAATCTCCTCTTTTGTTTTGAACTTTTTCTGACAATCAGAACATATGACATGAAGCTTCCCATGCTCATCCTTCACATAAGTGCCGTCAATCTTCCCCATCATTAAAACTCTTATCTTTTTTCCACAAATTTCACATTTCACAGTATCACCCTTTATCTGAGACAAACACATAGTTTCTTGGGAGAGCTATGTCTTGGCTGATTAGCCAATTCGCATCCGAACCAAACGCATTGAGATTGTCCTTGCTGAATCCTGTTGCTGCTTCAACAAAGGAATAAACGACGCAGGCTCTTGCAACTATTTTTTCATTCTTGTCAAATGAGGGTAAGTAGGTTGGAGAGCACCAAAATAAGTAAACATAATTTTTTGGGTCACAATTAACACTGTACGCTTTCATCAAAGTCCTGTTTAAAAATAAGCCCTCCCTCTCTATGCTAATATATGCACAGCTGGGCATTCTGTTTAAAAAACTTTTTGTTCGCTCTTCAATCTTGGACTTTAAAGTTTTATTTTGAAGAACAAAATATTCTATTAGAACATCCTCCATAGTTTCGTTGTCAACAGGAGACCTCAAGTAAGACAATATCATTGTGTTTGCTCTTGAGTTCAACAGCCCCTTATTTTGAAAAGTAACATCATTGCTCCCACATCCTTTAAAATTCAGAATAATGAAAAAGATGAATGCAATTGTCACTATTGATAAAAACATGAATATATCCGTGAGACCTGAACCTACTTGTGCTTTTTTTGACAAATTAACCACCGTAATTTATAATTATTCTAGCAGTCAAAATACCATTGCGGATTCTTCCTTTGTAATAAACTAACACTGGAAGACTTACAAGTTCAGTAGTGTCTGAGTCAACGCTGTAAGCTGAGCACTTTGACAGCATATATTCGTAATATTTCTTATTTAAATAAATGTTCTTTGTGTTTACAGATGAGCCGTTGAATACTTTGAGTGTCAAATTCATACTTAAAGTGTTCTGCTCATTAACATTAAATGTTGAGTTTAAGTTATCAGCGGTAAAATTGTCCCAATCTAAAATTCCGTATCTGAACTGGCCTATGCTCTTATCAAAGTACAATAGTTGAGGCGAACCTAAAATCTCCTGCTCAACCACCTCAAACCGTGGAGTATCTGCGTTTATTTTCATATTGAAAAAGCTCTTTGTACTCATTACTAAGAATATGAGGACAAAGATAAGTACGAATATTTTAACAATAAACTCCACCGAATCAAAACTGACTCCTGCCTTTTTTGAATGCATCATCTTAAACCTTTTTTAAGTGAAGGAAGATACTTCATAGGATCAACATTGCTCCCATCCACCTCAACTTCAAAATGAAGGTGTTTTCCTGTTGAAAACCCTGTTGACCCCATGTATCCAATTAGCTCCCCCTTCTGCACAACATCCCCCTTCTTTAAGCTTGTGTTCTTGAGGTGTGCGTAGAAGGTTCTTACATTATGACCTTTTATCTTCCCATGGTCTATATATACAAAGTTTCCATAACCTAAAGTATAAGTATTACACTGACCTCTGCAGAAGTTTCTCGTCTTTATAACAACACCATTATCAACTGCGTAGATGGGAACATTAACCGCATGGTCCTTTGATACAATATCAATTCCTGTGTGAAACTCTCTATCCCCTGTGATGGGATTTGTTCTAGAACCAAAAGGCGAAGTTATTAGAGGGTCTTTGACAGGCCAAGTAAAGTTATACTCTGAAACAATTCCCCTTGAACTCCAGAGTTCGGAAGTGTTTGTTAAATTAGAGTTTAGTCCTGACTTGTGTAGGCTTAGCTTTCCACTGCTAAATTCGTAATTCCACTTGACCTTAGAATTGTTGCTAAACCAAGCTGCACTTTCAAGGTTTGAATTTAATTTTTTTACTCTCACAATATTCTTGCTGGCAGAAATGTCTACATCAAGCCTCGTTAAATTTTCGGGATAAATGTAATCCCAAGATCCAATGCCTACCTGCGCAGCACTAAAAATAAGAGCAATGTCTTTACTTATGAATTTTCTTTCAAAGTAACCCCCCTTAGTGAAATTTGACACATAGCCCAACAGGGAAACAGCAATCACAATTGATATGACCAAAGTTCCAAGGAACAGAATTGTGTTCTCAACACCTCTCTTTTGCATGCACTTACTATGCTCGCCCTCTTAAAAAAGTTTTCTATGATTATGTTTTCATAGCTTTCTTGATAGATATGAAGATGTCGTGGTCCTTTCGTGTTATGTTCAAGAGCAGGTGATAAGACCCAACAGAAGTAGTTGCAATGAGAAAGTAACTCTTCTCAGAATCAATCGGTTGGCCAAGGTTCAAACCTTTATTATCACCTACAAAATAAATATTGTCAATGCTGTCGTTGAGAACTAAACAATTTTTTGGCTTAAAATTTCTAGATGAGCCGATGCATATACATGCATTGTCTGTTGAACAAACCCCAGAATCCGGATGGTCAATTAATAAGTCCGCATGGTGTATATGCAATATGCCAGACCTTCTAATCTTTATGTGAGAACTAGCTGAGAATCCTGAGATGAAGCTTGACCTGTCCATACTTATCTTTAACAATCTGGACTTGTTATTGCCTAAGAGGTTTATCGCTGAAACAATTGCCCGTTGAGAAGCGTATGTGTCCTTTATAGTTGCTTTCATAAGCAGGGCTTGAGCAATCAATCCAACAATCATAATAAATCCAATGACAACCACCACAGATAGAATAATATCTCCTGTATTCTCCGCAAGCATCATTTTTATCACCCAGTAAGAGTCAGCTGTCCTAAGGGGGCAGACCCATGCTTTATTTCTAAATCACATCCATTCTGCAGATTCTTTAAAACTACTATCTTGAATGGCAACTTTTTATTGCATAACACTTTTGATGTTTTAATAACATTTCCCCTCTTTGCACTACAATAAACTTTATTTCCATCCTTATCTATAATTAAAAAGTTGTAATATTTT
>JAMOQB010000013.1 GCA_027064225.1 Candidatus Woesearchaeota archaeon | reverse complement strand
GGAAGTCAAGCTGTATTGTTGCACATTGCCATGTTCTGCCTATGCAGTCCTTTATATGGAAGTCAATTTTTGGACCGTAGAATGCCCCATCTCCCTCATTGATTTTGAACTTCAACCCTGCTTTGTTCAGCGCGTTTTTCAGTGACTCCTCTGCTTTGTTCCAGAGTTCAATTGAGCCCATAAAGTCGTCAGGCCTCGTGCTTAACTCAACTTCATATTCAAAGCCGAACTTTTTATAGACCTTGTCAACGAGTTTTATGACTCCCAAAATAGCATCTTCTATCTGTGATTCTTCTATAAATATGTGGGCATCGTCCTGTGTAAATTCTCTAACCCTGAATAATCCATAGAGGACTCCTGATAGTTCATGCCTATGAACAAGTCCTATCTCTCCTATCTTGAGAGGGAAGTCCTTATAGCTCCTTATTTTTGATTTGTAAACAAGTATGCCTCCTGGGCAGTTCATTGGCTTTATTGCAAACTCTCTGTTATCTATTTTTGTGAAGTACATGTTGTTTTTGTAATGGTCCCAGTGTCCGCTTCTCACCCATAGTTCCTTGCTTAATATGATGGGAGTTCTTATCTCTTTGTAACCGTCCTCTCTGTGTATTTCTCTCCAATACTTAACAAGCTCATTGAATATTATCATTCCCTTCGGATGAAGAAATGGAAATCCGGGTCCTTCCTCATGAAAGCTGAACAAGTCCATTTCTTTGCCTATTTTTCTATGGTCTCTTTTCTCAGCTTCTCTTTTCATATCTAAGTATTTGTTTAATTCTTCTTTTGTTGGGAAGCTTATCCCGTATATTCTTTGCAGTTGTTTGTTCTTAGCATCTCCCCTCCAATAAGCTCCTGAAACTTTTAGAAGCTTTACTGCTTTTATTAGTCCTGTATTTGGTATGTGAGGTCCTCTGCAAAGGTCAAAGAAATCACCTTGCTTGTATATGCTTATTGTTCCTTCAAGGTCATTTATCAGTTCTAATTTGTACGGATTATCTTTGAATAGTTTTTCAGCTTCTTCTTTGCTTATCTCTTTTCTCGTTATATCTATCTTTTGATGGGCAAGTTCTTTCATCTTCTTTTCTATTCTTTTTAGGTCATCAGGTGTTAATGGTTTGATGTCAAAGTCATAGTAGAACCCTTCGTCTATGGCAGGTCCTATTGTTGGCTTGGCTTCTGGAAATAATGACAAGACCGCCTGTGCTAAAAGGTGAGCACTTGAGTGCCAGAATACCTTTTTGCCCTCTTCACTTGTGAAATTTAGGAGTGTGATGTTATCTCCTTCGTGCAGTGTTGTGTTAAGGTCTTTCAATTCTCCGTTGATTTTTGCTACGAACGCTGTTGTGTCAAAGTCCTTGTAAATATTTATCAGCTTTGAACCCTCTTCCACTTCAACTTCTTGGTTATTTATCTTTACCTTCATTTAAACCACCGTTTCTCTGTTAGAAGGTCAGCACTTTATTTATTATTTTTGGTGATTTTACTTTATGAGCTTTATAACAAGCATAAATACAAGTCCAACAATTATCCAAATTGTAGAAAGGTTCCTCTCCTTTTTGTTCGTGTTGTTTATTTCAGGTATTAGGTCTGAAGCACTTATGTATAGGAATCCTCCTGCTGCAAAAGGTAGCAACCAAGTTATTAACTTCTGCGAATTGTTCAAGAGAAAATACCCTAATATCACTCCAAGTATCACACTGCTCTGTGCAAGAACGCTGTAATAAATGGCTTTCTTACTCTTCATTTTTCCTCTTACCAGAACTGCAAATATGCCGAGTTCTTCTGGAAGTTCATGTGCAAGTATCATTATTGTGGTTATTATACCCAATGATGTGTTTGTTAGAATTGCTCCTATTAGAATGAATCCGTCTATTATGTTGTGTATGAAGTCTCCTATTATCATGAGGTAACTGTATGGCTTTACTTTGCTGTTGTCTTTATGAGTATCTTCACATCTGTGCCAGTGCATCCACTCTTCAAGAATGAGGAATGTTAGGAACCCAATTATGAGTATTACTGAGAAATTTATAGGTTTTATTCCCCTGTCAAGTGCTTCAGGTAGCAGGTGGAAGAATGCTCCTCCAAGCAGTGACCCAGCTGCAAATGCAATGAGTATAGAAATTACCTTTTCAAATTTCTCTTTTTTTAACTTTAAGGTCACCACTCCTGAGAATCCAAGCAAGGTGTCTATTAGAGCAATGATTAATCCTAATAATAGAGAGTTCATAAAAATTTGTTTTTGCGGTTTTTATTAAAATTTTTCTGTTGTGTGATTTAGAATCAAAAAGTTTTTAATCCGCCTGTTTATTTTTCCCTTATGGTTGTTTCTGACGATCACGGCTTTTTAGATTGGTGCCTTACCTTTTTCAAGCAGTTGAAGGCAATTGGTAAGATAAAAGATTTTTCAGGAGAAGGCAGCAGATTTGTCTTTTACAAACCTAATATGGTTGAGGTTTTCATATTGCCTGATTTAAGTAAGGTAACTTTTGAAACTATACCAAAAGGAGGGATTGTGTTCACTCTGAATAAAAAGTCTAACTTAACATTTTTAATTGATAATTGGAATTCCTTTGTTGATAGGGAGATAACTCTCTATTTCGTAAATCCCAAGTTTAATGACAAATGGGTTCTAAACACTAAGGTCCACAATTTTATTGTTGATAAGCAGAACTTAAAGAAGAGCTTATTAGCTCTATTTTCAAATGTTCAAGAGGTGCTATAATGAATTCATATGGTAAGATTATTGGAGGCAACTTTGACAATATTATTATTCGGGAAAAGAGAGGTTCAGGTATTGAGCTGGGGGACCTGCTTATTTCTGAATCTGGGAATTCTAAAATGTTGTTGCAGGTCTTTGCTCTTAACTACGGTAGTCAGCTCTCTCAACAGTCCTTAGAGCTTGTTTCAGGCCTTAATCTTGAGGAGAATAGTGACCTTGAATTCTTTGATGAGGACCTCAGAGCTTATCACCTTGCACTTGCCAAGCCCCTTTTAGAGTTTAGAGACGGCAAGGTCTTAGTGTCTAAACGCCTTCCGCCTTTTATGTCTGATGTTCGTCTCGTTGAAGAGCAGGACTTAAATTTCTTAGTTAATCCTCATAATAAGTTTTTTGTCGGTAAACTGAGGTCCGGCTCTAAAGTTTTGGACCTTAACATATCTTTGGATTCTTCCAAAATATTGAAGCACCACATTCTCATAGCTGCAACTACGGGCAGAGGTAAGAGTAATCTTGCTAAGGTTTTAGTGTCTAACCTTGTTGATGAGGAGGATGTTGCCATGCTTGTGTTTGATCCGCATGACGAGTATTATGGCAGGAATGGATTTGGCTTGAAGGATTATGCTGAACCGAATAGTTTTGTGTATTACACGCCCTCTGACACCCCTTTGAGTAGAAAGCTCTTATTTAATCTCAAATCAATATCTCCATTCCACATAAATATTGAGTGGAGTGGTGCTCAGAGAGATGCCATATTTACTTTTTACAAAAAGTATGGTCCTAATTGGATTAGCTCTCTTCTTTTGGATAAACCTGTTGATGCTGAAATTAATGATATGACCCTTGCAGTTGTTAAGCGGAAGCTCAAGAATCTTTTAGGATTAAGAGTTGTCAATGGTTCTGTTGTTTCTGACTCTATCTTTGTTCTTGAAGGTGCTGAGAATACTGTCAAAGACATAATCTCCGCTCTTGAAGATGCTAAGATTGTTGTTATTGACACTTCAACTTTGAGTGATGATGTTGAGCTGTTGATAAACTCTATGATTGCTTCTGAGATATTTTCAAGATATAAATACTATAAAACTAAAGGCATTCTTGATAAGAAGCCGGTTGTTTCAATTCTCTTAGAGGAAGCCCCGAGGGTTTTGAACAATGACTCTCTTCTTAGAAAGAATATTTTTTCAACTATTGCTCGTGAGGGAAGGAAATTTAAGATTGGTTTGATTGCGATAACTCAACTTCCATCTTTGATTCCGAGAGAGATACTTGCGAATATGAACACTAAGATTATCCTTGGTATTGAGATGGAGCATGAGCGTCAGGCAATTATTAATTCGGCTTCTCAGGACTTGAGTTCAAGCTCTCAGAGTATTGCTTCCCTTGATATTGGTGAGGCATTGATAACAAGTAGCTTTGTTAAGTTTGCCATACCAGTAAAGATTCCTGAGTTTAAGGAGTATGTCAAATCAAAGAATAAACCTGTCAAAACAAATTCTTCACTTGTAGGATTTAACTAATGAGGAACTAAAAGTATTACTTTATCATACTCTTAGCAAAGTTTATATATCTCCATTGTTCTATTTTGCTTGGTGATTTTATGCGTATAAGAAAAGCTGTTATTCCTGCAGCAGGTTTTGGCACGAGATTTCTTCCAGCAACAAAGGCGATGCCAAAGGAGATGCTTCCCATTATTGATAAGCCGGCCATACAGTTCATTGTTGAAGAGGCTGTCAAATCTGGTATTGATGATATTCTTATTATTACTGGTCGGGGCAAGTTTGAGATAGAGGATTATTTTGACAGGGCTTTTGAGGTTGAAGAAGTTTTAAGGCGGAAAGGGAAACTTGACATGCTTAAAAAGCTTGAGGAAATTGACAACTTAGCAGATATTCACTATTTAAGGCAGAAGGATATGCTTGGATTGGGTCATGCAATTCTTAAAGCAAAGTCATTTGTTGGCGATGAGCCATTTGTAGTTCTGCTTGGAGATGATTTGGTTAAGGCCTCTGTTCCATGCACTAAGGATTTGATTCACCATGCAGAAAAACTTGGCTCTTCTGTTATTGCTGTTGAGGAGATTCCTATGGAGAAGGTCCACAGTTATGGCGTTGTTGATGCAGAGGAAGTGTCTAATGGGCTTTTTAAGATTAAAGATTTGGTTGAAAAGCCAAGTGTTGAGGAAGCTCCTTCAAACCTTGCAATTCTTGGTCGTTATGTGCTTATGCCAGAGGTGTTTGAATACTTGGAGAATACTAAGCCGGGTAGAAATTCTGAGATTCAGCTCACAGACGCCCTTAGAGCTATGAACAAGGAGCATGATATCTATGCGAAGAAGATAAATGGAAAGTGGCTGACTGTTGGCAACAAGGTGGAATACTTTAAAACACTCTTAGAATTTGCCAGGGATGACCCCGAGCTTTTGAAGGTTCTCAAAGAGCTTGGGCTTTAAGTATTTGAATAAGTTTCTCTTTGTTTTTGTTCTCTTTCCATTCTAATTTCTCTCATCGCTTCGTCCGCTTTTGAATAGATATACATCTTTTTTAAGAAATTTCTAAATGCCTCTGACCTTCTCATTACTCCTACAGCATATTTTGTTGCATAGACGCGGTTCCAAGCATTCCCTGAGTATTTTGCCATTAGTGAATAAAGCTTGAGAATCGTCTCTCTTTCATACTCTTCTAATTTGTGAGGGTCTATGCCTAACTTTGAGAATATGTCTATCTTATCTTTCTCGTTGAAATTAGGATTAGTTGTCTTGTAGAGATGATTTAAAAACACAGCCATAACTGTCAAATTCTTATTCCCATCTAACATACCTTTGATTGTGTATTTTTCCAACTTGATTGTCTTGCCGTTGTAATCTATTTTTGGATGATATTCTTCTATTATTCTGTTGTATTCTTCCAAAGCTATTTTTGTTATCTGTCCTAAACCATGTGCTCCATATGGATTATACGCTTTCTCCTTCCAAGAGCTTTCCAATCCAACTAGTCCTACCAGTAGATAGTAAAGGGTTTCTCTATCAATACCTTCCATGACCCGCGTTTTCACTTCTTTTCCGCTAACATTCAATATTAGATTTCCATAGACTATGCTCTCAAGTGTGTTTTTAAACGGCTTCATCCTTCCATACATTATTTCAGCTTCGCGGATATCCTTTTTACTTGCCATGTTAGTGTATTGGCTCTCTGCTATTCTTTCTAAGAGGGAGGTTTCATCCGGATTCTTTTTTACAAGCAATTCTTCTAATGGTTTGCTGTTGTTTACTCCCCTTTTGTTTGAGAATTCAGTTAATTGATTAGTCTCTATACTTTGCTCTATCTTTGCAGATTCTCTATTGGTCTTGTTAGGTCTTTGGTTATTATTTAATCTTGAATCATGAGAGAAAGTGTAGAATGATAAAGGTACTATTAAAGATAACAAAGCAAGTAAACTTGCCGAATTTTTTGTTTTGGTTCTCATGTCTTATAATAAGTGTTCAGAACTATTTAAATCTTTCTATTTTTTATTACTTATAGGTAACAACATTATTTGGTTTGATATTCTTTTACTATCTCACTGCTCAATGCTTTTAGATTTCCTTCCTTTATTGCTTCTCTTATTCTTTCCATGAACCTTTGCATAAAGTACTGGTTGTGATAAACTGCAAGCATCTTCGCCAACGGCTCATCTGTTTTGAATAGATGGTGTATGTATGCTTTTGTGTAGTTCTGGCACACATAGCAGTCGCAGTTTTTGTCTAATGGTGAGAAGTCAAACCTGTACTTTGATTTTTCAATGTCTATCTTTCCTTCGCTTGTGAATATGTTTCCATGCCTTGCATTTTCAACAGGATAGATGCTGTCAAATATATCTACACCATTCTCAACCGCTCTTATTATATCTGCTGGATTTCCAACTCCCATTAAGTATTTTGGCTTCTCCCTGCTGAGCTCTGCTGTGCTTGTTTTTATCATCTCCAATGTTACTTCTATTGGTTCGCCTATTCTTAATCCTCCAATTGCTATGCCGTCAAACCTGTTGCTGTTGCTTTCTAAATTGTCTATGAACCTGCAGCTTTCCTTTCTTGTTTCTTTGAAGAATCCTCCTTGGCATATTCCGAAAAGGAGCATTTTGCTTCCTTTCCCTTTGAGTTTTGAGAATTCTTCTAATGATTCCTTTGCCCATCTGTGCGTTCTTTCCATGGCTTCCTTTGTTTCCTCTATGTTTGAACCCCAAGGTGAGCAGTCGTCTAAACTCATTGCAACATCTGATCCAAGTGTGTTTTGGATGTTTATTATTTTCTTTGGAGTTATTATGTGTTTGCTTCCATCGTATGGGCTTCTGAAATGTATGCCCTTCTTGCTCATAGTTATAAACATACTTCGCAGTTTTTGGAACCCCCCGCAATCGGTAAATACTGTTCCTTCAAAGTTCATAAATTTGTGAATTTCTTTTCTGCTTAAAACTTCCATTCCAGGTTTTAAGTATAGTAAAAATGCGTTTGATATGATTGCTTTTGCTCCTATGCTTTTCAGGTCCATACTGCTAAGGTACTTTGGAGCTGCTTTTGTTGAGACAGGGAGGAACACGGGTGTTTGCACAGAGCCGTGTTTTGTTTTTAATTCTCCCACTCTTGCATTTCCACTTTCATATTTAATAGTAAAATTCTTGCTCATCTTCTTCCCTCTCTGTTTGCATTGTTTTCTTTTTTATGATTTTGTCCCCAAGGATTATGAAGTAATTTTCATTTGCGGGCAGTCCTGCTTCTAAAAACTTTTTTGCAAGTTCCTTCATTATTTTGGCTCTGTTTTCATAATTCTTTTCTTTTTGTTTTTTGATAAATTTGATTAGTTCTTCTACTGTCTCTCTGCATAAAAATCCTTCGTTGCTCTTTAAAACCACTCTCTGATTATTTTCTCTTATTTCATTTGTTTCTCTGTCAAACTCAATTTCCCCTTTTATAAGTTTGCTGTTCTTTTCTCTGAATCCTTTTTTTATAAGTTCATCTTTAATTATTGCTTTAACGAACTCACCAGCACTTTTGTTTAGAAGCTCATCTACTCTTATTTGTGATGGCTGTTCATCTTTTATACTTATGACTTTGCCAAGGTATTTTTTTACTCTTTGTCTTGTTCCTTTTTCTGTCCATACATTTTCAACTAGGTAGGCATACTTCTTATTCTTCCTTTTTTTCTCTCTGACGAACATTTTAAGAATCAAACCCTGCGTATGATTCTTCCACTGTGAAGAACAAATCTAAGAGTTCTTTTATGTCTTCTGGTCCTAATATTCCTTTGTCTTTTAGGTAGTCAATTGTTTCTTTTAAGTCGTCTTTGCTTATCTTTCTTGTTTTTGTCAGTTCTTTTAGAACTATTTTAAATATGTTCTTTTGGTCTTCTATGTTTGGTGCCTTTGAAATGTTGTTTATTGTTGTTATTAGGTCTCTTTTACCTACAGAATCTTTTTTTATTAATGACATTATTGTTTCAAGGTCTTCTTTCGGCACTTCTTCACTTGTTGATGCTTGTATTCTCTCTGTTACCTCATCTGCAATCTTTTCTTTTATTATTTCTTTGGCTGTTGAAAATGTTTTGTCAAGTGGGTTGACATAATTTACAATTATTGGCTTTGTAACATCATCTGTTTCTATTATTACTTGCCCGCTATTTAATAGATCTCCTTTCTTTGTTATCCTTGCTATGTCGCTGTATCTCATTATTTTCTCATTTTTCAGCACTTTGCTACTTATTACTCTTACTTTGTTGTTTTCAAGAATTACTTTTGTTGCTGATTTGGTTGAAACTTTTAACAGCACATATGAGAATCCTATAAACACGCTGAGGTATCCTATAATTTGATATGCCGCTTTTTTGCTTATGTCTGCTCCAAGGGTGTTTGCTGTGCTAATGAGGATTTCTATTAAACCCTGCCCAGAGATTGCTTTTGGTATGTAAACAACCAGAATGGCTATGCAAATGTAAATAATCACATTGATGGTTTCTTCAACAAGGCCCCAGGCTATGTTTGGCTTTATTTCCACTGGTTTGTCTTCATCCATTTTTTAACCTATTGTTTAATTTCTAATATTAATGCTTTTTCTTTGAAGTTTATATCCTTTATCTTTATATTTGTTTTTGCTTCAAGCTCATGATTCATTTCAAGCACTCTTTTTCTTTTCTCTTTGTTGTTTGTATTCTCCTTTAATATCTGTTGAGCTTTTTCAAGCACAGCTTTTATAACTGCATAATTTTCATATATCCTTTCTGCGGTTTCTCTTGATTGTTCCATCTCTTGCTTTAACTTCTCTATGTTTTCTTTCTGCTTTTTAATTATAATCTCCTCTTTTGTTTTTTTGCGATTATACACTTTGCCTTTAACATTACTAATATTTGTATCTAATTCTTGGTACATCCACTCCACTGCATCTGACAGCTTGGAGCACTCTTTAGGTTTGTTTTCAATGGTTTTCAGTTCTACACATGAAATTTCCTTCTTGTCATTGATACTGTAGCAGAGTGCCTTTTTCTCTTCAAGAATTTTCTTTATTGTTCTTCTTAGGTGTTCCCTTTCATCCTTATTTAGCTTATTTGCTTGTTTCAATTTGTTTATGCCCGCTCTCCTGCATATCTCTTCTGCATACACTCTGCCGAAGCCGTAATCTGATGCGAGAACTTTGACAATTTCTTTCTCAACTTTGCTCTGAGAAACTTCTTCAGGATTCGGCTCTTTTATAGTCTTGTCTGGTAGTTTATACTCTTCGCCAAAATTATTATCCTTCTCTTTTCTTAGGGAATATTTCAGCACTATTTTGTTGTTTTCTGTCAGAATAATCCTCCCCTTATTGAACATTTCAATTATGAGTTTCGTCTGCTTTACTCTGTTCTCTTTTCTTTCCAAATTGTTGAATATGAATTCTATTATTCTATCATAACCAACTTGATTCACGCTGTCTATTATTTTGTTGTTCAACTTTTTTCTTAGTGCTGCTCCAAAATTGCTGTTTTCCTTGTTGAAAATTTCATATCCTCTTTTAATTTTGAAGTAGATTGGAATGTGAAAAAAGATGCTGGTTTTTATTACCTTATTGTCCTCTTCTCTTTTTCTTATCCTTATTAAAAGCTCATTTTTGCTGTGGAATATCTTGTCTATTCTTCCTCCTTCAAGGTCCTTCCTGCTCTCTTCCAATAATCTGTGTATTTCAAAACCAGTCAGGGTTCTTACTTTAGAATCTGAATTTATGTCCTTGTCTATTCTTTTATTTGTTTCACTCATTTTTATTCATTATCTTCCATTTTCTTTTGTTTTATTAAGCTTTTCTTCTGTTTTGCTTCTACTTTATTTCATACTCTACCTAATTCTCACTTTTTAAGCTCATTTTATGGTGCCCATATCTTTGTCGTTTCTTCTCCTTCTATATCTGTCTCCTTTCTTACCTTTTATAGAAATTTTTATATATTTAAAAATACTCACTTTTCATGTGGTTTTGCTATCAGACACCCCTATTAGAAGGGCATTTTTGCGGGTAAAAGAGGAGTTCTTGCGGGTTAAGGATTGGATACTCTACTTTAACACTCATATATACAGGTTAAATAAAGATGTTTACCTTCTAAAAACTGCTTATTTAAAGCAAGAGAAGGTTAATGAGCGTCTTTTTTCCATACTTTTGGATGTTCAGGAAAAATTAGAAGCTGTTGACTCAAAAATTTCAGAGTTAGATTCTAAAATTTACTTGAATTCAAACTCCATTAAAGCTGTTGAAACTTCTCTGTCAAAATTCTCAGATCTGAAAAACACACTTCATGAACTTGTTGTTACTTTAAAATACTTACCTAAGGACATGTCGGGACATGAAAAGGACATGTCGGGACATGAAAAGGACATGTCCCGGAATCAAGGACATGTCCCTACAACTAAGGAAGTTTCTGTTTATAGCTCTGCTGATATTGAAAACACACATAAAAGTTACTCCTTTGACTCTTTAACTCCATCGGAAATTTATATTCTTAATCTCTTATTGCATTCTAACAAGCCCTTAACATATCATGAATTATCGACGAGGACTGGCAGAAAAGAGAAAACTATTAGAAATTTGATTTACTCTTTAAGGCAGAAAAGGATTCCTGTTAAAGATGTAACTTCATCTTCAAAAGAAAAGGCGTTTTTTATTGATGAATCTATGAAGATTCTTCTTTCCGGCAGATAATCTATTTGATTGTCCTGTCCTTTTAAGGACATGTCCCTTAAATCTCGGGACATTAGGGACATATCCGGGACATGTCGGGACATATAAGGACACATAAGGGACATGTCCTTTCCTTAAAATACTTAATTTGCCGTTTCAGCGTCTCCTACTTACGCTACTTGGCTGAATTACCATTTGGGACATGTCCTTTTTTAGAAATTTTATTATCTCCTTTACTTCTTTCTTAACATTACTTGAACAGTTAATTTCTATTACTTTTAAACCTTGTTCTAATGCTTCTGTTTTGCATACTTCAAATATCTCTGCTTCTAAGTTTTCTTCAACTTTTTTTCTGCTGTAGCCCCTTTTTTCAAGTCGTCTCTTGAGTTCTTTTAGTTCGCATTTACACACAATGCACAGGTCTATTTGCTCTTTATTTGCAAAATGTGAGAGGTGAGAATCCAAGATTATGCCCTTTTCTCCGCTCTTTTCTGCTTTGTTTATTGTTTCTCTTATTTTTTCAGGTATTTTTCCCTCATTTATTATGTAAGAATCTCTCTTATCATCTCTTCCAATGTTTAAATTTGACTCTTTTAAGAGCTCATTGAGGTTAATGTATTTGTATCCTAATTCGTTGGCTAATCGTTTTGAAATTGTTGTTTTTCCAGTTCCTGGCGTTCCTGTTACACAAATAACAGTCAATTTATGTTTATTTTTCCCTTTTTTCTGTTTGGGCACCATTTTTTACACACCAAAAAGTGAGAGTTTATTTAAAGGTTTGTTTAAATCTTGCAATCTTAATCCTTTTTTAAACTTGTTTTTTCTTATCTGCATTTTGCTTTGCTTTAAATCCCTTTCTTTTACCTTTTTATTTTTGTTATTTTAAAATGACACAATTTCTTTTAATAATATTCCCTTTTCTCTATTTTAGGGGTATGGGATCTGTGATTTTATCTGTTAAGGATTGGAGTATAAGCTTTGGCAATCTTAATGTGCTTAAAAATGTGCATTTTAATGTTGTCTCTGGGGAGATATTTGGAGTTATTGGTGTTAGTGGCGTTGGGAAGACAACACTTCTGTCTTCTTTGACTACTTTATTAAGGCCTGATTCTGGAGAGCTTTTCTTTGATTTTGGTAATGGTTTAGAACCTGTTACTTCCAAGAATAGAACGAAGTACAAGTCCCTCATTGGTTTTTCATCTCAGGAGGGTTCATTTTATCCGGAGTTAAGTGTTGAGGAGAACTTGTCTTACTTTGCTTCTCTTTATTCTGTCAGTCATCTTTCTTCTCGAATATCCGAAGTTTTAAAGCTTGTTAGTTTGTCTAAGTTTAGGAATGTTAAAGCGAGTAAGCTTTCAGGTGGTATGCAGAAGCGTTTGGATATTGCATGTGCTATTATTCATAAACCAAAGCTTTTGTTCCTTGACGAGCCAACAGCTGATTTAGACCCTATGATGCGGGCTCGTATTTGGGATACTATTCATAAAGTAAATGATTCTGGCACGACAATAATTGTTGCTTCGCATTTTCTTGATGAGCTTGAGGCGTCTTGTGATACTCTGTCTATGATTCACAACCGGCATTTTATTCTTATGGGAAGTGTTTCTCATTTAAAATCTCTTTACTCTAATAATAAAGAGGTTCATTTTAGATTTAAGAACCGCAATTATTCAGGGGTTATCTCTCATTTAAGGTCTGTGAATTTTGATGCGCGCAAGATGGTTGTCTCAAATGGAGAGCTTGTTGTGTTAACCTCTAATGTGAGCTCCTTGCTGTATGAGGTCTCTCGTTTTGTTGGCTCTGATAATCTTCAATCTGTTAGTGTTGAGGAACCCTCTGTTAAGGAGATATTTGAGTCATTGATTAATTCAGAGTTCGGGGTTTAAAATGAAGTTTTTGAGCATTGTAAAGAAGGATATTCAACTGCTGTTCAGGTCTAAGGGCACTGCTCTGCTCTTAGTATTTGGACCTCTGCTTGTTATGTTTCTTGTTGGGATTGCTTTTGACAATTCTAATGCTTATCGTATAAATGTGGGTGTTTATTCTCCTACTTATAACAATTTGACCAACACCTTTGTCAGCAAGCTGGACAATCCGTTTCATGTTGTTAAGTATTCCTCTCTTGATTCCTGCGTTGATGATACCAAAAGTGGCAAGATAAATACTTGTCTTGCTTTTCCAAGGGATTTTTCTTTGAAGAGCCAGAACCCAACTGTGACCTTTTATGTGGATTACTCAAAGCTTAACCTTGTTTGGATTGTTAGGGATGTTGTTTTTTCTCGTCTTTCTGAGGGTAGTTCTGAGATAACTGAGGACTTAACTAATACGCTCCTTCAAAAACTGGATAGTATTGAGACTATTGTGGCAAGCAAGAGGCCTTTAACAACTCAGCTCTCAACTTATGTTAGTTTTGTAAATCAATACTCTGATGATATATCTCATACTGCTGGTTCTGTTGATACGAGCCCTCAAAGTGTTTCTCTTTCTACTCTTGTTCAGGACATTGACTCTTTGAAATCTACAAGTGATGAGAGTATTGATTCTGCAATTGCTTATCTTTCAAATGTTAGGAGTGCTTTGAAAAAGGAGGGAAATCACACAGCACTTGTTAATACAATATCATCGCAAATAGAAGACCTGAACAATTTGAAGAGTTCTCTAAACCTGTTTTACTCTTCAACTGACAACTCAGGAGCTATTAATAAGCAGGTGTTAAACATTAGCTCTCAGCTTGCAGCTATCAACTCTCGTTTTAAGAACATCTCCGACGCTCTCAGCAAGATAAATGGCGATGTTATGAATATAAAGCATAATGTTCAGTTAAGCTTTGCTAATATTGTTGACCTTCAGGGCTCTTTTGATCAAATAAAGCAGGAGATTGATTCCATAAGTGTTCGTCAGGCTTCTAAGATTGTTCATCCTGTTTCCATATCTATAAAGCCCTTGAGCCAGCACAAGACCCATCTGAGTTTTATGTTTCCCACTCTCCTTGTGATTGTTATTTTATTTGCTGGTTTGATGCTTGGCTCCACAGTTGTTGTTGTCAATCACTCTTCAAAGGCATTGTTCAGAAATCTTTTAAGTCCTGTTAAGCCGGCTGTTTTTACAATCTCCTCATTTTTGACTTCTCTCGGATTGCTTTTGCCTCAGGTTGTTCTTATGCTGTTCGTCGCTTGGCTCTTCTTAAAATCTGACATTGCTTCTTCTCTGCTGAATGCTTTTGTCGCACTGTCTCTTATTGTTTCTGTTTTCTCTTCTTTGGGTATGCTCATTGGTTACTTAATGAGGAGGGAGGAGTCAACTACTCTCACAGTTTTGACTGTAAGCGCGCTTCTCCTTTTCTTATCCAATGTTTTTCTTCCTGTTGAAGCTCTGCCTGTTTGGATAGTTAAATTTGTTTATTTCAACCCATTTGTGCTTTCTCAGTTTGTTATGAATAAGATTCTTATTTTCAACTTTTCCCTTGCTCAACTCTCTAAACCCATGTTGATTCTTTTCTCTTATTTTGTTGTCTTTTTTGTTTTGTGCCTCGCATTTAATAAGACCAATTTAAACAAGACGCATAAGTCAAGTAGAAGATTTTTGTCTCGTAGAAGGTGATACCTTGTTTTTGAGAGTTCAGACACATTCATCTCAGGAGATTGTTAACATAACAAACCTTGTTTTAGATGCTTTTGCATCTATGCATCTTTCACGGGATAAGGGTTTTGTTGTGTTATACAACCCGCACACAACTTCTGCTCTTCTTATAAATGAGGGGAGTGATTCATCTGTAGCTCAGGACATTCTTACTTTTTTGAATAAGAATATTCCTCTTCATGATAATTATGCCCATGACTCTGTAGATAATAATGCTCATGCACATATAAAGTCGTCTTTATTCCCCTCGCACCTTATGATTCCCTTCTCTAAGGGTTCGCTTCTATTAGGCGTTTGGCAGGGTGTTTTTCTATTAGAGTTTGACGGCCCGAGGACGCGAAAGATTTATATGGATGTGTTGTACTCTTAGTTTATGCAGTGCGAGCTTTGTGGCAAGGAGACCAATGAGCTTTTCCTTGTTTTGATTGAAGGCACCAAGCTTAGGGTTTGTAAATCATGTGCTAAGTATGGCAGGGTCTTGTCAAGGGTTACTGCTGAGAAGCATGTTGATTCTAATGAACATAAGCGGCGTGTTAAGAGGTCTGATACTCCTGAACCTGTTTATTCATTTGTTGATGACTTCGGTAAGGTTGTTGAGGATGCTCGTTTAAGGAAGGGTTGGAAACAGGTTGAACTGGCAAAGCGTTTGGCTATTAAGGAGTCCTTGCTGCACAAAATTGAAACATCTGACTTAGAGCCAAGTGTTGACCTGGCTCGTCGCATTGAAAAGCTTCTATCTGTTAAGATTCTTGTGGAGGTCCCATCTGATTTATCGCCTATGAAGAGCACTTCATCGAGTTCTTCTGCCTTAACTTTGGGTGACCTTGTTAAGGTTAGGAAGAGAAAGAAGCAGTAATTTCACATTGTTTTATTTGTTATATTTTGTATAAAAATATTTTTTTCTTGCCTTGATAAACTTCTTTTTCTTTCACTTCTTTAATTTCTTCTTTCAGCTTCTTCTCCAGTATGAGCACAGCTTTTATATTCTGCCCGTTTTTTCTTCCTTCTCTTATTGTTTCTACAATCTCATTTATCAGTCCTTTATTTGTGAATGGAAAGTGTCCGAACACGAACAGATTTTCTCCTTTTACTTTCGCACTTCTTATTTCTTCTTTTAGAAGTTCATTTATTACGCCGTGTTTAAATTTAATATCTTCTTCTGCGATTATGCTGTTCTTTCTCATTGTGTTTGTTATTCTTGACGACCAGCTCATGGAAATCTTTTTTAGTTCTTTGTTTATATTTGCACTTTCAAGGCAGAAGGGGCTTATGCTTGTGAGGTCTATTACAGTTCCATTTTCCTCCTTTTTTATTCCTCCAAATCTCAGAATTGCATTGACTATGTTTGGCCTTAAGCTCCTTGGTTGTGTAAATACGAAGTATCCTCTCTTTTTCTGCTTGAAGGTTATTTTTACAATTCCCTCTCTGCATTCTATTATTGCTTCTGGCTTTTTAAGGTCAAGCTTTAATTCATTTAGATTTATCTTTTCTTCAATTTCTTTTATTTTATCTTTTACATCTTCGTCTTCTCTTGTTTTTATCTTGTAGCTATGTCCTGACAGTATTTTCTCTAAACACTTATTCTTTTTATTTACTAATACCTCAACCCTCTTCATTACTTTACATTGTTTTATTATCTTCGCTATTTCTTCCGCTTCCAGTTCTGATTCTATTATTTCTTCTCTCTTCTCATCGTCAACAGCAGTTTCTAATTTCAGTTCCTTGTTTAGCATAATCTCTTTTACTTCCTCTTTCAGTTCGTCCGAAAATCCTTTGTCACAGATTATTCTTACTTTTGTCTTTTGGCTCATTGTTTTTCTTCTTCTCTAATTCTTTATTAATCTTACTTCAGAATTTCACAAAAACCGAAACCTTTATAAATACAACTCCTCCCCCGTCATTAGTCCTTTGAGGGACTTGATATTTATTGAGAATAAAAAACCTGAAAAGAGCTCTCCAGTTTTCTTGGAGGTCTCAGCAAAAGGTTTTTTTATTCATCACAGCATGGCTATTATGCTGTGTAAGAAGGATGATTTAAATGCCAAATATTTTATTCCCAAGACACGGAAGTATGCAGGTTTGGCCCAGAAAAAGGGCTAAAAGGATATATGCTAGAGTCAGGTATCAAGCAGTTAAAGATGCTAAACCTGCTGGTTTTCCTGCTTATAAAGTGAGGATGGTTCAAGTTTTGGTTATGGACAATTCTCCAAACTCCATGACTAAAAATGAGGAAATCATCGTGCCCGCAACTATTTTAGAAGCTCCTCCTATCAGGATATTCTCTGTCAGATTTTACAAGAAGTCAGATGAGGATGGCTCTTTGAAGGTTGCTGATGAGGTCCTTGTGTCTGATTATAAAGAACTTAATAGGAAAGTTAATCTTGGCAAGGCGAAGAAGGACTTGTCATCTTTCAAGGATAAGCTTTCTGATTACTCTGATATTACCATTTTAGTGCATACCCAACCAA
>JAMOQB010000012.1 GCA_027064225.1 Candidatus Woesearchaeota archaeon | reverse complement strand
TAAAAAGTTTGAGAGGGTTATACTTGTGAAAGGGAATCATGATAATCTTTTAGAGCCGATTATAAGGAAGAGGAGTTTAGATATGAAAAATTATGTGATGATTAAAGACAAATTAATAACTCATGGACATAAGATTTACAAGATATCATACAGACATGACATTAAAACAATTATAATAGGCCATGAGCACCCTGCTATCATATTAGACGATGGGATAAGGAAGGAAACATTCAAAACCTTTCTCATCGGAAAATGGAGGAGAAAAACTCTGATTGTAATGCCCTCCTTCTGCTCAGTCACTGTCGGCTCTGATGTGAGAGAAGGAACAATAAGCCCCTTCTTATCGGAAAGCAAACTTCAAAGATTTAAAGTGATTGTGCTTGGTGACAAGTTATACAATTTTGGAAAATTAAAAGAAATTTAAAGTAAAAGTTTTAGTATAAACAAAACAATCAAAACTATAACTAATATGTTCGCAGTTATAAGCAAGATTAAAAATGTCTGCGAACCTGCGGACGCTTCCCTGACCGTCTCTGCGTTGAAATGCTGTTTGGGTGGAGTGGATTCTGTATTTGAAACAACAACAATTGTTTCATTTGTTTCTGAAGGATTCTTTGGTGGTTCTTTGGTTGTGTTAGTTGTTGGCTCTGTTGGATGTGAAGAACCGCAAGGATTCACTTCTAATGCAACAACTTTGTAATCTGAAAGCACGCCTCCTGTATAATATGTCTTTAAAATTATAGAGTAGTTTCCAGCTTTTACTGAATCAGGAATGCTAAATTCATAACTGAAATACTTAGAGTTATCATCAGCAAATGGGTCCTGAGCTAAACTAAAACTCGCTCTCTTTTCAATCCCCAACGCTTTTGATTCAACAATTAAAACTGCATCGTCCTCATCACTTTCGCCAAGGTTCATAACTCTGCTTGTCAAAAAGATTTCTCTATCGCAAGCAATGGATGTTGGGAAAAGGTTATAGCTAACAAGCCTAACATCGTGGTCTTGCTTTTCAACAGAAACTGTCGCTGATTCACTATCTGCCTCAGGATTGCCGTTGTCATCAACTCCTGATACATTAAATCTAACTGTGTAATCACCTTCATAAACCTTTAGAGGAATATGAAACTTCACTGTTTTTGTGGTGGATGCGTCGTATCTAAGATTAAATTCTTTAGTTCTCTCAACAAGGTCGTCACCATTGTCTATATCCTGTATGGTTACTTCAAGGACAATGTGCTTTATGTATATGTGAGAATGCAGAGAATAATCATTCTTAAGCCTAATTTTAAATGTCAAGTTAGAGCCAGGAGACACTTTAATATTATCTCCTGATGAAATAGTTCCTTCATCATAACCATCAACAATTGCATCAACATTGTCAATTACCAAATCATCTCTTGGAGGTTGAGGAACAATTTTAAGTGTGAAGTTACGACTTGTGCAGTTATTGTGATTGTCACAAACTTTAAGTGTTATTACATAATCTCCTGTTGTGCTTACAGATCCTGACAATATGCCTGTTGAGGTATTAATAGAAACGCCAGAGGGTTCTCCTGAAATAGAGTAGTTCAGCACATCACCTGAGTCAGGGTCTGAAGCATATGAGCTCATATCAACTGAGAAGCTCTCATTAACTTCAAACTCTTTTGTTGGTATCTCACTAATAATAGGGGCATCTTCCACAGGACGAACAGTTAGGTTTACTGTTCTATTTATTGTTTGAAAACCATCGCTGATATTCAAAATGAGGGAAGTGTTGCCGTTCCAGTTGTGGACAGGCACAATGGTTAAAGTTGAATTTACTAAAGAACAGTTTATTTCAGACGAGTTGAATGATACAAGTGCAAAAGTTACACTATCATTATCTTTATCATGTGTGTAATTGGATAAATTCACACTTTGATTTGTATCCTCATCAAAGGTTAAATTGGTTAAGTTAAATTCTGGAGCAAAATCAATTATTAATCTTTCAATGGGGGTCTCATTATGTATGCTTGAATTCGCATTGTCTGTGCAGTTAATTTTCCAGTAATAAACTCCATGTGAGGCGTTCATATTTACTGTAAAATTGTGCTCTGTTGTAACATTAACGAGGACAGAAGAATTAGTTTGATTAAGCACAAGGTTAGATATGTTTGTGCCTAAATAAATAGAGCAATTAAAGGTGTGTGAAGTGTTTGTAACATTTGTTAGATTGTAAGTAAAAGTTATGTTTTGTGGCTCCATTAAGGAGTTGTTCATTGGTTGCAAAGGAACAACTTCCAAAGCGTTGGTAAGTGACATCAGTGAAAACAGAACTGCAACAGCAAATATTACGAACAAGATATTTCTTCCTTTCATCTTAAAACCCCCATAAGTTTCATTTAAACATAACACTAATTTATTATCACTTTGAAGTAACAGGAAGTATTTAAATATTGTTATTTTAAAGTATATAATTCAAAAGATAAGAGAATGCAAGAAAAGAGTGTAAGACGAAAAGAAAATTTTATTTCCAGTAGTCAAGAGCTCTCCTCAACGCAGAGTGAGATTTGGCGTATTCTCTCAAGGAAATACCCTGCATAGCCGCATCAACTGCCTGCCTCATTGCTTTAGCGCCCTCAACAGTGCCATCTGGGTGGCCGTGAATTCCCCCACCTGCTTGAATAATAATATCATTACCCATAAATTTAATGAGTTTAGGCACCAACTTAGGATAAAGCCCTCCTGATGTAACTGCAAAGACCGGCTTGATATCATACCAGTTTGAGTTAAGCGGTGTGAAGGGTTCCCCTCTCTTTGACCTTCCGATAAAGAAAGATTTTTCAATGTCATCTTCGATTTCTCTGACCTCAACCTTAGAACCTTCCATCTTGCCAACTCCTGTTCCTATGTGAAGTTGGTCAACACCTATCAATCTTGAAAGTTTAGCTATGGCAAGCATAGAAATGCCATGCTTCTTGTTCTTTGTCAAAGCCGCATGCATTGCCCTGTGAGCGTGAATTATAAGGTCATAATCCTCATTGTAATCTCTCACTGTTTGAAGAGCTGAAAAGCCTGATGTAAGTATATCCACCATGGCATAGTCGTTGCCTATGTCCTTAGACATCTTCATTCTCTTGAGCATTGTTGAGCAAGGAGCAGTGATATTCACCATGTAGCCCTTCTTCTCTCCTGTTTCCTTCTCTGCCTTCTCTTTCATCTTCATGACTTCTTTTAAGCGGTCTTCAAATTTGTTGAAGCTCATGGATGTTAGGTTCTCATCATCTTTAACAACATCACAGCCGCCTATCCAAGAATCATAAGCTACTTTAGCATGTTGTTTAGCTGTGAGACCCACCTTCGGCTTCACAATTGTTCCAACCAAAGGCCTCTTCTTTATACCAAACTTCCTCCTAACTCCTTTAATACCATACTTTGGCCCTTTGAAGGAGTTTATGTATTTCTTAGGAAAATTAATGTCTTCAAGTCTCAGATTTTTTATTAATTTCATACCAAATATGTTCCCCGCTATGCTGGACAAAAGCTGAGGAACACTTCCAGGTTCAAACAACTCGTATGGATATGCTATTTTTATAAAACCCTTTTTCGGTCCGAGTTTTTTGATGCTAAAAACATGAGGTTTTAGTTTAGTAGCAACTTTGCTGTTCATTGTCTTAATCTTTGTCCAAGTGCCTATAGAACTCTCCGCAGCAATCTGCTCGCAGGCCTTCTTGAAATCAATTCTGGACTCAACATAATAATAAAGGACAAAATCCTTCTTCGTAGGTTTATATCTCAGGTCTATATATTCAACCAAAATAGACACCTCCTTTTTTGTTTTTCTTTCATTAAGTTTTAATCATTGCTTTTTACTGCCCGAATAAAAATAATCTTCTATTTTTATATCTCCAGGTTGAAGCCCGCCAGTCCTTGCAGCAGGTTTTGTATTGCCCTCATTGTGTGCAGGTTTTTCCGGTCTTGGAGTAGGGCTTCTTACAGAAGAGGATGTAAGTCCGGACTCTATCTTATTTATCTCAGCAATTATTTCATTCATCTTACTCATAAGAAGGTCTATCTTTTTATTATACTCATCAAGTCTGTGATTAATTTTATCCAATTCATGTCTTGGAATTGGATTCGGCTCTTTAAGAGGTTCCTCCTCTGCCTTAGGAGAGGGTTTTGGTTCTCCTTGATGAACATTCTCCACAGCATTTATTGTCTTTGGAGATTCTCCCCTAACAAGCTTCTCAGCTTGAACTAAAGCTTCATCCATATCAGAAGCCAAACCATGGTCAAGTAAACTCCTTGCTAGCTCGTTCACCTTTGAAACTCTAAAAGGGTCTTCCATTTTATCACCTTGTAAATTAGTATATCTTATTAACTTTCAGTTCCTAAAATGTTGATATTATTTAAAACTTTTCATTTGGCTCAATGAAAATTACAAAATATTTAAATAGAGAAAAACCTTAGAGCAACATATGAAAAAACCTTTTGAAGAAAAAGTAAGCAGAGAAGACAATAGGAGATTTAACTTTGATAGACAAGAAAAGAGAAGCTCAAAGAGGGGCATTAGTTTAGTAAGATTTGCAGCTGACCTGTTCCGGTCGCTAAATCCTGACTCATACAGAAAATTGAAAGAAAAGAGCTTAAAACATGTGCTTGGATTCTTCTCAACAATTCTTCTGCTCACAGTCATACTGATGTTCATCCTTAACATTGGACAATTGAACAGCTTTCCCGAAGAACTAAACTCTGGGCTAAACAAGTTTACAACAATTTCATTCAATCCAAACATATCTGCAAATGAAAGTTTTGAAATAAGTAAAAGCATACCAATATATTTTAACAACACAAACAAAAGCATTAATCTCAGCAAGATAAGTAAAGAGGGAGTTATACTAACAAGAAAAGAGTTCTATATAAACAAGCCATGTGTATCCATACTTCCTTTATACTGCAAATTCAAAAAGCAGAGAATTATTAATGAAAGCTACGAAAACTTCTTTAACATAAAAGAGAATCAAAACATAACAAACCTCCTTAAAGATTTAATATATCTTCTGCTACCTTACTTATTCATAATTGTTTATACTTTCTTATGGTTGAAAATAAGCTTAATAGCATTAGCAATAAGCATAGTCAGCTTTGTGATACTTCTATCAATGAGGAGAAAGCCATCCTTTAATTTCATACTAAAAATGTCCTTATTCTCAGCTACAATATTCACAATAAGCTATGTATCTTTCTCTGAAACAACAAAGCTTATCTGCTTTGCAGTATATTGTCTATTGTTCTTCTTAGGCATACTAATCAATTACCTTAATGTAGATTTATGAGGTGGAAAAATGATAATATATGATTATAAAGTTGGAGATTTTATGACAAAAAACATAAAAGCTGTTGATGAAAAAACAAATATATTGGATGTTGCAAGGACAATGGAAAAGTTTGGAATAGGCAGTGTTGTCGTTATGAAAAACAATGAACCCGTAGGCATAATAACTGATACAGACCTTGTGAGGAAGGTCATTGCAAAGAATAAAGACCCAAAGAAAGTTCTGACAAGGGATATTATGACCAAAAATGTCATAACCATAACACCTGAAACATCACTAAGAAAAGCGTCTGCCATAATGACTGCAAATAAGATCCGAAGATTGCCCGTTATAGATAAGAAGAAAGGACTTGTTGGGATTGTAACAGAGACAGACCTAACAAGGATATTATCACAATTAAACCAAAAATTTTAGGTGAACAAAATGGACAGAATAGAGGATGAAATACGAGAACTTGCGAAACAATTAAAGAAGAATGGAGTTGTCCAAACAGAAGCAGATGCAATAACACTTGCAAGAAACATAATAAAAACTGGAAGAGAAAACCACAAAATTATTGAACAAGTGGAAAAAAGGGAAAATCAAATAGAAAGAAGCTTTGAGAAGGTTGAAGAAGAAAAAGCAGAGATAAAAAAAGAACTCAAAGAAGAAGAAAGATTAACCGACAAAGAAATTGAAAAAATAAGAGAAGAAGAGAAAAACATTGAAAGATTCAATGACCCATCATATGACATTACAAAAGAGAACATTCCGCTGAAAGAACTTATGAAAATGGCTGAGAAAAAGGATAAAAAAGATAAAGAAAACAATGAGAAAAAAGAGTAGGTGATAAAATGGGAAGAATAGAAAGAGTATATTCAAGAGAAGTCCTTGATTCAAGAGGAAATCCAACAGTTGAAACATGGTTATATTCAAAGAAAAATTCTGCAAGAGCCATAGTGCCAAGCGGAGCTTCCACAGGAATACACGAAGCACTTGAACTAAGGGATGGAGGCAAAAGATACTTTGGAAAGGGCGTTCAAAAAGCAGTTAAAAATGCCATGTTATTGGGGCAAAAGTTCATAGGTGTAAATCCAAGGAAGCAGAGCTTCATAGATAGAACAATGATAAAGCTGGATGGCACAGAAAACAAATCAAAGTATGGAGCGAACGCAATACTCAGTGTGAGCATGGCGTCAGCAGTCCTCGCAGCCAAAGAGTCAAAACAGGAACTATTTCAATACCTTGGAGAACTCATATGGAAGAAAGACGCTAAGAAAAAGATGAGAATGCCAACACCCTTCTCCAATATCATAAATGGAGGAAAGCATGCGGGAAATGAACTCAGCATACAAGAGTTTATGATAACTCCCATATATGAAAAGGATTTTAGAGAGAAAATCAGGTTAATATCTGAAATCTACCACGAATTAAAGAGAGTTATAACTGAAAGATATGGAAAAGATGCTGTGAATGTAGGTGATGAAGGTGGGTTTGCACCACCGCTGAAAGAAACAAGAGAAGCCCTTAACCTTATAATAAAAGCAATAGAAGAACTTGGATATCAACGCAAGGTTAAGATTGCATTCGACGCAGCGGCGAGTGACTTCTACAACAAGGACAAGAAGAAATACTTCATTGATGGAAAAGAATTAAAGAAAGGAGAACTACTTGACTACTACAATGAACTCCTATCAGAATATAAAGAGATAATATCTGTAGAGGACCCATTTGATGAAGATGATTTCAAATCATTCTCAGAGATGATGAAGAAACTAAAAAATGTCCAGCTTGTAACAGATGACTTAACTGTAACAAATGTAAAGAGAATAAGAAAAGCTGTGAAGATGAATTCGGGAAATGCATTGCTACTAAAACTAAACCAAATAGGGACAGTGACAGAATCAATAAAAGCTGCTAAACTCGCATTTGAGAACAATTGGAAAGTAATGGTAAGCCATCGTTCAGGAGAAACTGAAGACACATTTATAGCAGATTTAGCAGTTGCACTGGGATGCGGCCAAATAAAAATAGGAGCTCCCTGCAGAGGAGAAAGAACAGCAAAATACAACAGACTGCTCAGAATAAACGACGAAATAAACAACTAAATATTTCCACCATCTTTTTTATTATTATCTCGTTTCTCAGCTTCAACATCTTGAATTCCAGAGATAAACAAATGAGGACCCTGCTGTCTAATAGTAATTGACTTCAAATTATTAATGACAATATCGTTCCCAGGAATGAGGTACTGAACAATTAAATTCTCAATGATAATTTTATGAGCCATAAAATCAAGAAACTTAAAAGGCGTCCTCGTAGATAAATGAGGGTTATTGTGGTCGCACAGATTCACAAAGCAAGGATAAACAACCTCTCCATTGACAATTTTCTCCCTTGGAAAACGTCTTCCTATAATCACACTCTTACATTCATATGTCTTTGAATCCATAGTAGCTAAGTTAACAGTTGTTTATATTAAAAAATCTTTCGTTTAGTTAAACTTTAATTCCATATTCAAAATAATTGTCCCATGGGTTTTCAAGAGACATCATTTCCTTAACAGAGAACTTCTCAAAGTATCTTCTGAAAGGTCTCATTGAGTTGCCATGTGCAGATACAGCAACATTCACCTTGTATTTACGCATCATAAAAAGCAAGTCATCAATGAATGATAGAACACGCTGCTCAACCATCTTTATACTCTCCCCATTTGGAGGGGGAATATCATAACTTCTGTGGTAAATTTTGAAGAGCTCCTCGCCGTTCGCCTTTATAAATGCTTCGTGAGTCATACCTTGAAGGTCGCCATAACTACGTTCAATTATCCTATCGTCAACAATAATGCGAGAACACTCAGGGTGATACTTAATAACTTGCTTCAAGGTCTCCTTTGACCTTGTCAAATGCGACGAGAAGGCCATCTGTATATTTTTACCTTTCAACATTCTGCCAATTTTATCCGCTTGTTTATAACCAAGAGGTGTGAGCTTTGAATCTTTCCAACCAGTAAATATATGATCCTTGTTGTAATATGTCTGACCATGCCTAAAAAGGTATATTTTAAGTTTCATGGGAAGAGGAAAGAATATGTATATTAAAAGTTTGTTAAAAAACAAATCATTGAAGAAGGTTTCTCACTTGAATCAAATGGTCTGCAACTTCTGCACCCTTCTTTGTCAAAGTCAAAAGTTTCAAACGGCCATGTTTCTCAAAATTAACAAGGCCCGCCTGATGCATTTCTTGAAGAATTTTAACGACATGAGAGTAAGTACAGTCAATGGCTTTCGCCAATGAAGAAGCATAAATCTCCGACTTGGAGTTTCTCAGTTCTATAAGCATCTTTGCTGGTTTCGTCCTAAAAAGAACATTAAATATTCCGTTATTATCCATCAATTCACCCCCATTTGTAAATCTATGAAATGGTTTCCGAACAAATACTTAAATCTTTTGTTCAGCCATGAGACAAATTTAATTGTTATTTTGAAGAATATATTAAAATTTATAAATCTTTCTGTAATGTTCAACTTACTTTCTCTCAGTGAATTCAAAGTGTTTTAACTTTCAATAATTTATCTTGAATAACCTGTTTAGCGCGGTTGATGAACTCCTGCTCATATTCTGAAGCAATATATGCCCCTGCTGCGAAGTGGTGGCCCCCCACTTCCCCTTCAGAATCGCCTAAAATATCTGAGAGAATTTCTTTTAGATTAACCTCTTTATTACCCTTGTACCGCATAGAGATTTTTGTGTAGCGATCATCAATTCTAGCAAGGCCCATGATAAAAGTATCATCTTTAAGAGAAGTGTTTCTTGCTATGATAGAACACACAGTTCCTATGACTGTCGGCTTTATTTTTGACTGAGCGTTTATGATTAAAAGTCCATTCTCCTCTATAACATAATTTGAGTTCCGATTTTTTTCAAAGAATTTCAGACCATTGACAATTTCCTTTCTGTAATCGTCAAGAACAGACACTGCGAGCTTCTTAAACCTCAAATCTCCAAGGCAGGCTCCTATACCATAAGAAGCTTTACCCATTCTTCCGCAGGCATTAAGGACAGTCGCAAATTCCTTCGCGTCTTTAAGGGGAGAGCCCTCCCTTTCTTTAGTGAACAAATAAACATCGCCAATAATGTCTTCAGGTGTATCCTCACCAAACCTAAGCATGACAATGCCTTCAACAAGACGCTTAAGCTCATCCTTGTCAAGGTCAATTATTCTTCGCCACTTGCCATTAATCTTCGGCTCAACACCTATTTGTTTTAAGAACTGTATAGCCCCAGATTCGTTGCCTGTAACTCCTGGAATGTTGAAGTCAGTGCTTTGGACAAGTGCTTTATACAGGGGCTTTGTTTGAGCTCCGAATATTCTAAGTCCCTTAATAACCTTAATGTTACCTGTATCAACCGCATCTTTAAGAATTAATTTATTCAATCCCTCTTTTGGATTTTGAACATCTCCAATAATACCCAAAATAGCAATCCTTGACAAATCTTTATTTTTACTGTCAAGATGCTTAGCAAACATGTAAGTTACACCAGCACCACAAATTTCGGATGAGCCATTGAAATCAAAATTGTGCGGATTAACATGAGTTATGTTCTCCTTCAGCTCGCATGCTTCTGGTTGATGATGATCAAGAATAAACACCTGCTTATCTTTCATAAGCTCATTGAAGGCACATAACTCTCCTGAACCAAGGTCGGTAAAAATGAACACTTTGTCTTTTTCAGAGCTAAAACGGACAACATCCTCATACTTGAGCTGAGGAAGTATTGTTAAGGAGTAGAATCTTCCCAAGCGGTTCAGAGCTTTAATGATTATAGCTGCTGAAGAGATTCCATCCGCATCTAAGTGAGAGACAACCCTAACGCGAGAGTCTGGCAATGAGAGAAATTTCTCAGCTGCAGATTTCAAAGCTTTGTCAAAATCATTAAAATGCCTGTTGAATCGCTCATTAAAGCTGGTTGTGTTTTCTTGCTCGTCATTCATAAAATCACCAAGATTAAAGTGTGGGAATTTAAGACAATAACTGATTTAAAAGCATTGCTTAATTCCAAAATAAGTTTAATAGAATAATAAAAGTTAAAAAGAGGTAAAAAATTTTACTCAGTGTATAACCTTACTGTCTTAACGCTAAACTTCCACTCCTTTGGAAGTCTGCCTGACTTATGGTAATACTTAACCAATCTCCTTATCTTTGACTCAGTGAGCTGAAGTCCACGCTTAGCACTCAAATCCTGTTTATTCTCGTCGTAGTGCTTTCTAACTCTAACATATTTTTTCATCAGAGATAAAAGGTCCTCTGGAAGCTCTGGAAGAAGCTTGTGCTCCTGAAGGATCTGAGTGATGCTCTTCTTGCACAGGGCTTTAACACTTGGCACGCCGTATGAGTCCCTAAGAACAAGACCTATCTTTGATGGCGTCAAGCGGTCGTGCTTAGCAAGCTTAACAACTAAAAGTTCAATCTCCTCAGGTTTGTACCTAACCCAAGAAAGAGTTGATTTTGCAGGCTTAACAGATTTAGATTTTCCCTTTGCTCTTGAATACATTCTTGCCATTTCAAACACCTCAGCATGGGCAAGTTATGAACCGGCCCATCTTTGAGCAGGGGAAAAGAGCATTATTTAAAAAGCTATCTATAAAAGCTTAGCTATGCTTCCAATCAAATGACTTTGAGGACAGTTCTTTTTTTCCTCTGGGCAGGCGTTTAAATAAGCACATTTTGGACCCAAAAGATTACCCATGTATTTTACGCGTTCGTCTTCAGAGTTCCTCATGCTGGAAACCAGCTCCCAGAGCGAAGACCTAAGTGTAGATTTAGCGGTATAGCATAATCTGTCTCCGAAGAATTTAAGAGCTGATGGAAGGGACATCTCAATGTACATAGGAAGTTTAAGTGCATGGGGCACAACAAGAAGTGCCTCACTTACAGAACCTGTCTTTTCATAGATTTGGGAGAATAATTCAATTGAATTCTTGTAAAGTTCCAACATATCTCTTTTGTATTTATCTGAAAGCTGAGGGGGAATGGTGAAATATGGAGATATGTCA
Source organism: Candidatus Woesearchaeota archaeon (assembly GCA_027064225.1). Taxonomy (GTDB): domain Archaea; phylum Nanobdellota; class Nanobdellia; order Woesearchaeales; family WAPY01; genus WAPY01. The sequence continues at coordinate 6,903 of JAMOQB010000012.1, read as the reverse complement.
AAATTTTCATTCTTCTTAAGTTTAGATGAGAGCTCTTGCATTCTATCAAATATTGAACCAACCTGTATGTTTAATGTTCTATGCCTGAATATTTCATGGATTAATGAGAGGTCAGCATTCAAGTAGAAAGAGATGCGGACAGGATTTAAACTGACCTGAGCAGTGTCATAAGAATTTTCATCTTTCTTATGAATTAGCTCGTTAAGGTAATTTTTAAAGCTATTTTTTAAGTGGGTGGGAATTGTTATTCCCTCAAATTTCTGATCCGAACCTTGGAGAGCTTTCTCCAAATTTGACAGGATATCACTTGATTTTTCGCTGTGAGTAAATAAACCTCTTGAGGGATACATCAACCTTTCATTGTAGTTCTGGCCAAGATCCTTTATGAGATTCTCGTTCAAATTTCCAAGTTTATTATTAAAAGTGGAGTTTATTTTAGAGATTAAAGAGCTAAATTCAGCGGGATTTTCTCCGTTAATTAGCAGCTCCAAATGTTTCTGAACAGAGTTTATATTTCTCCAATCAAAGATAACGAAAATAGATGTAAGCAACGACAATGGTTGAGCATACATTGCCAACTCTCTGTAATTCGGACGCTCTGAATCAGTAATATTATTCAGAATTCTATTGAATAATTCCTTTGAATTACGATAATACTCTTTTACTTTATCATCTAAATTCTTATCTCTTGTTTGAATAGGTGCATAAGCAATATGCTCTACTCTTCTAGTTGATCTTTGCAGGGCACCAACAAAATAGTAAGGATTGTCTGTTAAAAACAAGGTAAATAATCTCGGGACAAGGTCAAAGTAAACCGGCAAATTAACTAAATCTTGAGCAGCAGTGTGGCCTCTGCCAACAGAGTGTTTAAGAATTTCAGAGTGTTTTCCTTGCTTTATCTCTTCTAATGCTTGAAAGAATGTTTTAGGAGAGGATGTTATTAACAGGGAGGACCCTAAATTCTCAAGATACCTTTTAACTTCTTCAGACGAAGTGAGTATTTTAATAGAGTTGAGAATATCCTCTAAACTTTGATTTTCAGTTTCAGGAAAAGTTTTCGGTTTATTCTTTTTCTTTTTCGCCATCAGCTGTGTAAGATTTAATGCTTCAAAGTTTAAAACAATTTCTTTGCTTGAAGGTATAAACTAAAAAAGTTGGCAGGAAAGATAAACAATAGAACATAGATATTATTTACTATAAAATGAAGACAATAAAAGAATTTATAAAAAATCTAAGAATGGTAAGAATATGAAAAGGAATAAACAAAAATTAGAAGAATTGATAAGGAATATTGTAGAAGCAGTAGATAAAGTAAATGGCAACAACGCAGCAATAATAGCTCAGAGTTATGAAGAAATAAAAAACAACTACAAGAGCCATGAGGCAATAGAAGACGACAAGTTGTACAAACAGCTTATAGATGTTTGCAAAGATGAAAATTGGAAGGGCATATCAACAAGTTTGGATTATAAAGAAAAGGACATTCACAAAATGTTTCTTTCAATCTTAACATTCTATGTAAAACCAAAGAACGAAACAGAATATTCAAAAGAAATTGAAGAGTTAGTTGAGTCAGATATAAATGGAATTTATTCAAAACAAGCATTTGCATTATATTTAAACACAATTTTCTTAAAAGATAAAGAAAAGAACCTAAAAAAGATTAAAACTTTTGTAGAAAAATACAAAAACAAATTTTCAAAATCAGATTTGGAATTGCTTCTAAAAAGTTCAAAATTGTATAATGTAGATGTAACAGAAGAAGGAATCTCACTAAATTACAAAGCTATAAAGAAAAAATAAAATAAGCAGGGGGAGGGATTTGAACCCCCGAATAATCGGTGTCTTCTTTCACAGCCGAAGCTCATAACACCTTATTTCTCAGCCGAAAAGCTGCAGCCGATCGCCTTGCCGCTTGGCTACCCCTGCACATTAAAAAGTGTTGCTAAAGAATTTATAAAAGTTTCTATATGCTGGAGTAATAGAAAAAAGTAGAAAAGCTTTAAATATTTGACAACCATTTTGTATCATAAGATGAACAAAACAATCATTATAATTACAATAGCAATTCTGTTGGCATCTGTGACACTTGCAGGAGTAATCTTCCTGCCATACAACCCAAGAAGCCCGCCAAGAGCAAATGACACAAATTCTAGCCAATCAGGAGTTGCTCAAGTAGTCAAGGGCAATAACCGATTTGCAATCAATCTTTATAAAGAAATATCAAAAGAAGATACAGATAATATATTATTCTCACCTTACAGCGTAAGCTCTGCCATGGCAATAGTATATGAAGGAGCAGGAGGAAAAACCGCAGAGGAGATAAAAGATGTTTTTGGATTCCCAAGCTATGACATATTAAGGCCAAACTTTGCCAGGGTGTACAATGATTTCAACAACAGGAAGAACTGCACACTAAGAACAGGAAATGCTCTTTGGATAAATGAAAATTTCAAGATAAACAAAAACTTTGAGAGCATTGCTTCAGAATACTATGGGGGAAAAGCTGCTACACTTGACTTCTCAAAACCGGACCATGCAAGAGAGATAATCAACAAATTCATAGCAGAGCAGACAAACTACAAGATAAATGAACTAATACCTGAAGGTGTTCTTAGTGGAGAAGTAGAGTTAGTTATTACAAATGCAGTTTATTTCAACGGAACTTGGGAGAATAAATTTGACAGTGGGGAAACATTAAACAGGAGCTTTTGGATTTCAGAAAACAAATCAATAAAGGTTCCAACAATGCACAAGTATAATATGCCTGTGTCTTTATCAGAAGCATCAGATGTAGAACTTGTAAGATTAAAGTATAGAGGAAACTTCTCCTTCGTAATTCTCCTTCCAAAGAATTCATCATTAGAGGATGTTGAAAGGAAGTTAAGCTACGAGTGGGTCAAGAACTTAGAGGATGAGGAATCCGAACAAAATGTTGACCTTTTCATGCCAAAATTCAAGTTTAGGAGAAAAGAAGAGTATCTTGAAGATGAACTTAGGAAATTAGGAATAAAAAAGGCATTTTCACCATTTGAATCAAATTTATCAAACATGTATGACCACGAATATTACAGAAAAAAGAGACTTTATATTAGTCAAGTTATTCATGAGGCGTATATTGATGTAAGTGAGAGTGGCACGGAAGCAGCCGCTGCAACAGCAGTAATTATAAAGGCAACAGCATCAGCAGTTCCTCCCAAAATAAAAGTGGTAAAGGTTGACCACCCATTTATCTTCTTCATACAAGACGACAAAACAGGGGAAATACTCTTCATGGGCAGAGTGACCAATCCAAAGAGCGAATAAGAAGAAACAATTTTGTGTTTTTTATCTTAAAGTGCTGAATGCTTTTATGGAAGCCACGACTTAGGATCACTCAGCTTCTCAGGCAGGTAATTAGTTATGACGAAGTTCAGTCCGTGCTGAGCCAACGCCTGCTGTTCAGCCCTCTTTCTCATGAGCAGTTGCTTTTTAAGGGCTTTCTGCCACTCAGGATGAAGCTTGACAAAGGGGTCATTCTTAAGTCCATCCTTTATCCTCTTTATATCAACATCCTTAAGAGGATGAGTAGGCAATTTATAATTAATGATGTCATCAGGAGTTATCCCAATGTATCTAGCTTGTGGAACGCAAAAGTACTTGTTTATGTGAGCGGCGTTTCCAGAGCCAACCTTTAAAGTTCTGTAAATGTTTAGATATCCATAAGGGTCTCCATCTGTAAAAACATAGACAGGAAGCTTTTTCTCATCAGCAAGCCGTCTGATAAACCTTCTGCATGCCCTTGTTGGAACTCCCCCCATAGATATTAAGATAGCATTAGCCTTTTTCCAGTAAGCATGCTTGACCAATCTTTGATACATACCTGCTGTTTCAATTGCAAGTATGAAATCTGCGCTTGTCTCAAACTTCAAATGCTCAACACTACTAGGTATTGAGTAAGCACCCGTGCCCATTCTTGTGCAATCAATTCGTATTTCCTTACCTGTTTGAGGGTCTTTATCAATAACAACCAATTCTCCTGCAACATCTCCTCCCTTTTCTTCAGGTATAAAACCGAGTTGCTCCCTATTAACTCCAAACATAGCTTCTATATCATCCATAATGGCATCTGACTCTGGTTGTTCATTAAAACGTGCATCGCCCCAATTCTTTGAAACATAATAGGCCTCTCTCTTTGTCGCAATATCATCTGTCTTAACAAGGTCCTTCGATAAAGAAAGCATTCTTAAGGTTTGGGCGAAGGTTTTTGAGGTTGAGACAGTTAATGTCCTCCTCTTAACTTTCTCACCGAGCTGGAAGTAGCCCACATCTTTATCATAATAAACATTAGAAAGGCCTCTAAGCGGAGTTTTCAAAGTGGGTGTCTGCTTGTGAATAATAGCAGTGTAGATGCTTTGAGCGACATCCTTAATCTTCTTTATAATCTCCTTTCTTTCTTCGTCGGTTTTCATCTTGAACCTCAACTCTTTTTCGCATCTTTAGGTTGAGTGTCTTCAAACTTATCAAGCTCATCCTCAACATTACCTACTATTCCAAGCTTTTCCTCAGTGTCCTTGTGCTCAACCTTCTCAACCTTTTCTATTTTCCTCGTTTTCTCAAGTATATCTTTTAAATCCTTGACAAGCTCATCCTTTTTATCATTTGGAAGCTCTAATAGTTTAAGGAGAGCCTCTGAAATGTGCGGAATATATTTTTCTATGTAGCTCTTCTTCTTCAATGCATCTTTGACCCTGCGCTTCTTTCTAATATAAGAAGCCATATGCCTTGCACACTCCTGGACAGCAAGCTTTATCTCCTTCATAATCTCAGGATAGTGCGCAATTGCTTCCTTAGCTTCTGATGTAAAAGGAGCCCAAACAGATGCGAAATGAACAGCTAAGACAACCGGACCTACTGGTAAAGACCCTTGGCTCTGCTGAAGTCCATAATTTCTCCAGTTTATAGATGATACAGATTTTGTTATGGCACATGCTCCCTTCTGATAAAGGAGGGGAACCTTGTTGGCAAACCTAAGCAGGGTTATCTGCTTGTCAGATGGTAAAGAACCACCGTATGCAAGAGCACATTCAATAATGAAAGGATTGCCCCTATAAACAGATGCAGGTCTCTGAACAGAAGTATAAAACTCTGCATTTATCTCTTTTCTAAGACCTTCTTCAAGTTCTTTAGCTCCTATTGGAGACAGGCAGTCGGTTGGAGGCGCGATTATTTTAGTGTTTTTGATTGCATGTATTAGTTTGTCTGCATCCTGCCTCGTTAGTTTGTGAGGGTTTGTTCTTTCAAGAATGCCTGCCTTTTCGCAGATTTCTTTGGCAGTTCTTGAACCAACTCGGGAAAACTCGCTTGTCAAAAAGCTTTGTAGAGTCCTCGCCTGAGTGGATTGAAGCATCTTATAAAGGACGCCAAGCTCAATGCCGTATGGATGCGGCTTTATTTCCTTCGGTTCAACAGGAAGTTTGTCAATGCTTCTGACAAAGACGAACTGCTCAGACCTCGGAGACAAGTAGATAATGGTAGCATAAGGATTTATAATCGCTGTTTCTTTCAGATATTCGTCAACGCTTTGGTCGCCCTTCTGGTAAGTCGCACCTATCTCAACCTCAACCCTCGTGCCGTGAGGTTTTGTCCAGCTGATTGTTTCCTGCTTAACGATTTGTGGCTTGTTGTGAATCGTGTCTATGTGAATTTCAGTATGATAAGCTTCATGCTTTTTAGAGATTCTTGATGTGATTTTTATTGGTTTGCCAGTTGTAAGTTGAGCATAAAGAGCCGCTGCTGAAATTCCTATTCCCTGCTGGCCCCTACTCTGTTTTAAGCTGTGAAACTTGCTTCCATATAAGAGCTTTCCAAAAATTTTGGGAATCTGCTTTGGCACAATTCCTGGGCCGTTGTCCTCAACAACAACTCTAAATCTATCATCTGACAGAGGAGTTATTTCAACCTTTATTTCAGGTAGAATTCTCGCTTCTTCACACGCATCAAGAGCATTATCTAAGGCCTCTTTAACTGTGGTCAGAAGGGCTTTTCTCTTGTTGTCAAATCCCAAAAGATGCCTATTCTTCTCAAAGAATTCTGCGATGGAGATTTCTCTCTGTTTCTTTGCAAGTTCAACAGCTTTCGGCTCCTCCGCGTTCGCTTGTTTATTTACCATTTTAACATCAAGCAACTCAAGTCATATTAAAATTTTGCCTCTTCATTATTTAATGATTCAATATTATCGCGGACTCTTAAATCCTTAACCTTTTTCTCCAGCCAGGAGTTTACTTTTGAATGCGGACTTCCATTTATAAGTTTCAGTAAAGCTTGTCGTGCAAGATAAACATTCTCATAACTGCCAATAACAGCAACAGTTTTTCCATATACAGATATGTAAGTGTCAGTAATATTTTCAATAAACTCTCTGCTCTTACCCTTCTCACCTATGACTCTGCCCTTAACCCTTTTTATTTGATTCTTCGAACGAACAAGTTCTTTCAGGTTTATAATCTCTAAAACATAATCCGTTCTCAAAAGAAGCTTTGCCTTCTCAGGATTGAAGCCGCGACCGATAGCATTTATTATGTCTTTAACCTTGTAAGTAGTGATGGGGTCCCTACCCTCAATTTTCACAACGCCTGTTTCAGAGTTGATTAATATTCTCACACTTGTCTCATTCATCAACTCCTTTTTAACACTGCCATTTTTGCCTATTAAAACTGCCACTCTCTCTTTTGGAATCTTTATGTATAAAACATAATCCTGATGAATATCTCCTGTTCCTGCGGTCTCAACAGAGTTGTTAGAATCCATAAAAATAGAAAAAGCGTTCTCTTTTTAAAGTTTAGGTTTTGTAATTTATCAATCAGTATTAAACAGATTCATCCTTGACCTTCCGCGCCTTTGATTCTATGGCTTTTAACTCCT
>JAMOQB010000011.1 GCA_027064225.1 Candidatus Woesearchaeota archaeon | reverse complement strand
GTCCAGGAATATTGCTTTACTCTCACTCATTTTAAAATTAGGATGGGGCTGCCCGGATTCGAACCGGGGTCGTCTGGTCCCAAACCAGAAAGGATGAACCAAGCTACCCTACAGCCCCTTACTCTCTGTGTTTTACCATCTCCTTTTTTAATCTTTTGTTTTTTCAAAACATTTATAATCCCTCTTTTCTTTGTTGTTCCAATGCTAAAATGTTAAACAAGACATACAAGTATTTGATTTGGTTCAACACAATAATGATAATAATCCTGTTCTTTGTACTCTTGTTTGCTTTGAGGTATCACAACTATTCTTTCAAAGGCGATGTTTTTGGGTCTTCTGATAATCTGAAGCTTTCTCCCAACTCTGTTTCTTCTGAAACTATTAAAGAGGGTTCTATCTCCAGTGAGGATGTGAATACTTCTCAGATTCAGTTAAGGGTAAATGGTTACTGTCCTGTTGGTTCTATTTCTAAGATTCTCCCAAACGGCTCAGTTCTCTGCTCGAATGCTTCTCATAAAATCTCAGTTTCTCTTAGTGATGTGCTTTTGGCTGGAAGCAATGCAGGAGGTTCAACTATCTTCAATTTAGAATCATTGCATACTCATTCCTTGTGTTTGTCAGGTTCATGCATATCAAATTGGTCCCAACTGAATAATTATCAAGGCATACATTCTGTTTTATTGTTTGGAAATAATGCTGAAAATTTAGGCGTTAAAGGCCTTTCATATGTTAAAACAAAGAAAATCTGCGTTTCTAATGAATGCACTGATTCTCTTAAATATTTTAACATTTCCATTGTTCCTGAGTATGACTTGCTCACCTGCGATGCTGGCATTTCAAGCAAGAGTTGTTTAATTCATTCCTCTAAAAATTATACCTGCTACTTTTCCTACGTTAAGATTAACTCTAATTCTGGATACTGCCGTCTCTTTGTTAATTCAAATCAGAATTGGGTTATAACGGCGAACCATGCGGTCTGCACAGCCACCTGTGTGAAGTATAATATGAGTATAACTTATAATCTTAGTTAATGAACTTACTGGAGATAATATCTTCTTCCAATATCTTTTCCATACTTCTTAGGTAGAATAATTTCTTTACTTTTCTCATCTATCCCTTCAATAGGAATAATGTAAGGTATTCTCCTATTATTTTGTATTATCGGATTCTCAGCATCTACAAGGAACCATTTCCCATCTTTTTTGATGATGTTATAAGCGTGTCCTAAACTGGTGGTTATGCCTGGTTGTTCTAATCTCCCTGCTAACACCAAATATGATTCTCTTCCTTTCTGTGCGTAGAGTTGAACTGCAATTGCTTTTTCAAGGCACTGCCCAGCTTCTTTTTTGAGTATTTCTGAAAAGTTTATTATGTTGCTATTACGGTTAATAAGTTCTTCTAAATTAAGATTTTTATCTCTTAGAGTTTTGTTTATTTTCATGTAAGGAACTGCTCCCTTATCATAAAATCCTATTACCTCCTTAAGTGTTTTAGGAGTTTCCTCATCTATCCTATACGAAACGGCAAGACCATTTGGGAGTATGTCCCCAATTTCTATATTTTGAACTACCCACAGGTCAGGTCCCCATTCATGCAACTTCTCTCCAATTTGGTCATTCCTTATCATAAGGATAAAAGAGAGAGCCTAATATATAAATCTTTCTATTTTTACTACTTATTGGTGATGAGTAATCTCTTTATTTTTAGAATTTTTCTTTGTTGTATGATCTTTGCTGACTTTCACATTCATAGTAGGTTTGCTCGTGGAACTTCTAAAAACATCACTCTTGATAATCTGGAAAGGTTCGCTCGTGTTAAAGGTCTTAATCTCTTAGGAACTGGCGACTTTACTCATCCAAAATGGTTTGCTGAGTTGAAGTCAAATCTTACAGAGGATGGGTTTGGCATTTTAAAGTCAAAAACTGGCTTTAAGTTTGTCCTTCAAACAGAGATATCTCTAATTTACAAGCAGGGTGGCAGAGTTAGAAAGGTTCATCTGCTTGTTTTGGCTCCGTCATTTGACATTGTCTCTCAGATCTCTGACGAGCTTTTGAAGTTCGGCCGTTTGGACTACGATGGCAGGCCTATTTTTGGAATGCCTGCTTATGAGTTTGTTGAGATTATGCATTCTATAAGCCCAGATATTGAAGTTATTCCTGCACATATATGGACGCCTTGGTTTTCCTTATTCGGTTCTCACTCCGGATTTGACTCTATAAAGGATTGTTTTCAGGATAAAACAAAATATATTCATGCTTTGGAGACAGGGTTGAGCAGTGATCCACAAATGAATTGGACTATCTCTGCTCTCGATAAATTCACGCTTGTGTCTAATTCTGATGCTCACAGCATGTTTCCTTTTCGGCTTGGCAGGGAGTGCAATGTCTTCAACTTCAAGCAGGATTTTACCTACAAGGATGTTTTGAACGCAATTCGTTTTAAGAAGAACTTCGTAATGACTTTAGAGGTTAACCCCTCATTCGGCAAGTATTATTTTGATGGCCACAGGTCCTGTAAGTTCTCTGCAGACCCAAGAAAGCACATTTCTGTGTGTCCTGTTTGTGGCAAAGAATTAACTTTTGGAGTGCTCCACAGAGTTTTGGAGCTTGCGGACAGGCCTTTTGGTTATAAACCTAAGGATGCTCTGCCTTTTAAGCATTTGCTTCCACTTCAAGAGCTTATTGCGACATTTTTAGGTGTGGGCATACAAACGAAAAAGGTCAACATTATTTATGACAAGTTAATATCTGTTTTTGGTTCGGAGTTCAATGTTCTTTTAGATGCAGATGCTCAGGCTCTAAGTAAAGTTGTCGGTAAATCTTTGGCAGATCTTATTATTCTTAATAGGGAAGATAAGTTAAATATAATTCCTGGTTATGATGGTGTTTATGGGAAGATTAAGCTTTAAAATTCAAACTCTTCTCTTATGAAGGGAATCAGCGCGTTTATTACTGCTTCCTCATATAATTTTGTTCTGTCCTTTATACCTTTTGTGAAGAAGCTTATCGCCCCGCCTTTTTGTTTTGTGTTGGTGTCGTTCTCAAGTTCGTCCATTACTTCTCCAAGTTCTTTTTTATCTTTTTGGATCTTTTCTATGACTTTTTTTGGTAGTTGAAACCAGGATGTTACTCCGATTCCTTTCTTGTTGTCTCTTCTGATGATATAGCATACTCCGAAGCTGAACCATTTACCTTTTTCTTTTGCAATTCCTCCTTCTAGTCCTACGGAGAAATCAACGCCTTCTCTCATACACGCTCTCGCTCTGTTCTCCGCTCCATTTAAGGTTTCATCAAAACCTATGGGTTGATTGGACACTCCGCTTTTGACTTTTATACCTTGTACTTCTACATCTCTGAATATTTTCTCAAATGCTTTTTTTACAGAGTTGATTTTTACAGGATTAGTTGATCCAACTGTAACTCTCACGGATAAGCCCTCTTTATTGTTCTTGGGAATGGTATGGCATCTTTTATGTTGTCTAAATGACATAACCATGATACAACTCTTTCAACTCCTAATCCAAAGCCTGCGTGAGGCACTGCTCCATACCTTCTTGAATCTAAGTACCACGAGTATTTTTCTATTCTCTCCCCATCCCTCTTTAGTTTTCTCTTTATCTCTTCTATGTCATTGCTTCTTTGACTTCCTCCAATTATCTC
>JAMOQB010000010.1 GCA_027064225.1 Candidatus Woesearchaeota archaeon | reverse complement strand
ACAATGGGCAAAATGTCTCTTGTAAATAAGTAACAACTACAGAATAGTAAAACTTATATATTTGGGCTTTTCTCTTTGACTTATGAAAATATCTTTGAAGCAAATTTTGTCGGGAGTTGTGGTTTCTTCTCTGCTTTTAGGAACAACATACTACTTTGGAAGGTCTTATTCTTCTTGGAAAGAGTTGCGGAGGGTTAATGAGGAGTATCAAAAGATTGAAGAGACAATACGCTTAGACAACACTCCTCTATCAAACGCCTACGCGCAATTAATAGATGCAGTTGTTAAGTACAACTCATCATTAACAATTTTTAAATCTAATAAAGGAATATATTTATTTTCTACACCTTCCAAAGGTGCTTGGGAAACATACTTTCCTTCAGACCAAAGAGTGCCTGCACCTTCTCTTATGCTCAGAATTCCAAATGCAAGTAAAGGAAAATATCCTTTGACTTATGTTTATTTTTCAAAGGATGGAAAGGTTTGGGATGCTTCTTCTCATGAGTGGGTTAAAAGTCCTTTAGCTGCAATTGTTGGAGAATCTTCTGTTGGTTTAAGTGGTGTTAAGGTTCCTGTTATTGTTGTTCCTGTAGGCACTGCAAAGCATAAAACTAATTCAAGTCAAGATTTAGAGGAAATTATAAAATATCTTGGAAACAACTAAATATTTAGCAATTCTTTGACCTTTCCAATGCTCTTTCTAAAGTATTTCTCCAATGTCTTGTCATATATTATTGCAGGTTCAAGTTCTGTTATTGCTTTTATAAATCTTTTATCATGAGGTATCTCATCAAGGAGTTCAATTCCCTTATCTGTGCAGTATTGTATTATCTCTTGCTTCATCTCCGCATTGTAATCGCAGTTGTTTATAATGCATCCTGTTTTTATTCCGAATTGTTTTATAACTTCGTTTACTCGCTTCATATCATTAATTGAGCTTGGTGTTGGCTCAACAACTAATATTGCATAATCTGTGTTTTTTATGGAGGATATTACTGGACATCCAATGCCAGCTGCGGAGTCGTATATTATTAGGTCTGCCTTTCTCATCCCAGCTTCACTTTTGCACGCTTTCTTTACTTCATCAACGATTTTTCCCGAACCTGAGCTTCCGGGCTTCAACTGCGCGCTTATTACTTTTATCCCAAGCTCTGTCTCATATTTTATCATCTCTGCGTTTTCAACCTCTTCAAGTGTTATGGCTTTTGTTGGGCACACTATCTTGCACAATCCACACCCTTCGCACAGAACCTCCTTTATTATTGCATGCCCGTTGAAGCTTATGGCTCCGTATGGGCAGACCGCGCACTTTTTGCAGTTTATGCATTTCTCTGCATTAACCTTTGCTTTTTCACTTGCTTTTATCCCTCTCTTCTCCTCATCATAAATATATTTTGAGAAGTAGATTTTTTGGTTTGGAGTGTCTGCGTCGCAGTCTCCTACGATTATCCTGAAATCTTTTCTTAATGCTGTTGCGATGGTTGAGGCTATTAACGATTTGCCTACTCCTCCTTTTCCTGAGGCAATGACGATCTCAACAGCTTTTTCCCTCATAGTGCTCTCCTATTTCTTTTATTTCTTCTCTTATTATTGGCTTTCCGCTTATGTATTGTTTGATTATTTCTTCATCATAATAAACTCTTCCAATGATCTCAATTTCTTCTTTATTACAGAAGTCCCTTATTTTGTTTTGATACTCTTCGCTGAGTCCATACTTGTTTATTACAACGCCAACGGTTTTTTTCAGTTCTTTTACGACTTTGATGATAAGTTTTAAGTCGTTTAAGCCTAATGGTGTTGGTTCTGTTACTGCGAGTACTTCATCGCTTGGTATTAAAGATTTTATCACATCGCAGTGTGTCCCTGCTGCAGTGTCTATTATTGTAAATTTATCATTGTTGTCAGTTTCTTTTACAAGTTCTTTCACTATGTTTGCGCTTTCTTCTATTCCTGGCTTTAGGATTCCCGCTTTTATTGTGAGGTTTGTGTTTGCTTTGTAAGTTTTTATTTCTCCTATTATTTTTTCGTCTTTGCTTATTGCTTTTTCCGGGCACACATACATGCATACTTGACATCCCGTGCATTGCTCTGGAAAGAAAATTAGCTTTTCTTTGGTTACTATTATTGCGTGTTCTTTGCAGTTCTTTGAGCACTGTCCGCAGTGGTTGCACTTTTTCATGTCAAATTTTGGTATGAATTGATGGACTTGCTTATGGTCTATTTCTTCAGCACCCATTATTATGCTGTCATTTGGGCATTCTACATCCGCATCTATTAAAGTTACTTTGTTGTTTTGTGAGAGGTAGTATGCAAGTGCTGTGGCTATTGTTGATTTTCCTGTTCCTCCTTTTCCGCCTGTCACTGCTATTTTCATTTTACAACTCTTTAAGTTTGTCTATATTTTGAACATTTTCATCTATGCTGTCATACTCTGCTTTAAGCATCTTTATGTTGTATTTTTTTAGCATGGCTTTTGCTCCTTCGCCAATGTTTTTTATCACAACAACATTCACTCCTTCTTTGTTTAACCTTACTGCTGGAAGTATTTCATCATGGTTATTTTTCAGTGTTTTTTCTTCTGTATTTTTTATTATTTTGAATTCTTTGCATCTTCCGAAGTGTTCAGAGATATTTTTTCCATCATCTGTTGGCAGGGCAATCTTCATTTCGTTCATTGTGAAGCACCATTTATTTTTTCAACAATTTTTCCTATCTCCCTTGAGAATTCCTTTTCTGGATGTTCTGTTACTCCTACTTTTCCCTCATCGCTTTCCTTTCTTATTTCTATGTCTAAGGGTATTTGGCCTATTACTTCTATTCCCATTTCTTCTCCAAGCTTCTTTGTGTTTCCCTCTCCGAAGAGGTCAATTTTCTCTCCGCATTTTGGACATTTAAGGTATGACATATTTTCTATGAGGTATATGTTTTTTATGCCCATACTTTTAGCCATGCTAATTGCTCTTTTCGCATCTCCTAATGATACTTCCTGAGGTGTTGTTATTATTAATGCTATGTTAGGTTTCATGCTCTGTGTTATTGTTAGAACTTCATCTCCTGTCCCGGGTGGCAGGTCTGCTATTAAGTATTCTGTGCTTTCAAAGTTTGTGTCTGACAGGAGTTGGTTTATGAGTTTTGATCTTAAAGGTCCTCTCCAAATTATTGCATCTTTGTCCTTTGCCATGAATGCTGATGAAACTATCCTAACTCCTTTGTGTTCCACTGGGAGGATTCTCTTGTCTTTTATTTTGAGCTCGCCTTTTATGTTGAGCATCTTTGGTATGTTTGGAGCTGTTATGTCGCAGTCAATTATTGCGACGCTGTTTTTCTTTGCAAGTTCATATGCGATGTTTATTGTTATCATTGTTTTTCCGACTCCGCCTTTGCCTGAGAATACTACTACCCTGTTTTTTATGCTTCCAATGTTTTCTTTTATTTTGTCCTGTTCTGTTTTCATGTTTGTGTAGAACTCTTGAGTGTTCATTTTAATTCCTCCCTTATCTTTTTGAAATCATCAATTATTGTTTGTTTTAAATTTGGATTGTACAGTGCTGCTGCTGGGTGGTAGCTTGGCATAATCTTCGTGTTGAATATTAAGTTGTTTATTTTGTATTTTTTCCCATGAATTTTGCTTATAGATTCTTCTTTTAGTTTGAATTTTCTTAGTATGTATTTGGTTGCATAATTGCCAAGGGTGATTATTGCTTTTGGCTTTATTATGTTTAACTGTTTGTCAAGGTATGGTGAGCAGGATTTTATTTCTTTTTCTGTTGGGTCTCTATTGTTTTGGGGCCTGCATTTTATTATGTTTGTTATATACACTTCTTCTCTTTTTATTCCTGCTTCTTTTAGGAGTTGGTTTAGGAACTTTT
>JAMOQB010000009.1 GCA_027064225.1 Candidatus Woesearchaeota archaeon | reverse complement strand
AAATTAAAAAGTATATTCTACGAAAAGTCGCTCAAAGGATAGGCCTAAAAGAAGAATATGCAATGCGACCCAAAAAAGCAGCTCAGTACGGATCAAGAATAAACAGAGAGGTAATGAAGATTCTCAAAAATCAGAAGCTGTAAAAATAAAAATATTTATAAAGAAACAGGATGTTCTTACAGTGGGGTGGTTTTATGAAATTAACACTTACAGAACCAAAATATTTGAGGGAAAGTATAAGCATAATCTCTGAATTAGTCAATGAAGCAAGCTTTAGGATAACACCTGATTACATTGAACTAATTGCAATGGACCCTGGAAGTGCAGCACTTGTCATATTCAAACTCTTAAGCAGTGCTTTTACAGAATATAAAGTTGATAAGGAGGAAACAGTAGGTCTGAACCTGAACAGTTTAAAACAAGTTCTTAGAAGAGCAAAGCCATCAGACCTGCTTACATTAGAAGTTGAAGAAGATAAATTCAACATAACACTTGAAGGAAGAACAAAGCGAAGATTCTCATTACCCATAATAGACCTTGATGAAGGAGAGCAGAAAATACCGCAATTGACATTCACAGCAACAATAACAACTCAGTCAGACCTGTTAAATGAAGCAATAGAAGACGCAAGCATTGTTTCAGATGTGGTAATGTTCGTAGCCGAAAAAGATAAGTTTACAATAATAGCAAAAGGAGACCTCAACAATGCAAGTGTAGAACTGAGAAATGATGAGAAGACAAAGATAGAAACACAGGAGAGCATGGTAAAGGCAAGATACTCCATAGAATATTTAAAAAAGATGATAACAGGCTCAAAGATTAGCGACACAGTAGAAATAGAGTTTAAAACAGATTATCCGTTGAAGCTCACATACACAGAGCTAAACAAGATAAGCTTAAGCTTTATACTTGCACCGAGAGGAGATTAAAGTTTTACTTTTGCTTATTCTGATTTTTCTTTACAACGAAAGCTTTAAATAGTTATGGGCATATACCCATAATAATGCGTCCAAGAAAAGCAAGAAGAATAAGATTCAACCCAAAAGCTGATTACTTCAAACCGCAAGGCATTCCATTTTGGGAACTTGAAGAGATAACACTGAGCTATGAAGAAGCAGAAGCAATAAGACTAAGGTACATAGAGGGACTGAACCAAGAGGAAGCAGCGGAAAAGATGAAAATATCAAGGTCAACATTTCAAAGGACCTTGCAAGACGCATTAAAAAAGATAGCTAAATTTATCGTAGAAGGAAAAGCATTAAAGGTTGAAAGGAGGTAAAAATGAAAATTGCAATACCAAGCACATCGGAAAGTGAAAATGGACAAATAAGTCCAACATTCGCAAGAGCAGGACAATTCGTCATAAAAAACACAGAAACAGGAGAAACAGAAATCCTAAAAAACCCGTACATAACAGGAAGAGGAGTTGGCTTTGCAGTGGCTGAACTGCTAGCAAATAAAGGAGTAAACGCAGTGATAGCCGAAACAATAGGACCAAACGCAGTAACAGCTCTGAGAGAAGTAGGCATAAAAGTATATCAATACCAAGGAAGTGTGAAAGAAGCAATTGAAAAAGCAGAGAAGGGAGAACTAAACGAAATAAATATGCCAGTACCGCCAAGAGGATTTGGTATGAGAGGCAGAGCAGGTTTTGGATTTGGAAGAAGAGGTATGGGTAGAGGATGGATGAGATAAACAAGTTAAAGGAGGGAGTAAAATCAGCCAATGAGCTGACATTCTCTTCATTAGTGCTAAGCATACTGAAACTAGTTGTTGGATTAACAACAAACAGCGTGGTGCTAATAAGCGATGCACTGCACAGCGGATCTGACTTGATAACAGCACTTGTATCCTTAATAGGACTAAAAATAGCCCAGAAAAAAGAGAATGAGAGATTTCCATATGGATACTATAAAGCTGAAAACCTATCAGCCCTGTTAGTTTCAGCATTGATAACAGTAGGAGCCATCGGACTGATAAGAGAAGGAGTAGAAAGGCTGAATGAACCAAGTTTAACAAAGATGCCCATACTCGCAATGGCGACAGCTCTAACAGCAGTGATAGTCTCCTACATAGTATCAAAGAGGACAATAAAAGTTGGAGAGAAAATAAACTCTCAATCCTTAATTGCCAACGGCAAAGAACGACTACTAGATGTCATATCAGCATCATTAGTATTTGTGAGCATAGCACTTTCATCCTTAGGAATAAGATATGTTGAAGGAATAACCACCATAATAATCTCCTTGTTTATATTAAAAGTTGGAATAGAAACTGGAAAAGAATCCATACTTGCACTCATGGATTACAATCCAAAGGAGAACAAAGAAATACTTAACTATCTAAACAAAAAGGCAGGGGGAGAAATAAAATTCACAAACATAAAAATAAGAAAGGCAGGGCCCTTCCTACTCGGAGAAGTGGAAGCAGAAGCAAAAGAGAACACAAATATAAAAAAAGCGTATGAAATTATAGAAACAGCAAAGCGGCAAGCAATGAAACAATTTGACATAACACAGCTAGAAGTAACAATAAAACCAAAGACAAAAAAGACAATAAAAATAGTCATACCCACAACAAATGGGAAAGTATCAGATCACTTTGCAAGAGCACAAGAATTTGAAATAGTAAAAATAGATGTTAAAAACAGAAAGATTCTAAACAAGAAAAGGATAAAAAATCCATACTTCAACAAACAAGTAAGAGCAGGTTTATCCGCAGCAAAATTTCTTCTGAATAAGAAAATAGATTATATTATCACAAAAGAAATAGGAGAGATAAGCTTACATACACTATCTGATAACGCAGTGGCAGTTATAAAAGCTAAAGATGAAAATATAGAAAAAACAATAAAGGATTTTTTAAATGAAAGATTAAAACTAATAAAACACGCAACTAAAATAAAAGAGTGAGGCGGTAAGAATAGCTGAAGTAAAAATCACAATCATATATGACAACAAGGTAAATGAAGCACATCAAAATGAAAATCTAAAATCTGACTGGGGATTCTCAGCAGTGGTAGAAACAAAAAACCACAAAACACTCTTCGACACAGGAGCAAAATTTCAAGTGTTATATGAGAATATGCTCCGACTGAACTACAACCCTGAAGAAATAGACACAGTATTCGTATCACATGAACACAAAGACCACATAGGCGGGCTCACAGGATTCATAAAAAAGAACTCAAAGCCAACAATATACCTTCCAAAAGGATTATCGGAAAAAAAGAAAACAGAAATAATAAACAAAGGCGGTCAGATAATAGAAACAGGAAAAATACAAACCTTATTCGAGAACATCGCAACAACAGGACCAATGGGAACAGAAATAAAAGAGCAGTCAATGATAATAATGACAACCAAAGGAGCAGTGATAATAACAGGATGCTCACACCCTGGAATAATAAACATAATCAAAAGCGTATCAGTCCTGAGCAATGTCTACGCAGTAATAGGCGGATTTCACACATACAAGGAAGATGAAGAAAAACTCAAAGAGATAAAAACAGCGATGGAAGAATTAGATGTCAAAATAGTCGTACCAACACACTGCTCAGGTGAAAAAATAAAAAAGATTCTAAACAGCTCTGAAAAGATAAAATGCATCGATGGAGGCGTTGGATTTGAGCTTCGAATTTGACAACAAAACTGAAGACAAGAAGAAAAGAGAAATGCAGAGAATCATTGACGAGATAAACAAGTGTGAAAAGTGCGAACTGCACAAAACAAGGAAAAAACCAGTTCCGGGAGAAGGGAGCGTAAACAGCAGAATCATGTTGATAGGAGAAGCACCTGGAAGAAATGAAGACGAGCAGGGAAGACCATTTGTTGGACAGGCTGGAAAGTTCCTAAACCAACTTCTAAAAGAAGCAGGGATAAGAAGAGAAGAAGTGTATATAACAAACATAATAAAATGCAGGCCCCCAAACAATAGAGACCCAACAGAAAAAGAAATAAAATCCTGCTCGCCATA
>JAMOQB010000008.1 GCA_027064225.1 Candidatus Woesearchaeota archaeon | reverse complement strand
GTCAGAATTGCAAGAGGATTTAATATGAAGGTTATTTGTTATGACATCTTTAAAAATCCCCAAGTGGAGAAGGTTGCCAAGTATGTGGACTTAGATACTCTCCTTTCAAAATCAGATATTGTCACTCTGCACCTTCCATTGCTGAAGGATACGAGGCACATTCTTAACTCTAATAATTTGAACAACATCAAGAAAGGTGCTGTTTTAATAAATACTGCCCGTGGAGAACTGATTGAGACCAGGGCTCTTATAAACGCTCTTGACTCTGGAAGAATAAGCTTTGCAGGACTTGATGTTTTGGAGGCAGAGACCCTCTTTAAGGATAAGGAAATGATTGAGAAGGCCTCTTCTAAAAATCTTGAAGAATTAAAGACAGCCCTTCTTAACCTTGACCTCATAAAACGGCAGAATGTTATAGTGACTCCTCATAATGCTTTCAACACAGAGGAAGCTGCAACAAGAATTATCAGAACAACATTAAATAATGTTTCTTCTTTTATGCAGGGAAACCCCATCAACAAGGTTAATTAGATTCTTAACTCTTTTTATTATTCTTATTATCAATTCTGAACTCTTCAAAATAAACCCTTTTGCTGTCAACAAGTTCTTTGATTTTTCGCTCCTTTGGACTAAGCTTTGAACTTCCTACTTTAAACTCTACTAAGATTATTCTATCATCTTCAAATTGTACTCCATCTATAGGTGTGCCTATGAATCTGAAGTTTGACGAATCATAAGGGTATTCTTCGATAAATGGAAAAAATTGCTCGCTGAACTTTCCATACTTTACAGCTAAGCTTCTCTTTCTAAACTTTAATTCTTTGTTGTGCTTTATAAGAATTAAATTTATAGCTAAACTTAGAGATAAAAGAATTAAAAGCACAATTGTAGATATCATTTTTTCATCCTGCTCTGAATAGATGTTATTGCGGTTAGATGCACGAGGTCTTTGTATGAAGCTCCTCTTGAAACATCATTAACAGGCAGATTCAAGCCCTGCAGTATTGGACCTATTGCCTTTGCACCTGCCAGTCGTTCCACAAGTTTGTAACTGATGTTTCCCGCGTTTAGGTCAGGGAATATGAAAGTGTTCGCTTTTCCTTTTAAAGGACTATCCGGGCACTTCTTTTTGAACACTTTAGGCACAAAGGCAGCGTCAAACTGAATCTCGCCATCAATAATAAGCTCCGGTTTTTTTCTCTTTGCAATTCTTGTTGCTTCTCTTACCTTATCTACAAGTTCATGCTTTGCACTTCCTCTTGTGGAGAATGACAGCATGGCAACTCTTGGTTTGAACCCGAACGACTTAACTGTTTCAGATGTTAAAACTGCAATCTCTGCAAGTTCATTTTTATCAGGCAAAATATTAACAGCACAATCAGCAAAGAATAAGGTTTTATCTGGAAAGTCCATTATAAATACGCTTGAAACTCTCTTAACATTCTTCTTTGTTTTTATAATCTTAAATGCTGGCAGGAATGGTTTTGTCTCTGAACTGAGCCCTGAAACAACTCCATCCACAAACTTGTTATATAAGAGCATAACTGCAAAGTAATTTGGTTTTTTAATAATTGTTCTTGCCTCTTTTAGAGATAACTTCTCCTTATTTTTCCTCAGCTTCATATATTGCTCTGAAAATTTTTCCAAAAGTTCATCATCTTTTAAATCACATACTTCAATGCCCATACTCTTTTTTATATTGAATCTGGACATGTTTTTCTCAATAACCCTTTTCTCACCGACAATTACCGGCTTCGCTAATTTTAATTTTGCTATCTCCTTAATGGCTCTGTAAACTCTTTCATCATTATAATCTGCGAAGCATATCCTGCTTTTTCTCTTTGATGCTTTTTTGATTATCTTTTCTAGAAATTGGCTCATAAATAAAAGATGGGAATTTTCTTTTTAAATCTTTTGAAGATAGGAACTTGCAACAAATTTATAAACTACTGTTGTAAACATAAAACTGTGGTTTACATACTTTACAGCAATGCGGATTCCATTTTTGTGTTTCATCAGAATAAGGATAAGTTAGAGTTGATTCACAGCTCTGAAATATTTGACAAACTGAGGAGTCTTAATATTGTAAACGAAGAATCAATTAACAAATTTATAGAGAATTACGAGAGGAAGTTGGAGGATGAGTTAGGTATTGGTAAATCTAAAATAATTGATATTTCTGAAGTTGAAGACCCTGCTTTAATCAATCAAATTCTTGCAGAGGCATCAAACAGAGTGGGCGATGAAAAACTCTTCTCTGAGACGAAATTTGTTCTTGAAAGAATTGAAGCTGATAAACTGAAAAGAATTGATGAGGACAAGCTTATAATCCAATACAATGAAACATTGGACCAACTTACAAAGGTTTGGAATATTCTGGCAAAGAGGATAAGAGAGTTCCTATTTGTTAAAAGCCCTGAACTTACTCTCATTTCAGATGATGAATTGCTGATAAGAGAACTGAATGCGGCACCTGTGGAGAGCATATTGGAGAAATACAAGCTCCCAAACAACTTAACAATCAATCTTAATCCTCAAGATGAAGAGGAATTTAAGGAGTTGATTGCACTTGCTGTTGAAGTTCATAACAGGCTTGAAAGAACAAGGGCGTTGTTATCAGAAAAAGTTCAAAGATTGATGCCGAAGACATCAAGTATAGCCACTCCCATAATTGCGGCTAAACTATTAATGCTTGCAGGAAGTTTTGAGAAGCTTGCCATGATGCCCTCTTCAAGAATACAACTCTTAGGAGCTGAAAAAGCCCTGTTCAGATATTTGAAGACGGGCGGTAAACTTCCAAAGTATGGAGTGTTGTTTCAGCATCCTGACATTTTAAAATCTGACAAAAGTAAGCGCGGGAAGGTTGCGAGGAAGCTTGCCTCAAAGATAAGCATTGCATTAAAGCAGGACTACTTCGGTCGTGCAGGTCATTAAAATGGAAAATAAAAATTTAATAAGAAGAGGAAACAAGCTATTCACAAAGAACTTAACTCCTGGAATTAATGTTTATGGAGAAGATACTATATTTGTTGATGGTGTTGAGTATCGTTATTGGGACCCCTTTCGGAGTAAGCTTGCAGCTGCGATACTGAAGAATTTAGATGTTGAACTTAAAGATACTGATAAAGTGCTTTACTTGGGAGCTGCGTCTGGAACAACAATTTCTCATGTCTCTGATTTAGTTAACAGGGGATTTGTCTTTGGTGTGGAAATATCAAAGAGGGTTGCCAAACAGCTTTACCTATTATCCATGAGGCGGAGAAACCTTGCAATGCTGCTTGCGGATGCGAATAAACCAAGGACATACATCAAATATGTTCCTCTTGTGGATTTTGTCTATCAAGATGTTGCTCAGAAAAATCAAGTGGAAATATTCAAGAAAAACATTTCTCTATACCTAAAGAAAGGCGGTCTGGGATTCCTTGCCTTAAAAGCTAAGAGCATTGATGTTACAAGAAAACCCAAGGCGATTTACAGAGAGGTTTACAAAGAGCTCTTGTCCGAATTTGATGTTCTTGATTATAAAGTCATAGCACCCTTCCAAAAGGACCACTGCGTATTTGTTGTCCAAAAATAATCGTCAAATTTTTAAGTGGTTTTATCTTACTCAACTAAAATGCTTAGAATATACAACACTCTAACAAAGCGAGTTGAAGAGTTCAAACCACTCCACGGCAATGATGTTGGCTTCTACTCCTGTGGACCGACAGTTTATAATTTTGCTCATATAGGTAACTTTAGAAGCTTCATTTTCTATGACCTTATAAAGAGGTATCTGAAATTTAGAGGATATAAGGTTAAACATGTTATGAATATCACGGATGTTGATGATAAAACAATTAGGGACTCTCAGAAGGAAGGCGTCTCCTTAAAAGAATTCACAGAACGCTACACAAAGTATTTTATTGAGGACTTGAAAACTCTAAACATAGAACTGCCAGATGTTATGCCAAAGGCTACGGAGCATATAGAAGACATGGTTGCACTTATAAAACGATTGATGGATAAGGGCTACGCTTACAAAGGAGAAGACGGCTCTATTTACTATGATGTTTCAAAATTTAAGGATTACGGTAAGCTTTCAGGTATAAAACTTGACGAGCTTAAATCAGGGGCAAGGGTTAAGCAGGATGAGTATGCTAAGAACCAAGCTCAGGATTTTGCTCTCTGGAAAGCATACTCTGAGAAGGATGGTGATGTTTTTTGGAACACGCCCCTTGGCAAGGGAAGGCCCGGCTGGCACATTGAATGCTCAGCTATGTCTATGAAGTATCTTGGTGAGAGTTTTGACCTTCACAGCGGAGGCATTGACCTTGTGTTTCCGCATCATGAGAACGAAATTGCTCAGAGCGAAGCAGCAACAGGAAAGCAGTTTGTAAAGTATTGGGTTCATCCAGAATTCTTACAAGTTGATGGTAAGAAGATGTCAAAGTCATTAGGGAATTTCTTCACACTCAGAGACCTTCTTAAGAAGGGTTATGATCCAATGGCTATAAGGTATCTGCTCATTTCTACACATTACAGACAGCAGCTCAACTTTACAATGGATGGATTAAAGTCAGCTGAGAACACAGTTAATAAATTACGCGATTTTATGAAGCAGATTCTCCTTGTTTCAAGACCAAGCCCTGAAAGCAAAGAGGTCTCTGAGTTGATAAAAGACACTGAGAAAAAATTCATAGAAAAGATGGATAATGATTTGAACATTTCAGAAGCATTAGCTGTTTTGTTTAAATTTGTTAATTCCATAAACAAAATAATTCTTAAAGGGGAACTTTCGAAGGTAGATGCTCAAAAAGTTAAGGATTTCATGCTTAGAATTGACTCTGTTCTTGGCTTAAAACTTGGTGATGTTCAGGTTAATGTTGTAACATCTGAACAGCAGGCCTCCTTGGATGAGATAAACGCCCTACTCTCAAATATTAACAATGAGAATATTGAAAAATTACTTGCAATTAGAAATTATTTTAGAAGCAGAAAGGACTTCAAAACCGCGGATATGATAAGAGATAAACTGAATAAGTTGGGAGTAAAAATCACAGACCTCAAAACAGGGAGTCATTGGGAGGTAAAAAATCAATAATCACTTAAAGGTCTACAATCCTATTTTCCTTCGTCGATGACAAGCATTATCTTAGTATTCTTAACACCTTTTATTTTGTGTATGTCATTATATATGGACAAATTTAAGAAACATTGTTGCGTCTTTTTTATATGGCACTTCTCTTGACGCTTTACTTCGGCAATGGAAACTCTTCTTTTGCGGTTGTAAAACCTTTAAGCTATGAGAAGGATTGCCAAAGGCCTGATAAGATTTATCATCAAAACTTTTGAACTTGACAAAAAGATTTCTAGAAGAATCATCAATGCATTTTCTTTGAGAGAAGATGCAATTCCTAAGAGCATGAGTCCAGGCACATACTCCCAAATTATACCCGACACTTTACACAAAGATGCTAAGGAAGGAAAGTTTCGCGGACTATGTTTTGTTCTTAGCGAAGAAGAAATGAACATTTACTCTCAAAATACTCCTGTAAATATTAGTCTTGGAAATCCTGTTGGAGTAGATGAACAAATATTGAATGGACGAAGATACTCAATGTGGATAGGCCTTAAAGACCTGTTTGATACTTTAAAAGAAGGTTATGAGAAACTTGGATTAGGACAATTAGTTCATCTAATCAGTCCTGATTCCACTTCTCAATAATCTCATACACTTCTTTCAGATTCTTAGCTTTGACGGGATAATCTCTTCTGCCTTTTCTATCTATAAGAATTGTTTTTATGCCGAGTTCGCTTGGTGTTTTCATATCTGATTCTATGCTGTCTCCAACCATAACTGCTTCCTCTGGTTTTACATTGAACTCTTTGAGTATCATTTCAAATAGGGCTTTGTTTGTCTTTAACATACCTGTTTTGTAGGAGAAATATATCTTGTCAAAGAACTTGTCAAGCCCAAATCTTTCTACGACTCTCTCACCTGATTTATCTGTGTTGGACACCAATGCAAGTTTAAACTTGTTTTTCATCTTTTCTAGAATTTCCAAGCTTTCCGGAAACTCTCTTGCTAAAAGCCAGTTTTTGTTCCACACTCCGACGAGTTTGTTCAAAAGCTTCTCATCATATTTTACATTGAATTCCTTACACACATTTTCAAAGCCCTCTTTTGAGTCGCTGAATTCTTTTGTCATGAATGCTTTCTCAAACTTGTTAATATACTCTGAGAATGGCATTAATAATCTTAAATTGAACTTAATCTGCTTCACAGGGGAGTAAACTCCATTCTCAATTATTGTGCCCCAAAGGTCAAACATTACTAATTTAATCATTTCATATCACCTAATCTCACAAATTTAACTTCATCTTTCTCCAAGTCGAGAATTGCTACACTATTCTGATGATGAGGATATAATGATCCCGGATTAATAACTCTTGTTTTACCAACCACTTCGTTTCTTCGCTTGTGAGTATGGCCCGTGATTACATAGTCAAACTCCTGCGATTTTATCAAAGCATTCAAAAACATTAAATTGTGGCCGTGGTAGAGAGCAAACTTCTTCCCCCCAATAACAAATGCTCCTCCTCCGTTTAAGAATACTCCACCTGCAGGTTCTAATCTCTTCTTTATTGGCAGGACATCTGCATCGTTGTTTCCTAAGCAGAAGTAGACCTTAAACTCCTTTATTAAAGGGTCCAGAGTTATAGAAGCGCATAGGTCCCCAGCGTGGAGAACTTCATTGATGTTCTCCTGTTTGAAGATTTTCACAGCTTCTTCTATTAGTGGAATATTGTCGTGCGTGTCAGAAATAATGCCGATTTTCATAGACCTTTGTGCATGGTAAGAGTTTAAAAAGCTTTTGTTTTATTTCTTTTTCCTGCTTATCCTTTCAACTTTAACTTTGTCAGAAATTATAGCTGAATTTCCAGTAGGGTCTTCAATGATTATCTTCAGCTTGTCCTTGCCCCACATGACTCTATTCAATTTTTTTATAAGCTTCATATACTCTTTTTTCTTGTTCTTATCTTCTTCAATCTCCTTTTGGCCTTCAAACATGTCTTTTACTCTTGTCAGTAAGCCCTCAATATTGGTTATGTACCCATTAGAAGCAGGACCTGGTGTTATCTCTACTACTCTTGGAATCTTTATAGTTGCTTGGCTCGACTTCACAACTCGTATCTTCATATCGTCTTCTCCAGAAACCTCAATTGAGAATTTCAACGGTAGGTTTTTCTTCTCAACTTCAACATCTGACTTGTGAAACTTGCAGTTAGAGCAAGTCATTGAGTAAATGTAAACATTACCAAAATAGGGTATCTCTCGCTTTATCTCGGTTAGAGTTAGAGTTTTCTTGCCACACATCGGGCAGGTCTGATTTTTAAGCTCATCAATTCCATACTCTTTGAGTTTGTCCATGTGTGCATTTAATTCTAACACCTTTAAAAAGATTTGTAAATTCTAATTTAATCTTTTAAATCATTGTTATTAGAGTGATACAATAAATTTTTAAACTGCAATTCCTTTTTCTACGCTATGAAGGTTGACTTCAAGAAAGCTGGTTATTACGAACTGATCAATTTCAGCGGATACTTTGACCTTGAGAAACTTTATCATTTCATCTACAAATGGTTCTCACTTAATAAATATAGGTATAATGAGAAGAAGTATAAGCAGAAGAAGGGCGAGGTTGAGTGGGAGATTGAGGCCTTTAAAAAGGTTGATGAATACGCTAAGTTTAATATAAAGTTTGAGCTTCACCTCTATGGGGATGGTAATGGTCCTACTCCAATTGAACCTGTCGATGTTGTGGTAAATGGCAAGAAGATGAAGCTTGTCAAAGGCAGGGTGCACATAACCATATCCGGCTCTTTTGAGACAGGCTACTCTGATATGTTCGGTTCAAACAAGTGGAATAAAACTTATATAAACAGGTGGCTCCAGAACTTCTTTGAGAAGGTTGTTCTGAAGCAGGACATTGATATAAAATACACTGATAAGTTGTATTATGAAGTGCTTGATTTTTATGAAGGTGTTAAGAAGACCTTAGGCATGTATGCTACAGGAAGTTTTTATTGAGGTGTAAAAATGGCTGAATATAATTTTGTACTTAAAAATCAGAATATTGAATATGAAGGCCTTTTTATTGTTAGAGATTTGTACCAAGTTATCAACAAGTTTCTGAAGGATAAAGGTTATGATTGGAAGGAGCCGAAGCATCACGAATATATTGGAGACAACTCTAAGTATGTGGAGCTCCAGCTTGAACCCTGGAAAAAGGTAAGTGATTATGTGGAGCTTGTTTTAAGGACTAATATTAAAATTTACAACATGAAGGATGTTGTGATTGAGAAGGATGGCAGGAAGCTCAACATGCAGAAGGGCAAGATTGTCATACGCCTCGATGCCATATTAAAAACAGATTATGAGGGCAAGTGGGAGGAGCCTCCAATAAAATATTTTCTCAGAGCACTTTTTGACAAGTTCATATATAAGAGATACACGAACAACTTTGCTAATCAGTTGAAGCAGGACGCGCATGAGCTTGTTTCAAACATTAAATCATATCTGAACCTATACAACTACAAGCTTAACTGATTTTTCATCTCAAGCCGTTCTGTGAATCCAACATCATAGAATGGAATTATTTTACCTTTGTTTATCTTTCCAAAACCTATGCAAGCGTCATTGTAAATAACTAAAAATGCCTTTTGCGGTAGGTTTATCTTCTTCTTTGTAAAATTGCATTTCTTCCCGTAGACAAACTTGATTGCCCCTTTATCATCTACAAATGCTTTGTTTGTGTTGGAGTTTGAAAGCTCTTTTAGTAGAAGGTTGCTTGGAACAAATTTATTGTTGAAGAAGAATCCTAAACATATTCTGTTATAAACAATTGGCGGTTCGCTTTCTCCATCACATAGAAACACGCAGTTTCCTATTCTTGTAAGATTGTACCATTTGTATTTCTCTTTCAGCTTGTCGATAAACTTGTCAGTTGAATCTATAAATAAAAACAAAAACCTCTTCAACTTTTCCTCTATGATCTTTGAGTTTACCATTTTAATTATTCAACTTTTCTTAACAAGTTTAGCAATGAAGAATCCCTGCGTCTTGTCCTTGAAGGGCCAGAACCTCCTCGCAAGCTTCATACTCTTGTCAAATTTTAATCCTCCAAACTCCTGCAAGCCCTCTGAGCCGAGCTTTAATCCTGTATCTTGGAGTTTGAATCCAAGTGTCAGGGCATAATCCACGACAAGCTCATCTTCTTCAGGTTCCAATGAGCATGTTGAATAAACAAGAATCCCCTCTTTCTTTAGCAAGCTGTGAGCCTTCTTAATGAGCTTTCTCTGATACTTTGAATTCTCTATTACCCCTGTGAGAGTCCTCTTGTCAAACCAGTTTTTCTCTTGAGTGTAATTGCCTGAGCATGGCGCGTCTAAAAGGATTTTATCAAAGGGTTCTTCTGACTTGAAGTTCAGAACATCTTTTTGGAACACCTTAACATTCCCGCTCATCTGCCTCTCAAGATTCAGCTTTAGCCTTGTTATTCTCGCTGGATTCTTCTCAACTGCAACAATTAAACCCTTATTTTTCATCATCACACTCATCTGCGTTGTCTTTGATCCTGGTGAAGCACACATATCCAAAACTCTGTCATTTTCCTTTGGATTTAAAACCTTTGCAGGCATTATTGATGCTAAATCTTGTATATATATCTGCCCTGTTAAAAATTCCGGTGTAGACCCTAATGAGAAATCTGAAAAATAAAAATAAGCATGTTCAACATTTGAAATCTTCTTGACAATTACGCCTCTTCTCTTCAAGGCTTGAATAACCTTCTCTTCATTATAATGTAAGTAATTAACTCTAAATGAATCTTTTAGCATGACTCTCTTTGCAGAACCACCCATTAATCTGTACCGCTTCTCAAAGAACTCCCTGCTCATAGCTGTTGGAAAACTTCAATGTTTAAAATATTTGCCTATTGCTCCCTAACCATTGGTGTGTCGCACTTTGGACATCTCAAAGAATAACATGGCACTCCTGCTTTGTGAGGAACTTTGTAGCCACACTTTGGACAGACGCAATATCCTCCTGCACCAAGTCCTCTTCCAGCTCTTCTTAAACCAAAGCCCCTGCCCGCCCCTCTTCCTGCGGGCCCTGTTCTATCTCTATTTGGCATTCTACCACCTTATATTTCATACGTGTGATTAATTAAAAACCTTTTGGAAGAATGAAAGCCTCCGGGGGGAGTCGCACCCCCGACCTGCGGATTACAAGTCCGCCGCTATAACTACTAAGCTACGGAGGCAAGTCAGATGTGAAATGTTTAAGCTTTCTATTTATAAAATTTTTGTTAGTCCTCTTCCTTTATCTGCTCAGCTTTTTCAGTGTTTATCAAAATGTTCGCTATCTTCTCTGGCAGAACAGCAATCTCATCTGGGTTGAAAGGCCCGTAAGTTTCTCCATCTATGCCGACAAATTCTGGTATTTGAGCTAAGAATCTGACTAAAATTCTATTATTCTTCTCCTGCGGTTTTGCTTTCTTTAATTTTATCATCTTGCCTTTGAGGAGTTTGTTAAGCACGGACTCTCTGACAGTTGATAAAAGCTCCACTAACCTTGAGAATAGCTCTTTTTCCTCATCAAGCATATTCTCAGTTGTTATTATGTCTGATTTTGTCCTTGCTTTTATGATTGCTTTTTCAACGATCTTTTTTTCCCTTGTGTTGTATATTTCTCTTACCAATCTTTTGGCATTTTGAATCTGAGTTTTTATTCTGTCTGCTTCTTCCTCAGAGTAGTCGTCAATTTTGTCAAGGATTTCTTTTTTATCCTTAAAATATGCCGACACATTTATAAAGAAGTTAGGGTCTAACTCTTGAAGGTCTTTTCTATCCTTCTCTCTCCTAAGAATCTCAAACAAGGTGTCATAGGTTATCTTAATGTTTTCTCCCCCCATAACTAAAAAGAGAATATGCTAATATATAATGTTTTTGCTTGTTTTTGCAGATATTTTTAAGATTAAATAAAATTTAAAAAGGGTTCGTCTTTTCTTTTCTCATGCTTAAAGCATTTGTATTTGATATAGGAGACACTATGCATCCGTCATCTAAATTAGAGGCTGATGTTCTTTATTACATTCAGGAAGAGCATAATCTCCCTGATTCTTTTGCAGACACTTATCTAAAAATGGATTACTTCTCAGAGCTTTATGTTTCCGTGGAAAATCCCCCTGAGAAACATTTCAACCACGCCCGCGGAGAGCTTAGAATTATGAAGATGACTTTGAAGTATTTACATTTGAATTTGGACGCTGAAGCATTGTCATCTGAGATGAATAAACTCTACGAATTAAGGCTTAAAAGGTATTACTTAAAAGATCCTCAGGGTAAAGATGTTGCAGATGTGATTCACTTCTTAAATAGAAATAATTTCAAAGTAGGTATCCTCTCTGACAATCCCATACAGATAAAGCAGAAGTACCTCAAACTTTACAATGAGTTGGGCTTTAAATTTGACTGCTTCATTGTATCTGAAGAAGTTGGTTTTATGAAGCCCTCTCCAAAAATGTTTGACGCAGCTATTGAGAAACTGGATGTTAAACCATCTGAAGCAGTTTATTTTGGCAACAACCTTGAGAGAGACGCTGCTGCTCAGAAACTCGGTTGGAACTTTGTTTGGGTTTATGGCTTTAACAAAAATCCCAATCCAAATGACTTCCAAGGTGACAAGGTTAAGTTTATAAATCTAAGATTTGTGGAGGAGTATATTAAAAAGAACGAGATTAATTAGAGTTTTTTATTTAACTTGTTTCTTTTCATTTAATAAAATACTTAAATATTGGTTCATGAAAGAATTGTAAAATGAAGAACATGAAGCTTGTTTATTTGGCAATGTAAAAACATTCTTTTTATTTTAGACAACACATCTCCAAATTTATTTTCTCTCAAACGAAACATTTATAAATATAGTATTTTTACTACTTGCTGGTGATATTATGGGAGCTCTTTCCTTAGAAAAAATAATTGAGGCGATGCAGTCCTCAGGTGAAAATATTATAAAAGATAAATATGGGTTTTATCATTTGGCTAAAGATGAAACTTTATCTGGTAAAAGATTAATTGATGACAAAACTTGTTTTGAAAAGGATGACTTTTATGTATTGCAGACTGTTGATAAAATTAATGGGAAGAAATATTCTCTTGGAAGACAAGTTCTTATTAATCCTATTTCAAAAGAGTTGAGCTCTCTTTACAATACTCTAAAAACAAAGCTTGACAAGTACAAAAGCTCTAATATTAATATTTCTCCTCTCATCTTAAAAGAGGTCCAATCTTTTGTGGAGAAAACCTTAAAAGGAGAAAATAATGCGTTTAAGAAGTATGAGGAAGGTACAGTGGAATCCTTCTTAGATGAAGCTATTAAGAACAAGTCTGGAGATGAGGTTGACGCTGCTTTGACAACTTGGGTTCTTCTTTCAATGTTGAAAAATGACAACTACATTAGAGGGGATGCAAGGATTAAATCTTTCTACAATCCTAAGAAGAAGAGAGTTGAAGTTGTTTGTAAATATAGGACTTCTCATGGAGTCGAGATCCCTATAAGCTTCTACAAGTAATAAACTCTTTTCTCAGAAAAATTTTTATATTCTTTCATAAAGTTTTAGAACTAAGCGACTGTAGTCTAGTGGTAGGACACGACCCTCCCAAGGTCGTAGCCCGGGTTCAAATCCCGGCAGTCGCATAAAAAAGGTGATATTATGACTGAACTTATGTTTAATGTCGGAGCTTCTAATCAGGAAGTTACAAAGAAGGACTTTGATTTGATCATTGTCGGAGCAGGTCCTGCTGGCTACACAGCTGCTATTTATGCGACAAGGTATAATCTGAGCACCTTGATACTGGCTGAGTCATTTGGTGGTTTAGCTTCTGATGCTTCAACTGTTGAGAATTATCCAGGATTCCCAAGCATATCTGGTTTTGACTTGATGGAAAAATTTAGGGCTCATGCTTTGAAGCTTGGAGCGAACATCAAGCAGGCAAGTGTTGTTAAAATTGATAAGAATGATTTAGGTTTTGTTGTTTCTACAAACAGCGGAGAGGAATTCACTGCGAAAGCTGTCATTCTTGCTTTAGGTACGAGGAGAAGACACTTAAACATTCCTGGAGAGGATAAATTCTCTGGGAAGGGTGTTAGTTACTGTGCTACCTGTGACGCGGCTTTCTATAAGGACAAAGTTGTAGGTGTTGTTGGGGGTTCTGATTCAGCAGCTCAAGCAGCTCTCCTGCTAGCAAGATACGCTTCCAAAATTTATATTATATACAGGCGCGACAAGTTGAGAGCCGAGCCATCTTACATTGAACAGATAGAAAAGAACCCGAAAATAGAGGTTCTTTACAATGTTAATGTTAAAGAGCTTTTGGGGAATGATAAACTGGAGGAGGCTGTCTTGGATAATGGCCAGAAGCTTAAATTAGACGGTCTTTTCGTAGAAATTGGAGGAATTCCAAGCACAGAGCTTGCTAAAACAGTAGGAGTTGCTGTTAATGAGCGAGGTTTTATCATTGTTAATTCAGGCATGGAGACAAATGTTGAGGGGGTTTATGCTGCAGGTGATGTAACAACTGGTTCTAATGGTATGGAGCAAATCATAACCGCTTGTGCAGAGGGCGCTATTGCTTCAGAGTCAGCTTACAAATTTATTAGAAACATGGGCAGTGATAAAGTAGTGAGGCAATACCATTAGGATAAAAAGTTTTATATATTAATATATCTTTTTCTATATTATGTCAAGTCCTACTTACAGGATTAAGCTGAAGAAGATGACTGTCACATTTAAGGATGTTTGTGTGATTACTGCTCTTTACGATTTGATGCATTTTTGGGTTGTGGAGCATGATTGGCAGCCGAGGTTTGGTCACCAGGAGGGTTCTATTGAGACAATGTTCTATGTTAACCGTGCAAATCCAAAAATCATGAACTATAATATTTGGTGGCGCCTTCAGAAGAAAATAAACGCTCAAATAAGGTTTGTTATGAACATTGATTTTATCGGCTTGGGAATCTCTCAAGTTGAGGTGGTTTGGCAGGGTAAAAAATACAAGGCATATAAGGGCGAATTTACATTTAATCTGAATGGTGCTGTGGAAATAGATCCTGAAGGTAAGTGGAAGAAGTCAAGAATAGTAAGCAAATTTTCCGATTACTTGATTAAAAAACTCCTCAGACAGAACATGATTGACTATAGGAATGAGCTCATCAGAGAGATGACTGAATTTCAGGGCTTTATAAAGAGCTTCTTTGGTCAGTATCAAAACATGCAGGTATCTGAAACGATGGAGCCGAAACGCGGTTTTGGTTTCTCCTAACTTTTTAGAAAACTTTTTAAATAAAACTATTCCCCTCCTTTTCTATGAAACTTCCGAAGACAGTTAATAGATATTGCCCTTATTGTAAGAAACATACTCCTCATAAGGTCATTATCGTTAAGAAAAAACAGCCAAGAAGTTTGAGCTATGGTTCTAAGGTTAGAGCTCGAGATAGAGGAGCGGCTCGTGGTCACGGAAGTTTAGGTCGTTACTCAAAACCAGCTGTTGGCAAGTGGAAGATGGCTGGCAAGAAGCAGACAAAAAAGACTGACATTAGATACGAATGCACTGTTTGTCATAAGAAGCACACTCAAAGAGAAGGCATAAGGGCTAAGAAGGTTGAGCTTGTTTAGGCATTCTCAAAAAGAATTTTTCCATTTACTACTGTTCTTTCAACATCAGATGAGTTCGCAGCGTAAATTATGTTATTAATTAATGTTCTCTTGTTGCTGTAACTTAGGTGATTGTCAAGCTTTAAGCAAGTTATGTCTGCTAAATACTCTTCTAAGATTCTTCCCGCTTTTATATGCAGAGCTTTTGCAGGATTTATTGTAACAGCATCAATCAGATATTTGTCAATCAACCTATCTTTACCTTTCAATATTCTATTCGCTTTGAACAGCATAGCAGCTATCTTTACCTCCTCTAGTAAGTCAAGGTTGTTGTTGGATGCTGGCCCGTCTGTGCCTATACATAAGTTTGATCCAGAATTTATTACATCTTTGATGTCAAGCATTCCGCTTTCAAGCTTAAGGTTACTTGATGGGCAGTGGACTACTGTTGGTTTTTCTTTTTGCCTTGCTATAAACTTATAATCCAAGTGCACTCCATGAAATAGAATTGCATTGAGCATTTCCAAACTTTTCAGGTATCTTGTTATCTCAATGTGATACTTTTTTTCAATGAATTCTGCTTCTTCTTTGGTTTCAGCTGCATGCACTGTCAGCAGTAATTTGTTCATCATTGAATACTCCTTTGACCATTCCAAAAGTTCCCTTGAGCAGGTGTTCAATGCGTGTGGACTCACCACTGCTTTTATGAGAGAATTGTTTTTTTGTCTTATGAACTCTATGAATCTTTTAGTAGATGTCTCTTCATTCTTTCTCTTTTCTTTGTTGAACAGGTCTATCATGCCATAACCTAAGAATGCGCGAATTCCTGTTTCTTCTGCTGCTTTGAATATTGCTTTATTCTTGAAGTACATGTCAAGGATTGTTGTTACCCCCGACCTTATTGACTCTCCCATGCCATCCAAGCTTCCGTGATAAATATCCTCTTCACTCAGCTTTGCTTCTCTCTTAAATATTTCACTGAGCCAATCCTTCAGCTTCAAGCCCGGAGCAATCCCCCTTAGAATGTTCATAGGTATGTGCGTGTGCATGTTTATTAACCCAGGCAGAACCGCACAGTTTGAACAGTCAATCATCATAGCGTCCTTCTTGCTTATCTTTTTCCCAATCTTTGAGATTCTATTTCCTTCAATGAGAATAGATTTATTCTCTAAGATTCTTCTCTTTTCATCTTGAGTTAGTATGAACCTGCAATTTTTTAGAAGGATTGCTTTTTTCCTCATACATTAATGTTCTTCGGCTATGCTTATAAATCTTTCATTTTATGCAAAAATTCTGCCTGGTTATACCTTAATTAACAAATATTAATATACTATTTGCTATACTAATCGTAATATTTAAATATTAGTTTATATTACTCTTTTGTATGGATATTACTTATGTCCCTACAGGCACTTCCTCCTTTTATCAAGGAAGTGCTGGAGAAGGAATCAAAATGAATGAAAAAGAATTAGTATCTAAAATAAATCATATTTTGGGTTCAAACAAATTGAGATCTTTATCAGGTTTAGAAGAACTTATTCAGAGGGAACCTTTAGAGACAAATGATTCCATAAAGGAAATAATGAGAACCATTTATCATCTGGAAAAAAGTAAGCATAACAAAGAGCTTTATCCAAGTTTTGTCAAAGTGTTATGTGCTCAAGTTGAAGAATATGTTAAGACACATAAGGACTCTCCAATAGCAAAAGATTTAACTTTGATATATCAACATTATTCTCAACTTCCAAAGCGTTATACAGGTTCTCCTCTTCATCGTGTAAGAGTTTTACGAAACATCTTTAAGTAATTCATGAACAGATTATTCTCAACTTCTTTTGCATTAAGTCCTTTAAGCTTGGCAATTTCATCAACGGTTAATGCAACATTGTAGGGCTTGTTCTTCTCACCTCTGAAGGGTCCTAAGAAGGGCGAGTCAGTTTCTGTCAGTAATTTGTTCAATGGGAGTCGCTTTACTAACTCTTGAAAGTGTGAGCTTCTTACAATTATGGGAGGTATTGAAAACATCCACATTTCATCTATTTCTTTCAGAAGTTTTAACTTTCCACCAAATGAGTGCATTACTACACTCTCAGCTTTCTCCTCTTTTAATATTTCAATGGCTTTTCTCTCTGCTCCTCGTGAATGCACTATTAATGGCTTATTAATCTCTTTACTTATCTGTATGAACTCTCTGAACATTGACTCTTGTTTCTTCCTTAGAGCTTCGTCTTTTATCCAATAAAAGTCAAGTCCGACTTCGCCGACAGCAATTATCTTACTTTTATTTTTTCTTATGAATTCAAGTTCATCTTTTATATACTCATCACTAAATCTTTCTATAAACTCGGGATGGAGCCCCAACGCAGCTTTAACAATTTTGAACTTCCTGCTTAACTCCAATGTCTTTCTATTAGTTTCTTTGTCGACGCCGTTGTTTATTATGACCTTAACTCTTCTTTCCTCTGACTCCTTAATTATCTCTCTTACTTCTTTATCTTCAAATTGGTCCAGGTGGCAGTGCACATCTACGAATGGCATACTGCTATGATTATTGTCTTGTTTTTAAATCTTTTTTAACAGTTATCTTAAATATTCAAAACTTATTTATTCTGCAATTTATTTAGCTTGACATTGCAGTCTAATAAAAACTTGGAGGATCTTGTTGATTCTGAATTTCCGAAGGTGAAAAGAGCTTTTGTTTATGCTAAAACCTTCCTGCCAAAGTTGAGGGAGCTTGCTTTTCCTCTCATGTTTTCTTCTTCTCTTATACTGCCGGCACTTCTTTTGAGAAGTTCACTTAGAGATGTTCATCAACTCTACACTTCTTCAATTTACTTTAAAGATTTTTATGGTTCTATTCTCAGTGCTTACAGCAAGTTGAAGCTCCTCTTAAACTTTAGTTGTGTTGGTATAACTCTTGAGTATTTGCTTAATGAGGTATCAGCTAAGCATTACTTCTTTTTCAACACTCCTTTAAGCAGGAGAAAAGTCAAAGTGGCTCTTTATTCTCTCACCGCGTCAGCTCTTTTTGCTTACGGTGTGGGAGTCCTGCCTTACAATCTCCTCTTAAGAGCTGGATTAGTTGATAAAATAAATTCTACTTTTGATTTGTACAAAAACTTTCTGAAATCTACAAGCTTGGAATCTCATATTCTTACTCTTGAAAAATCTCAAGCTCTTTCTTATCTTCCAAACATCTACAAAACTTTTGTTAGTTTTAGTGTCATACCCCTTGTTGCTTCTCTTCCCCTGTTTGCTCATATATTCTACAATGCTCTTACAGATGAAAACTTGGATTTTCTTCAAGATTGGAAAACACACAAGAGGAATAGAACTATTGAAAATTTGTTCTTTCTGGTCTCTTACAAGTTTGAGAGGAAAAAGTTTAATATTGAGAATCTGTCAATGTTCCTTTTTAGGATTAGAGCTTTGTCAAGAATTGCCATAACCTTTTTTGATAAACTCCTCTATAAGAAGTATTACCTTAAGGATCCAAAAAGTTTGAGCGATAGTATGTTTTGGCACAGGGCTTTCGCAGGAGAAAATTTTTCAAATGGATTCTTAGACGAGCTTTATAAAAGGTTGAAAAAGCTTTCAGCGGATGAGATTGATAAGAATTATCAAAATGAAGTTTCTTTTTTACTGAAGCTTTTTGTTCAGTCTGACTTCAGTAAAAAAGGTGTTAAGGAGGATTTGGAGCACCTCATTAAAGATTCTGAGAATAAAAGTTTCTCTTTCTCTTTAAAAGAGAAGGGTTGTGTCTCTGTTAGAAGTATTCTTTCAGGTGTTTGGCCGTTTCAATCTATTGTTTTTAAACTTGCTCCTTTAGAATGTCAAGATTCAGTGAGAAAGTTGAAGGAGGAGTGTGCTTCTCTGCTGTATCTTCAGCAGAAGTATGAACCCATAAAGGAGATTGTCTTTCCAGCAACGAAACAAATACTTAACACAGTTCCCCTGATTTATGGAGGAGAATTAAAGCTTGACAGACCTTATTATGCTATTGTAACTCTTTTAGTGAGAGGAAAAACCTTGGCAGAGATTCTTTTAGATTCAAAAAACACTAATCTTTTTTACAGCACCTTCAACAAACTCTTTGAAGACACTGTTCATTTGAACTACTTCTTAAGCAGAAGACCTGTGCAGGTCTATGATTTTTCTTCTGCGTTCATGAGAAAGCTGTCAAAACTTGAATCAATCGCTGATAAAATAAACTCCTCAGATTTGATGATTAATAAATCTGTGAAGAACCGCATTTTGAACTTTCTTTGTAAATATCAGAATAAGAAGTGCATTGTTGCAGATCAAGATTTAAACCTTTCAAACATTCTCATGGCAGAGACAATGTTTGGCAGTGTGCAAGTTGTCCTTGATCCAATAGTGAAACTCTCCACACCTATGAACTCCTTCTATGCATTCTTGAATGATAGGAGAAACAACCTATCTAAGTTAGAAACCTCTGAGCTTCTTAACCGATTTGTATCATTGACTGAGAAGTATTTCTTTAAACTTGACCTTAATGATGAATCCCTTTTTCTTGCTATCAAAAACTTGATGACAGAAATAATGTTCATGGGTTTCTCTTTAAAAGATAAATCATACCTGAGAGATGTTGACTTCTTCTCAAAGCTTGTTCAACTTGAACCGGCTAAAAATCAACAGTTTATAAAGGACATACTTTATGAACGAAGGAGAATTGCAGACACATTTTACGACAAAATGCAAAACTTTTAAATAAAATTAAACTAACCATTTTTAAATTCAGGTGGGGAATATGGCTCAAAATTTAAATGGAGAAACTTTGCCGAAGCACTACAACGCTCACGAATCGGAAAAAAAGTGGCAGAAGTTCTGGCAGGATAATGCTGTGTATAAATTTGATTTTAACAATGTAGATAGAGATAAAGTTTTTTCAATAGACACCCCACCGCCAACTGTTTCTGGAAAAATGCATATGGGCCACGCGTTTAGCTACTCACAGGCAGATTTTATAGCTAGATACAAAAGAATGAGGGGTTATAATGTTTTCTATCCATTTGGTTTTGATGACAACGGCTTAGCTACAGAGAGATATGTTGAGAAGAAAATAGGTAAGAAAGCCACAGAGATGAAGCGGAGCGAGTTTATAAAGATCTGTTTGGAAGAGACAAAAGAGACTGAGGCAGAACTCAAAAAGGCATGGAGCTCACTTGGTATAAGCCCTGATTGGAGTATTAATTACAGGACGATAGGGGACCATGCAAGGAAGATAAGCCAGCTGTCTTTTATAGAGCTATACAAACAAGGGAGAGTTTATCAAAAAGAGGCCCCCACCCTTTGGTGTCCCGAGTGTCAAACAGCTATTGCTCAGGTTGAACTTGAAGATAAGGAAATAGAGTCATATTTTAATGACATCCTCTTTGAGCTTGAGGATGGGAGAAAAATAACTATTGCAACTACGAGGCCGGAGCTCTTGCCCGCATGCGTCGCTGTCTTTGTCAATCCTGATGATGAGAGATACAAAGACATTGTTGGCAAGAAAATAAAAGTTCCTCTTATGAATTACTATGTTCCTGTCATAGCAGATAAGCGGGCTGACCCTGAGAAGGGCACAGGAATAGTTATGTGCTGCACTTTTGGAGACCAAACTGATATGGAATGGTGGAAAGCTTACAATTTACCTTTAAAGATTATTATTGGAACCAACGGTGTTATGAATGAGAAGGCAGGTAAGTATGCAGGCCTAAAAGTTAAGGAAGCAAGGAAACAGATAATAGAAGACCTGAAAAAAGCAGGGTTATTAGTTGGTCAGAGAAAGATAAAACACATGGTTAATGTTCATGAACGTTGCGGGACTGAAATAGAATTCCTCGTGACAAAACAGTGGTTCATAAAGTATCTTGATTTAAAAGATGAATTTTTGAGGATAGGT
>JAMOQB010000007.1 GCA_027064225.1 Candidatus Woesearchaeota archaeon | reverse complement strand
GACAGGTATGGAAGTTTATTTGAGCATGGCTAAGAAAAAGGCGAGAGTCCAGCAGATATCTGTTTATAATGGACCTAAAAGGGAAATCATAGATGAAGCGAAAGCAGGAAACATTATTGGTATTATCGGCTTCAAGGATGTTATGGCTGGAGAAACCATAAGCTCTGTGGAGATGGAGCCTTTTGAGGAAATCAAACACATATTTGAGCCAGTGGTTACAAAGGCTATAGAAGCTAAGAAAGCGTCGGACCTTCCAAAACTTATAGAAGTCCTGAGAGATGTTAAAAAGGAAGACCCCGGTGTTAGAATTGAAATCAATGAGGAAACCGGAGAGCACCTTATTAGCGGAATGGGAGAACTTCAATTAGATGTTATTGAGAATAGAATCAGAACAGAGAAAGGAGTGGATGTTAAAACAAGCAACCCTATCGTTGTTTATAGAGAGACAGTCACTACTACAAGTCCTCAGATAGAGGGAAAATCGCCAAACAAACATAACAAGCTCTACTTCGTAGTTGAGCCACTTGAAAAAGATGTTTGGAAGGCAATAAAAGAAGGTAAAATCCCTGAGATGAGAATTAAAAAGAAGGATGAAGCCCTTTGGAAATCTCTTGAAGAAGCAGGACTGGACTCAAAGGTTGTTAGAAAAGTTAGAGACATATACAACGGCAACATACTCATTGATATGACAAGAGGTATCGTGCATATCGGTGAGATAATTGATATGGTTATGGACATGTTTGAAGATGTTATGAACTACGGACCAATAGCGAGGGAACCCTGCACAGGAGTTAAAGTAATGCTTATGGACGCTAAACTTCATGAGGATGCAATCCACAGAGGCCCTGCACAGATTTATCCTGCTGTCAGAGATGGCATAAGATTAGCAATGATGAACGCCAAACCCCTCATCTTGGAGCCAATGCAGACCCTTCAGTTTGAAGCTCCTGAGGAGTACATGGGAGCTCTGTCAAAATTAATTAGCAATAGGAGAGGACAGCTCTTGGACATGCAACAAGAGCATGGGGACATAATTGTCAAAGCGAAGCTTCCTGTTTCAGAGACATTCGGACTTAGCTCAGAGCTCAGGTCAGCAACAAGTGGAAGAGGTGTTCAGTTCGTAGTTGACCAGACCTTTGAAAAATTGCCTTATGAACTTCAGCAGAAGGTTATCAATAGCATAAGAGAGAGAAAAGGCCTCAAAGTCAATGAAGACGGAATTGCAGTTAGAGACAATTCCTAAAACCTTTTGTTTTATTTGGTTTATTGCTTTTTACATAGAATTTTGCACGCATAAACCACAACTTTTATAAATAAAAAGTAAACACACTAAAAGAGGGGTTGAAAAATATTCAAGTCCTCTTAAAAATACATATGGAGGTATGTAAAAATGGCAAAAACAAAACCACACATGAATCTTATCTTTATTGGTCATGTTGACCACGGAAAGTCCACAACAGTTGGAAGGTTGCTCTTCGACTCAGGAAATGTCAGTGAGCAAACAATGAGAAAGCTTAAAGAAGAAGCTGAAAAGCTTGGCAAGGGCGGATTTGAATTCGCATTTGTTATGGACAACCTTAAAGAGGAGAGAGAAAGAGGAGTTACCATTGACTTGGCACACAAAAAGTTTGAATCAAAGAATTACTTCTTCACAATAATTGATGCTCCAGGCCACAGGGACTTTGTTAAAAATATGATTACAGGAGCATCACAAGCTGATGCAGCTGTTCTCGTCGTCTCAGCTAATGAGGGAATCCAAGCTCAGACAAGGGAACATGCAATTTTGGCAAGGAGTTTGGGCGTTAAGCAGTTAATCATTGCAGTCAACAAGATGGACATGGCAAACTATGACGAAGCCAAATTTAACAAGGTTAAAGAGGACATTTCAAAACTCTTGAAGAACCTTGGCTTCAAAGTAGATGAGGTTCCATTTATCCCTATCTCTGCTTACAAGGGCGACAATGTCGTTAAGAAGTCAGAGAACATGCCCTGGTATAAGGGCCCAACATTAATGGAAGCGTTGGACATGCTTAAACCACCTGAAAAACCAACTAACCTCCCATTGAGATTGCCAATTGAGAATGTTTATAACATCACAGGAATTGGCGTTGTTCCAGTTGGAAGAGTTGAGACAGGAGTTTTGAAGGTTGGTGATAAGATCATTGCAGTTCCAGGCAGAGAAGGAAAAGGTGTTAAAGGAGAAGTTAAGAGCATTGAAATGCACCATGAATCAATGCAACAAGCTGAGCCCGGAGATAACATTGGCTTTAATGTGAGAGGATTCGGTAAGAAAGATGTTGCTCGTGGAGATGTTGTTGGACATGTTGATAATCCACCAACAATTGCAACAGAATTCACAGCTCAAATTGTAGTTTTGAACCATCCAACAGTCATTACAACAGGGTACACGCCAGTGTTCCACATACACACCTCTCAGGTCCCATGCCAATTCATAGAATTGGTAAAGAAAATCAATCCATCAACAGGAGAGGTTTTAAAGGAGCACCCGGACTTTATAAAAGCAGGAGATGTTGCAATTGTTAAGGTTAAGCCAATAATTCCAGTTGTCATAGAAAAGCAGAAGGAAATCCCGCAACTTGCAAAGTTTGCAATTAGAGATATGGGATTGACAGTTGCGGCTGGAATGTGCATCGACTTAGTTAAGAAGGAGATTTAAAGAGGTTCAACATGCCAAAGGCAAGAATTAAACTGGCAAGCACAGACATAGATAAGATAAACCAAACTTGTCAGTTTATACAGGACATTGTAGAGAAGACAGGAGTTAAGATGAGAGGACCTATTCCTCTCCCTACAAAGAAGCTTAGAATTACAACAAGAAAGAGTCCTTGTGGGGATGGAACAGAAACATGGGATAGGTTTGAAATGAGGATACACAAGCGATTGATAGACCTTGATGCGGATGAGAGGACTCTTAGGTTAGTGATGAAGGTTCCTGTGCCTGACGGCTTGAACATAGAAATAGAAATGATTGACTAAACCTTTAACCTTTATTTAATTTTTATACTTGTTCTTGATTTGTTTTTTGCACAAAAATTTTTTACTTTGATAAAA
This sequence comes from Candidatus Woesearchaeota archaeon, assembly GCA_027064225.1. Classification (GTDB taxonomy): domain Archaea; phylum Nanobdellota; class Nanobdellia; order Woesearchaeales; family WAPY01; genus WAPY01. The sequence goes on along the minus strand of JAMOQB010000007.1, from coordinate 17,600 downwards.
AAAATGCTTTATTCGCTCATCTTCTCTTTTACTTTTTGTCCGTGTTTCTGTTAATGTTTTCTCTTCTATTCTCCTCTTGTTTCTTATTTTTTCTACTTGTTTGTTGGAACTGTGCCTCTTATTAGCTTTATTTCTGATTATTTTCCTTTGTCCAAACTTGGCATGTTTCTTAGAAAGGATGGAAAATTCTTAGCTTTTCTCTGTTATTTCTCCATCTTCTATTTCTTTATCCCTTCTTACTTTGTTTCTTTTTTCAAACTGTTGAAAAGAATAAGTTGTAAAAAATTAAAAATGTTTGGTTTTTAGTCCTCCTTGTAACTGGGAACTGCCTGCTTGCTTATTATCATTATGTCGCCGATTGTTTTAACAAGCTGGTGAGGGACTATAACTCCTTTGGCTCCTCCGATGATCCTATTCAGCATGGAACCTCTTGTGGCTCTTATTCTCCAAGCAGCTACTTTGTTGTCAGAAAGCAGGGGCTCTTCAATGTCTCCAAAATAGTCGCCTTCCTCTGTAAAAACCTTTATATTGTAAGTTTCGCTCAAATATTTCATCTTCAGCATTTTTGCACCTCAAATAAGTATTATAGAAAAATAAAAACTCTTCTTTTATTTAAACTTTTTCTTTCAACTCTTTCACAATCTGAGATAATTGTGTTACATTCTCAGTGAGAGTTGGCAGTATCTTCTTGAAGACCTCCTCCATAGCTTTTATCTCCGTGCCAATCTCAGTAACATGCTCATCGTATTCAGACATTTTATCAAGAGTGCCCTTCTGGAGCTGAGTGAATTGGTCTCTTAAATCTTTTATTCTACTATCCATCTGGCTCAACCTCTGCTCAACCTTCTCCTTCCACTCTATGACTTTGTTTATTGTGTCAACGAAGTCCTCCCACTTCTCATCGATAATTGCTTCGGCTATTTCCTCCATCTTCTCTGTTTCACTGTCAAGAACTTCTCCTTGGGGAGCCGGTTGTTCCTGAACAGCAGGTGTTATTGTGCTGACTGTTTCCTGCACAGGATTTATGGGATTCTGAGCTTCAAACGGTTCAGGAGTTGGAGCTTTTGTAACAGAATTTTTCATATCCGCCTGGTTCATAGCGTCAAATATTTGGTTTGGGGTGTAGCCCTCCTTTTCGAGCTCTTCAATTATCTGAGAATTGCTGAGTCCCTGAGTCCTCATTTGGAGAACTTTATCAATTGGAATTGATTCCGGCATTTTTCTACCTCACACTCTTTATTCTTCTCTTATTTTTAAAACTTTTGATTGCCTTCTTTTAGCTCCTTTAGCTTTTCATCAAATTCCTTTCTTGTTACAAAGTCCAACGGCTGCCACATGTCTAAGTATTTTTTTATTACGCTTACCTCTGATTTTCTGGCAGTTGTTTTTAGCTCCTTTACTATCATAGTCATCTTTTCTTTTATCTCAGACAGGTCTCTCTTTATCTCGTCAAGTTCGGAGTTTATAGTCCTTACCTCTATATTTACTTTCTTCTTAAAGTCCAATTCTGCGTGCTCATCCACATCTATTCTATCATTTATTTTAGTATACCTCTCTTCAAGCATTCTCACTCTTCTTGTTAAATTTGAGAGGTTCATACCTGTATTTAGAGGAGTTGTTTGAACTTTTTTTACAGGAGCTTTCTTGTTATTGGTATTCATCTTGTCCTTTGCTTGTGAATTTTCCATTATAACTCACCACTCATCTGCTTTTTCTTTATGTATCTCTTGAGCCATTCTTCCCACCTGAAAGCTATGAGCTTGCTGTCAAGTTTTCCAACTTCTTCTTTAACATCATCTGATATCCTGTGGAACTGGTCATTGGCTTGTATAACATGCTCAGCTTCGAGCAATCTTAAATTTTTGATTTTGTGGGCGTACTTGACTATTAACTCTTTCGTCTTTGCTCTTAAGAGTATGTTCTCCCAAACCGCGTTCCAATCCCCTGCCCATTCTTTCACATTTCCAGCTATTGCTTTTATGATTTCGGAGTCGCCGTTGATTAAATCTTGGGAAGGTTGGAGTTGGTCAGTTTTTGCATCGTATTTCATTAAGTCAACAAACCCATTTTCAATGAGAGGGTCTTTCTCCCAGAACTTTCTTACTTCAGCTATTTGTGTTACTCTTCTCCACCTGTGAAGCCCATCAGCACTTCTTATTGGATTTGCAACAATTATTATGTCTGTTGCTTTAAAGCTTGTTTTTGGAACTCCTAAATCATTAACAACTCTATCATATACTCCGTAGGGTGAATCTCCATGTATTGTGCCTGCAACTACATGTGCGAGGGCTCCAACCCTCATAGCTTCGTAAAGGGCTCTTGCCTCTGTGCTTCTAACCTCTCCTACAATTAAGCAGGAGTCTCCCATTCTTAAAGTTGTTCTTATTCCCTCATCAGCAGGAACTTCTGAAGTTCCCTTTGTCATTGCACTTGCAACTTTCATTGGTTGAATGTTGTAACCTAACTTTCTCAGAGAACCTGTTGGCAATTCAAGAGTATCTTCTATTGTAATGATTCTGTACTTGCGCATTATCTCAACCATGATTGCACTTAACAGAGATGTTTTTCCTGCACTTCTTGTTCCTGCAACCAGCAGGGTCCTTGAGCCATCAACTAAAAAACTGATTATGCCAGCTGCGAGAGGATTTATCATTCTGTTATTTATAAACAATGGGAGTGTCCATGGCTTGTCCCTGTGTCTTCTTAAAGCGTAGGCAAGTCCGGAGGGGTTAAGTGGCTCTGAAATAACTGCAACTCTTGCATTTGCTTTTGGCAGTTGTATTTCTGTGTCTAGAATAGGATTTGCTTCATCCAAAGGCCTGCCTGACATCATTCTTAACTTTGAGGCCCACGATTCTGCTTCGCTTCTTGTTGGCATTATGTTTGTTACGCAATCCTCAAAATCCTGATGCACTATGAAGATAGGTATCTGACCCATAGGACTGTTGATAGTTATATCTTGAACCTTATCATCTGATAAGAGAACTTCTATTAATCCAAAGCCGACTGTGTATCTGACAAGAATATTTGTGAGCTTTTCTATTTCTTCACTGCTGAGCTTCATATTTTGATAACTTGCAAGCTCTTCGATGAGGTCATAACCAACATTGTGAAATACCTGCCTCATTCTTTTAGGGTCTACAAACTCAGATTTTTTCGGCTTATGCTCTGCAATAATCCTCCTCGCAGTGTCTAAAAGTTCATATTTATCCTCAAAGAGCTTAAATTCTGGCGGAATTATATGATAAAGATTCTGAATAGAATTTTTGAGCTTGAATATTGTTACCTCAACATCATCACTTATTCTGTAGCTGTCAAGCTCCTCTGCATCGTCGGGGTAATTTGTCATTAGTTTTGTTGACATGAAGTCAGGTTTTATTATTGGAGAGAATATTTTTCTATAAACACTTCTGTTGCCTATAACATAACCGTTTAAGTAGGGCTTCGCAATCATTATTAGCTTCGTATCTTCAAGAAGATTTATTAGGTAATCTAATATGATCAGATACTTCTTGTGAGCTTGTATGTCATCTTCAGAGACGCTCTTTTCAAGCTCAATTTCTTCAATTCTCCTTATTCTTTTTAGTTCAACATAAGCTCCAAGGGGGTCGCTTTTCAGAAGGTTAAAAGTTACATTGTGTAACTCCGTATACCACTTATTTACATATTTAAGATTTTTTAGTCCCCTTGACAATCCGTAGTAACTGAGCATGGATTTATCCTTAACAAGTCGTCTGAATATTTTGGCAATTTCTTTAATTAAATCAATTTGACTTTCATCATACTCATAATCCCTATTCTGTGTAAATATAACCTTTGTTATATCCTGATTTTCTGCTATCTTAGTTATTACTGTTGACATGCAGGTTGGCGTGTCTTCTAAACTTGGAACTAACGGGCATTTTGAACAGTTTATTTTTAGAATAACATCTTCACCTTCATGAATAACTTCACTTGGACAATTGCTTGTGGGCATTTTGTTTGCTCCTCTAATATATTTCTTTACTTTATTTTTAGATTTATAAAACTTTATATTTTTCTTTATACTTTCTTGTTAACTTTTTTGTAGTTACAAAACTTTTATTAGATTGTCTGCTCTTTTTCTGCATAATGGCCCTTTCTGAGGATGAACTGAGGGAACTCTTTGATAAGTATAAATCTAAATTGAAGACGCAGGTTTCTATTGATGAAACATCTGACTCTCATCTCACCTCTGCTCAATATGAACAGTTTAAGATGGACCTTGTTAAGAGAAAAAAATCGTGGTATGAGAAGGCGTGTGCTTGGTCCGAAAGTATTCTTAAGGTCTCTCCTGATGCCGAAACTGCGAGGAAAATAAAGGAAGTTGCTTATATTTCGCATTTGGACATTACTCCGGAGGGGGTCATGAGTTTATCTCTGCTTCTACCAACTGTGGTTGCTGTTTTTCTTGGGTTGTTATCTTTCTTGGTATTTAAATCTCTTGTTGCAGTTGTTTTCATGTTTGTTCTTGCAGGAATCCTTTTCTATGCACTTCAAAAGCTTCCATTTATCCTTGCAAACAATTGGCGTCTTAAAGCAAGCAGCCAGATGGTTCTAGCAGTTTTCTATGTAGTTACATATATGAGGCACACCTCTAATTTGGAGCTTGCTATAAAATTCGCTGCTCAGCATCTATCACCGCCGCTCTCCATTGATTTGAAGAGGGTTCTCTGGGATGTTGAGACGCAGAAGTTTGCAACCATAAAAGAATCTCTTGACCACTACCTTGAAACATGGAAGAAGTGGAGCCCTGAGTTTGTTGAATCCATGCACCTTGTTGAATCCTCCCTTTATGAAAGCTCTGAAGACAGGAGGATTAACGCTCTTGAAAAAGCGTTGTCTGTTATTCTTGATGAGACCTATGAAAAGATGCTTCACTATGCACATAACCTAAAATCGCCAATAACTATGCTTCACATGTTTGGCATTATTCTCCCCCTCTTAGGATTAGTTATGCTTCCTCTGGCGATTAGTTTTCTCCATATTTCCTGGTATGAGCTCGCATTCATTTACAATCTGATTCTTCCTATTGTCGTTTATTTTTTGGGAAGGAGTCTGCTCTCAACAAGGCCGACTGGCTACGGTGATGTTGACATTTCTCAGTATCATAAGGACTATGCTAAATTTAAGAAGGTTATTCTTAAATTGGGCTCAAAGGAGTTTGAGGTAGATCCGAAGTATATTGCTATACTAATCTTTGTTGTTCTGTTTACCATTGGCTTATCTCCTGTGCTTATTCACTCTTTTAACCCTTCCTTAGCAAAGTCAATTGATGCTTCAATCTCTGCCGCTTCTAAAGGCAAGTTTTCTTTCTTCGAATACAAGAAAGTTACGGTTAAGGGGGTAAGTTACATAGATGGCCCCTTTGGATTAGGGGCTGCCCTGCTCAGCCTGTTCATACCTTTAGCCTTCGGATTGTCTTTGGGAACCTACTACTTTCTCATTTCTAATAAGCTTGTTACCATTAGGGAAAGGTCGAAGAATTTGGAGAAAGAATTTGCATCTGCTTTGTTTCAACTTGCCAATAGGATAGGTGATGGTGTTCCCGTCGAGATTGCTTGTCAAAAAGTAGCTCAAGTTATGGAAGGAACACTCTCTGGAAAATTCTTTGAGATAGTCAGCACAAATCTTTTGCAGTTTGGAATGGGTATAGAAGATGCCATATTTGATAAACAGAGGGGGGCTTTAATATTCTTCCCCTCTAACATGATTGAGAGTTCTATGAAAGTTCTTGTTGAGAGTGCGAAGAAGGGCCCCACGGCTGTGTCAAACGCTTTGATGAATGTTTCGACTTACATAAAAGAAATGCACAGGGTTAATGAGAGATTAAAAGACCTTCTTGCAGATACAATTTCCTCAATGAAAACTCAAATATCCTTCATAACTCCTCTTATAGCAGGAATAGTTGTTGGTTTGGCTTCAATGATAACAAACATTATGCAAAAATTGGGTGATCAGCTTAACAGCGACAATCTTAATGTAGGTCAAGGTATGGGCAACCTTAACAATATCTTAGGGTCGCCAGGAATGCCCACATACTACTTTCAAATCGTTGTGGGTGTTTATGTAGTAGAAGTTATTTTTATCCTCGCGGGTGTTGCAAGCAATATAGAAAATGGCTCAGATTCCTTAGGTGCTCAAAATTATACAGGCAAATCTTTAATAAGAGCTACCCTTCTCTACGCTGTAATAACTTTCTTTGTCATTCTTGTATTTAACCTTATTGCTGGGGCTGTGACTGGAGGAGCATTAGTCAGTGGTATGCCCTCAACTTCCTTAACCTGAGATTCTTGAAGGGCATCATAACATTTAAAAACGCTCCTGTTTTCTTTTTGTTGAGGTGGTCTCATGGCAATAATTATTTGGGTGTTGTTGATAGGTATTGCATTATATGTTGCTTGGCAGTACAATAGATTGGTAGTTTTGAAGAATCGTGTTAAGAATGCTTGGGCAAATATTGACACGCTCTTACAGAGAAGGTCTGATTTAATACCTAACCTCGTGAATACTGTTAAAGGATACGCTTCTCACGAGAAGGATTTGCTCGTTAAATTAACTCAAGCAAGGTCTGCTGTTATGAACAGTAAAACAATCAAAGAGAAAGCCAAAGCAAGTAACATGCTCAGCAACACTTTGAAGTCCTTGTTCGCAGTTGCTGAAAATTATCCAAACCTAAAGGCGAATGAGAACTTTATGCAGTTGCAGGAACAGCTTGTCACCACAGAGGATAAGATAGCTTATGCAAGGCAATACTACAATGAGGCAGTTATGCAATACAATAATGCGATACAAATATTCCCAACCAATATTTTAGCGTCTATGTTTAACTTTAAACAGAAGGACTCTTTTGAGGTTACAGACGAAAAGGTCAGAGAAGCTCCAAAAGTTGATTTTAGCTAAAATGATTTATGAGAGAATCGCGGAGAATAGGAAGAAAAGTTTTTTACTTGTTGCTTTTTTTGTTTTGTTTTTGCTTGTTATTGTTTTTATTCTGACAAAAGTATTTAATTTAGGATACTTCTCTATGGCAGTCCTTTCCATATTTGTAATATTGCAAAGTTTCTATAACTATTATCATGGTGATAAAATAGTTCTGAAGCTCAGCAGAGCTGTCCCTGCAGATAGGAATAAGTTCATGGTTCTTTATGATGTTACAGAAGCATTGTCTATCGGTTACGGTTTAAAAACGCCGAAGATTTACATACTGCCTGACCAATCCATAAATGCTTTTTCAACTGGGCGAGATCCTGAGCACGCTTCAATAGCTGTTACATTAGGAGCTGTTAAAAAGCTTTCAAGAGCTGAGCTTGAAGGAGTGATAGGGCATGAATTGAGCCACATAAAGAATTATGACATTCGACTCATGACAGTTGTGTCAGTTTTTGTAGGTATAATCTTCATGCTTGCTTCTATCTTCAGAAATTCCTTTTGGAGTTTTAATTCAGATAATAATGATGATTCAATATCAATAATCTTTATGATATTGGGAGTTCTACTTATTGTCTTATCACCTTTAATTGCGAGAATAATACAATCAGCCATATCAAGACATAGAGAATTCTTGGCAGATGCTGACTCAGCACTTTTGACTCACAATCCTAAAGGGCTAATAGGTGCTCTTAAAAAAATAAAAAATGAGAATGCAATTTCAAAAGTTGCAAATGCAGGTAATGCTCACATGTTCTTCGCAAACCCCCTTGCAGGTTCTAAGAGGTTTCACCTATTTGATACTCATCCCCCCATAGATGAAAGAATAAAAGCACTTGAAGATATGTAATTCTTCCATTGCACAGGCAAATCAGCAGATGAATTAGCAAAATCTTTTTAATAAACTCTTGTTTTATTGCATTATGCAACCTATTTTTGGTGGAGAAGGACCCTTATCCTCCCAACATATTAGAGAACTGATAAAAGGGAGGATTCTTATCTCAGAATTGGATGAGACAAGAATACAGCCAGCATCTTTTGACCCGACATTATCCGATGAGATTTATTCTCTGAGTGATTCTCTGGGTATTTTTAGACCTAAAGCATACTCAACTGTTGAAGAAGTGTTAGATAAACTTCCCAAAACGATGTGCAAAAAATATTCTTTAAAAGGAGGTTTTGAGCTTAGGAAAGGTTTTTCATACCTGATAAAATTGAGGGAGGAGTTCAATTGGATACCTGACCTTTTCATCAAATCCTCTCCCAAGAGCAGTTTTGGAAGATTGTTTTTGAACACGAGGATGATTGCTGATTACAACCCCTCCTTTGATGAGGTTCAACCTGTTGAAGGCAAGAAACTTTCTCTTTGGCTTCTTGTGCAGCCACTTGCCTTTAACATAATACTTTATCCAAACATGTCAATAAACCAGTTGAGATTTTTTTACAAAAGTGAGGGTTTGCTTGCACCAAGAGATGTGAAAGCTGAGCTTGAGAATTTTGAGTTGGTGCGTCCAAAGCAAGATATCTCCTTCTGGAGAGGTTTGACCATCCACCTTGATTTAACAAACAAACCTTATTCAGCCCTTGTTGCGAAGCATGTTTGGGAACCGATAGATACGAGAAAGATTAATTATTATAATATCGACGACTTTTTTGATAAGGTCCTGTCTACTGAAGGAAAAATGAAGCTTGAACCTAATTCATATGTGCTTTTCAGAAGCAAAGAATTCTTAAAAATCCCGAGACATTTAAGTTCTGAGCTTAGAAGCCACTCTTACATAGGTCTGAACGGCACACTACACTTTGCAGGGTTTATAGACAATGGTTTTGAAGGCCAGCTTGTTTTGGAAGTTCATTCTGACGAGCTTTCTTCAGTAATTTTAGAAGACAACATGCCTATAAGCAGAGTTGATTTTTACAGATGCTTTGAAGTTCCTGATAAGATCTACGGCAGACACATCGGCTCACACTACTCTAACCAGAGAGGTGTTCGAGTAGCTAAATTTTTCAGGATTTAGTTTCGTTAAATTTATAAATCAAACCTAAATACTTCCGGTATTAGTAACACAAACGCGCCGGTGGTCTAATGGCTATGACTGCGGCCTTCCAAGCCGTATATCCGGGTTCGAATCCCGGCCGGCGCATTCAACTTCTAACCATCAAAACAAAACATTTAAAAATATATGCTTATCCCTCTTTCTCATGGCAAGACTTAGAAAGAATGTTACCTGCAGAAGATTGGAGAGGCCTTATACAAGAGTTTCAAAGTATAGACGAGCATCATTTGTTAAGGCAAGGCCTCACTTAAAGGTTGTGAGGTTTGATATGGGCAATTTAAAGGACGATTCTTTTGATACTGTTGTTTCCTTAATCTCAGATAAAGATATCCAAATTAGGCAGGAGTCGATAGAATCAGCAAGATTGTCAGCAAATAAATTCTTAGAGGAAAAGCTTGGAAAGCTTGGCTACTATTTTAAGGTTAGAATGTATCCCCACCACATTTTGAGGGAGAACCCACTTGCAACAGGAGCTGGTGCGGACCGTTTGAGCACGGGAATGAGCCATGCTTTTGGAAAAGTTATTGGAATTGCTGCCCAAGTCAAAAAGGGTAAAGTCCTGTTTGAAATCCATGTCAATAAGGATAAGGTTGATATTGCTAAGAAAGCTCTAAAGAAAGCGGTTTATAAGCTTCCTTTACCTGGTAAAATAAAGGTTGAGGAGAAAGTTGCTGCTTAACCACTAACTTTTTATATTTCTTTTCCTTTGTATCACAATATCCTTGAACTTTATGAAAAAGAGGTGAGGTATGGACATTTCAACGCTTACAAATTTGATTTTGAGATTTACTCTATCCTTTTCTGTCATGTTTGTGGCTTACCTGCTCTTCCTTAGAATTTTGAAGTCTATATATTCTCGCTTTAAACATCTTAAGAATGAGAAAGCTGCTTCATCTATTCTTAAGGCGTTGTTTATATCTATGTTTTTCTACTCACTCAAATTCTCATTTTCTTCAGTTCCTGCTCTATCCAATATTTACATAATTAGAACATTATCCTCCCTTTCTCTTGTGGCTCTTGTTTGGGCTTTCATAAAGTTTAACTCAATTATTGTCAGTGTTTGGATGGAAATCTCTCAGAGAGATGAAGAAGTTGAGCAGGCGATGGCTCATACTTTTAGGACAGTCCTTGATTTTCTTGTCTATTCAATAGCTCTCTTTGCCCTTTTAAGAATTTGGGGTATTGAGATAACAACCCTCCTCGCAAGTTTTGGAATTGCAGGTGTTGCAGTCGCTTTGGCTGTTCAAACAACATTTACAGACCTGTTCAGCGGTTTAGCAATACTAAGTGATAAAACACTTAAAGTGGGAGAGGTGGTCGAATTTGACGATGGCACATTCGGAGTCGTTGATGAGATGAGTTTTAGAAGTGTTAAGATAAAGACATATAGTAATGATATTGTTGTGCTGCCTAATTCTAAAATTGCCTCTTCAAGGGTTATAATTCACACAAGAACCGAACCGAGCAGGACTGTTATAAAAATAGGTGTTGAATACGGCTCTGATATCAATAAGGTGAAGGAGGTGGCTATGCGCGTTTTGAAATCCTTTGATGAGATACTCGACCATCCTGAACCATCTGTTTATTTTCTTGAATTAGGTGATTACTCATTAAACTTTAATATTTATTATTGGGTCTCTTCCTTCAAAAAGGTTTGGGGCTTGAAGGAGAGAGTTCTTCAAAAACTTTATGAAGAGTTCAACAAGGAGGGTATTGCATTTGCTTTCCCATCGCAAACTATTTATTTGAAGAAAGATAATGCTTCTTAATGAACAACAAAGTATTCCTTATAAAGAATGCTTGTCCTCTATGCGGAGGAGATGTAAAAGGAAATGACGAGCTGGGTTATTATTGCAAAAGGTGTAATCTCATATTCTCATTTGACGAGTTAAGAGGGAACTCTAAAAAAACATCTGATAGAAGGAATGAGAAGCAACATGAGACAACGCAGTCAATTAAAAATGCAGGTAATCATTCAATCTCAAATGTTAATTCAAATCCAAAATGCGAACCAGAAGAGAGTATGCTTTTCGTTGCATCAAGAATGTCCAACAAGTTCCACACACCAAACTGCCCATTTGCCAAAAACATATTGCCTGAAAACAAAGTTGTCTTCAAATCAAAGGAAGAGGCATTATCCCACGGCTTTAAACCTTGCAAGTGCGTAGATTGAGCTTGAGCAAGCGATTTGGTTTAATCAATACTCTTCAACTCGAAGAGAATCTTAATCATAGACAGCAAGCTCAGAGTAATTACCAAATAATTTTCAATGCCGATGCTCATATTAAATATTTTGATGTGGTTTATTTCATCAACAAAAGCAACCAAACATAACAATGCAAATATAACCAGAAGAATCAGCAAGTATTTTATGAGTTTATTTCTGTGATTCATTTTTTCTTAACCTTAACCTGGTCAATCTTAATTTTTCTCTCCAATCCTTTGGTTCTTTTGGTCTGTTAAAATTCCCGCTTGCCTTTACCTTCTCAAAGTTTAAGCTCAAACGATTTATTCGAGAAAGAGCGTCTAAATATTTTGATGGGTCTTTCTTGTCCATAGTGATTGTTATCTCCTTTAAATTGTCTATGAAACTCTTTATTGCTTCCTTCACAAACTCCTTATCCTGAACAACTATTTTAGCTTCCTCACCGAATCGACTGTGAATCTTTTCCTCTTCCTTTATCACAGCTTTTATGATTCCTAAGTAAGCCTTGTCTATTCTGAGACGAGGCCTTATTATCTGCTTTCCTTCAGTATCTTCAACAAATGTTTCAAACACAGCTGTGTTTTCTTTTGTTAAGTAATTCCTCACATTTATCCTTTTGAACTCAACATAAATAATCTTCATAATTTTACAAAAACAACACTTATTTAAATCTTTTACCTTTCCTGAACATATGTATGAAATTAATAGGATAATGCCCATTCCAAAACCGGATGAACTTTTGGATAAAGCATTTCGCAGGATGAAAACTAAGAACTCTGATAGAGATAAGATTTCATCGTTTTGTTCCACACTCTCATCAGACCTGAAAAGAGCTTCTTCTCAGTTTCCGAACATTGATGAGCTTCCTGAATTTTACAGGGCTTTGGTGGATTATACTGTTGGAATTGCTGAATTAAAAAAATCATTGAATAGCGTTAATTGGGCTTCTAAAAAAATACTTCAAATTCAAAGGAGCGTCAAAGACAAAAAAGCTGTTTTTGGCAGGGCTTCTTCAATAGTAAAAAAGGTGTCTAAGAACTTGAAGTTTTTGGATGATGCAAGAAAGCAGTTTGACTCATTCCCTAAAATAAAAGATATGTTTACAGTATGCATAACAGGTTTTCCAAATGTAGGTAAGACAACTTTACTCTCACTCATAACAAAATCTGTGCCTGAGATAAAGCCCTACCCTTTCACAACAAAAAGGTTAAATTCTGCTTATTTCACATCAGGGGGGGTTGAGATTCAATTTTTAGACACCCCCGGAACTCTTAACAGAGTTGACAAGATGAACAAGGTTGAACTTCAGAGCTTTTTAGCTATGAAGTTAGCTGCACATTTGGTAATATTTGTTATAGACCCAACATCAGAACTTAAAAGGCAGGTTGTTCTTCTGAGAAAGGTTTTGTCGTACAAGAAACCAGTAATTGTTTATCTCAGTAAGTCAGACCTGGTTGATGAGTCCGTTCTCAACTTTGTCAAATCAGAACTGCCTAAGAGCGTAGAAGTGATTACTACTCCGCATAATTTAAAAGAAGAAGTGGTCAAACATGCTTCAGAGTATTATAAAAATCTCTTGGGAATTTAAATGATTTACTCTCTCTTGTTTATCTCTTCAAATGTCCTCTCAATGTCTATGATGTATTTGCCATCGCCGATTTTGTAGATTAATGGCTTGCCGTCGAAGAGTTTTACTAAGTCCAGCTCATACTTGCCTGGTTTTAGAATTCTTATGCTCTCAAAGTCAAGGATGACCGGTTGCTCTTGATTTGGGCCGACAAGATCCATAACATCTTTTTCAATCTGTTTTTTCTCTTCTTCACTTAACTTTGAAGTTGCCTTCTTCAACTCTTCTAGTTTATCTTTCTTAATGTAGAAAAATAATCTGCTTCCGCAGCTGCAACCTTTTAAAAGTTCAGGAGCATTGTCGTCATATATCCTTCCACATCTTACACATTGGTGAGGCATGAGGTTAGAAATCTCCTTCTATTTATAACTCTTTCTAGTCTTGTTCCCTGCCTATTTTTTGCCTTTCTTCTTTTTCTCCTCGCTCTCCTTCATAAGGAGCTCTATCTTGTGCGGGTCCTGCTTTATCTCTTTTATTATGCTTGCAGGTCCAATAATCGTAAAACCTGGTTTGTAGCCGAGAAGGACATTTACCAGTTTAGTTCTGAACTTGCTCCAAACCGCTTCATTCTCAGATGATGGATCAATTATTGCAAATTCAATGCCTTTGAATTCATCGTCTATTTCTTCCATATTCATTTTTATTAACTCTGCCTCTTCCTGCGGTTTTAGCCTGCCCTCTAATAGCACGATCTTGTTATCCTTTGCAAGCTTCAGAAGTTTTCTCAACCTTCCTAAAGAGCTTAAATCCTTTATTTCTGAGTATTGGATAAATTCTATTATCATTTTAAGCAACCTCAAACAGTGCGTTGTAAAACTCTTCAATATTGTCGCCGTATTTTGCAGATATGCCAACAACTTTATACTGTGGGAACGCGGCCTCTATTCTTCTTATATTTGCTTTCTTTAGGTCTATCTTATTAGCGACTATTATAACAGGTATGTTTCTCGCTTCTAAGTTTCCTATGATTGTTAAGTTAACCTGAGTATAAGGGTCCTTTGTGGAATCTAGGACAACGACAACGACATCCATATTGTCAAGCCACTTTATAGCATCGATAACTCCCTTTGTAGCTTCTTTCGCTCTCTTCTTAGCTTCATTCTCTTTCATACCTGCTTTTATGAACTCTTCATAGTCAATCTTTGTTGCGATTCCGGGAGTATCAACAAGGTTAAATGAAAGTTCTTTACTGCCTGACTTTATGTGGATCTGCTCCTTTATCTGGATCTCCCTTGTCTCATGAGCTATGTTTGAAACTTTGCCCATATCTTCACCGAGCCAATCCTGACATATCCTGTTAGCTAAGGTAGTTTTGCCTCCATTTGGAGGTCCGTAAAGGCCTATCTTCAAGTGTTTCTTTTTGTTGAATAATCGTCTCAAGAATTTTTTGAATATGTTAAATAATTGCATGCTCCTAAGCAGATTCGCCTCATTTAAATAATTTTCTAAAAAAATATTTGGTCATGGTATGAATCATATTCTAAAAGATTGTAATACAGCTCTTTTACTCTTGCAATTCTTAACGGCCTTTTTTCTATGAATCTTCTATATGTCTTTAAATACTCATTTCCATTTTGGTTGATTTTATCAATTCTTTTTTTTAAAGCAGTTAAGTTTGAATAGATCTCTTTTATGATTTGATTCTTTGGGTAGATTTCCAGACCCAAATCATATATTAACTTGAACTCATTCTCTAATTTTTGAGTTGTGTCAAAGTCAACCTTTCTCACCACTCCCGCATAATTGTAAAATATTAAAAAACTTTTTTGTTTTTGATTGAGCATGGAGACACTAGTTAAGCAGGACATCTTAACTCTAATTGACAAAGTCATAGCTGCACTTAAGAAGTCAGATTTTTTCAAACTTCAAGAGTTAAGTAATCATGTTATCCACAACGCCAGCATATTCCAAGATGAAGATTCTGTTACAATGGCTGTTTTGATCTACGCCCTTTCAAAGTTGTTTGAGCATCATCAATACATTTCTGCCAGACCTTTTATAAAATTATTTGATGACGCCCGCATAGACCTTGTTAAGGAGAATTACAGATTTTACAAGCAGGACATTACTAAACTCTCCCGCTTAATATCTAAGTTTGATTCAAAATATAAGAAGCACATTGTAGAGGTTATTAATCAAGCTAAACTAAAAAAGAGTTCAAAAATATATGAGCATGGTATATCACTTGCTAGAGCTGCTTCTATGCTTGGAATAACCCAATGGGAGCTTATGAATTACATAGGCAAAGTTGAGATGCCCGCTAAGTCAAGAATTAATGCTCTTAACCGACTAAACACAGCGAGGAGGATATTCCAAAAATGAAATCTCTCATCTTTGACAGCGGACCTATTATAAATTTGACTCTGAACAATTTGCTTTGGACTCTTCAACCTTTAAAGCAGAAGTTTTCAGGCTCTTTTCTAATTCCTGAGGGTGTTAAGTACGAGCTTATAGATGAGCCGTTAACTAGCAAGAAGTTTAAGCTTGAAGCTCTGATGGTTTTGAAGGAGCTTTACTCAGGCACTCTTGATTTGGTTAAGAGTGAAAAAATAAGGTTTTTATCTCATAGGTTGATGGATATTGCCAACCACACTTTTAAGGCTTATGACTCATACATCGCCATTGTCCACATAGGAGAGATGGATGTATTAGCAACTGCAAAGCTTTTGGGCTCTGAGGCGGTTGTAATTGATGAGCGAACTACGAGGATGCTCATTGAATCTCCAGAGTTAATAGCGAAGCATCTTCAAGCGAAGCTCCACACACATATAAGCGTTGATTATGATAATCTTAGGGTGTTGAAGAAGGAGCTTTCTCCATTGAAAGTGTTGAGGTCTGTTGAGCTTATCACTCTTGCTTATGAGTTTCACATTCTTGACAATTTAATCCTGCCTGATGAATTGTTCTCTTATAAAAATTTGAGGTCTGAACTTTTAAGTGCTGTGCTTTGGGGTCTGCGGTTGAACGGGTGCTCTGTTTCTGACGAAGAGATTCAAGATGTTTTGAAGTTTGAACTTAAAAAGAGAAAATTATAATTTTCTTATTTTTGCAACGAAGAATCCGTCTGTGTTGTTGTCTTGGGGCCATATCCTCAAACACTTTTTAACTTCATCATCATATCTGTTGCCGTTGAATTCAACCACGGGTTCCGAACTTTTAATGTTTAACTTTATGCTCTCAAGTTTTGCATTGTCAAACCTCTTTATTAAGTAGTCAACTGTGCCTTCATTCTCCTCTGGCTCAAGAGTGCAGGTTGAGTAAACAAGCGTGCCTCCATCTTCTAGGAGGTTAAATGCGTGCTCAATAAGCTTCCTTTGGAGTTTTGCCAACCTTTTAACAGCGTGGGGATTCCACATGGTTATAGTTTTTAGGGATTTTCTTATTGTGCCTGTTCCTGAACATGGAGCATCAACCAGTATCTTTGAGAATCTGCCCTTTACATTAAGACCGTTCATATTTGTTGTTATAATATTCACTGCTCCCATCCTCTGTATGTTGGAGGATAAAGCTTTAACTCGCTGAAAGTCGGAGTCATTCGCTACAATCATGCCTTTATTGTTCATGAGTGCAGATAATAGAGTTGTTTTTGACCCAGGTGCCGCGGCTATGTCAAGAACAACATCTTCCTCATTTGGATTTAAAACTATGGGAGGTATCATTGAAGCAGCTTCTTGAACATATATGTAGCCGAGCACATGCTCTTTTGTGTTTCCAATATCTCTCCTCTCTCCTTCATAAAAGTAACCGTGTTCGTACCACGGTATTCTCTCCAATTTGAATTTCTCTTTGAATTTTGTAAGAATTTCTGCTTCTTTTTCATTACTAATTTTTAAGGTGTTTATCCTAAACGACTCTGTTTGAAATGATAAAGAATATTCAATAAATTCCTTATATCTTTCACCAAGCAATTCTCTGTATCTCTCCTCAAACTTTGGTTTTATGAGAGCTTTGTACTTTTCTGCCCAAGGTATTTTTTTAGGTTCCATCTTCATCATGCTTTTTGTATTCTTTATTTTACTCTATGTCTTTGCTCATATAAACTCCTTTTCTTTTATAGCCGAATTTTCTGTAATACTCCCGAACACCTATCCCTGATATTATGAGCATTTCTCTTTTATCAAATTCTTCAAGCGCGATTCTTTCAGCTTCTTCAAGGAGTTTTCTTCCAAAGCCCCTGTGCTGAACTCCCTCTTTGAGTTTCTTCCCTATTGGCAATGCTCTTCCATAAACATGAACTTCTCTTATTCCAGCAGTTTTTTCACTTATTTCTCTTCTGAACGGTTTGTTTGGAATTCTCAACCTTATAAATCCAAGGAGCAGGTCGTTTTTCTCATCTTCATAGCTTAGAAACACTTCATAGCCCCCACTGGCTCTGTAATCCATCCTTTTTAACCTTACATTTTCAAAATCAATTTTTCTTCCTCTCGGTTCTCTGCATCTTATGCAATTGCACTTTAATCCTCTTCTCTCCATTTCTTCGTGTATGTGCTGTCTTAGATTTGTAATGTCAACCCCTGCCTCGCTGAACTTTGTTGGTATGTCCCTCTGAACCCGCATTATTCGACAATACTTTGGTATGTACTGTTTTATTTTTATTATCTCCTCAGTTGCTTCCTTAGTTGTCAATGGTTTAAATTCCCCCCGCTTCCACCATTCATAAATCTCTGTTCCTTTGAACACCATTAATGGATATATTTTTAGGGCGTCAGGTTTGAACCGCTCGTCTTCAAAGAGTTTTTTAAACATAGCCACATCTTTTTCT
>JAMOQB010000006.1 GCA_027064225.1 Candidatus Woesearchaeota archaeon | reverse complement strand
TACCGCAATGTGTTTAAACTTCTATTTTTGCCACCAATAGAGGTATCAGATAATGTGAAAAAGTGTGTTATATTTATACCTGCAATTTAAAGTTAAATAAGGCTCAGAGGAGAGCTAAAAAGATCAAGAAGATACGCTCTTGCTAAATATTTCTAAAGACAGTTAATTTTAAGCATTCAGTAAGAAGAAAAGGAGTTAAATAAAAAGTTTTGGTTTAGAAATCACTTAATCACTTCTTTGACTTTTTAGTTTTTTTAGATTTCTTCCTGGATTTTCTTTTGGTTTTATGATATGACTTTGACTTTACTTCTCTTTCTTTTACTTCTTGTATCTTCTCTCCCCAGCAAGGATAAGCTTTATGATTGCAGTAGATTATCAAGAGTATGGAAAGAACAATTCCTATGGCAAAGTAAGTCCAGTAATCTTTAATAAAGGACTTAACTCTCCTATATATAGTTATTGTCAAGTTTTTAGCATGAGATGGCTCTTTCACACTTAAATTTGTTGTTGCATTGCTCACATTAGTTATGTTTCTTGTCGTGTTGAGTGTTGTATTTACTGTTAGGTTAAGGTTTCCTGTTCTAATATGTGATACTCCAAACTTAATAAAAGCCACCAGAAGGATAATAACCAACGCTATTAGCAGAACTTTCATACCTACTTTTAAGCCGTGAAGATGGCTCTCCCTTATTTTATTCATAACACTCTTGTAATAAGGTTTTTTTGAAAGTATTTCTTGGTCTGTTTCCAACTTACTTTCAGAACTTCCCTTTGCTTTCAAAAGTTTATTTACCTCAACCTTTTCAACTTCTACATTTCCCTCTTTCTCTCCTTTACCCTCTTTTGACTCTTCATGGTCCTCAGATTTAGAGTTTTGCACTCCCACTCCTGGCTCGGCCTGTATAACCTCCACAGCTGGCTCCTCTATACTTTTATGCTCCTCTTTTTCATTTTTATACTTTAATATCAGGAGAACAACTAAGAGAATTATAAGCACTACCAAAAATACTATGAGATTAATCTTCCATTTGTGTGTTTTTGTTGTAGAATTTGAACCTATAAAAGATGCAAATGCCCCCATCTTGTTGTGAATTTTAGTGAGAATGCGTTTCCATGGAGAGCTCATGTTCTGCCCGCATGAGCTTACATTTACTTCAACAAGTGCAGATTGTTTGTAACCAGTTGTCTCATCTTCAAGTGTTATTCGCTCTGAAAAGTTTCCGAGCTTTTTGTAAGTTGTTGGTATCATAAGTATCTTCTGCTCAAGTGGAGCTAAGCTGTCTCTGTATGTTTTTCCGTGGAACCTTATTTTAAGGTTTAACATTGATGCTCTCTCATTACCAACAATAATTTTAAGATTAGATTGGTTGTTATAACATGTGGATAAGGGACTTACTGTAAAATTGAATGTCCTGCAAGTTTTAAAATTAAATGTTTGGTCAAGTTCTTTTATGATTTTGTCGTTAATTACAAACTCCAGTTTTGTTGAATAAACACCGAGCTTATTGTTTGGGTTCAGAAACACAGTCACTATTTCTGTTTCATTTGGCTTTAAAAGTACAAGGTCTTTTGAGAATGTTAAAAACTTAGCTCCAGAGCCAACAGCTTTTATCTGAACAACCTGAGAAGTGTGAGTTGGGTTACATAGATAAATATTATATGAGCTTATGTTAAAATTGCACATGTTTATGTTTTTTGCATCTGAGTATATCTGAACTGAATCGATGGCTGAAACACTTTGTGATAGTGAGATTAAAGTAAGTAAGAATATAATTAATGAGACAAAAGCAAGTGTCCTGGAAAATTCATTTTTTCTGCTCATTTTATCATCAATGGAAGGACTGTCAAATAAATACAAGATTCAACAAGATTAATTAAAAAATAAAAAAGAATTTAGTAGTTTAGTAGTAGCTGTCTTCGTCCTGCTTTCCGTTTCCTCTGATCTTGCTCAATCCAAGTATCAAACCAACAATAATCAATATTATGAGCAAGACAATCAAGGAAATCTCAAGTCCTCTCTTGAAGTTGTCTGTTGTTGGTTTAACGACTGTTCCCTTCAAAACAACTTCCTTAGCAGTGCTGTCTGTAGCAACTTTCAAACTGAAAACATGGTCTCCAACCTGTGCATCCTGCTTTGGAGTGACATATATATACACATATTTTGTCTCTCCTGGCTGGACAACAGCTACATTTGATGGGCTTAATTTAATAGTTGCCCATTCAGCTCCCTCAACAGATAATGTGTATGTCTGTGCAGTTGCTCCTTCATTTGTGATTGTCACTGGATAGACGCTTCCCTTTCCAAAGTATAGTTCTTGT
Source organism: Candidatus Woesearchaeota archaeon (assembly GCA_027064225.1). Lineage (GTDB taxonomy): Archaea > Nanobdellota > Nanobdellia > Woesearchaeales > WAPY01 > WAPY01. The sequence continues at coordinate 18,691 of JAMOQB010000006.1, read as the reverse complement.
GCTTCTGATGGGACGCTTATGACTGTCTTTGATGTCTTCTGAACAGGAGTTGTAGTGTTTTCATCTTCCTGCTTGCAGGATTGTGACTGAACAACTCTTATTGTTTTCTGAACTGACTCTGTTGAGTATCCCTCATTGTAGGTTATCTTAACATTAACTTTGTATTCTCCATCCTTTGCACACTCTGGAATCCTTAAGTATAATTCTTCTGAGCTGGTAGATTCGTCAGGTTTCAATTCATCAATGTAGTCTGAAGCGGCAACATTCAGTTCAGGTATTGATACTGCAACCTTAACTCCATCTTCAGTCACTTGTCCAATGTTCTTAACTCTGACAACCGCAATTAAAGCTCTTCCCGAAACAACTTCTGTCTCAGGTGTGAACAAGACATCCTGTATCATTACATTATGTCTCTCACCTTTAATGTGTAATCTGTAGAGTCCCTCAAAGGCTGTTCCTGTTCTTGTTCCAACTCTAATTCTTAAGTCGTAGTAGTCTTTCTGAACTTCAGTGGGAACTTTCAGGTGAAGTGTTTCATAAAGTGTGTCATTAGCTGTCATATCAAATACAGGACTTAAATCAGAGAGTCCATCCTGATAAATACTGTATTCATATCCAAGAATGTCTGCCGTCACTTGTGTGTTGTTCTCAGTTGTATTTGCATGCAACTTAACATTTATTGTCAAAGGTTCTCCTCTGTAAACGACTAAGTTGTCTCCTGATTGGAAAACATTGCCGTTTATCTTAACTTCTTGCACTTGTGGAAGTGCATTAACACTCACAGCAAACAATGCAAATAATACGAGTGTTACCAAAAATAAGTTGTATTTCATTTTTTATACCCCCTTTCAACATTTTTTATTTTGTTTTATTTATTTAATTTGATTCTCTTCCTTGCCGTCTCTGTGCATATCATCCCTTTTTTGCAGTTTACTCTCTTTCATTTCTTTAAAGTAATCACAAGTCATATATAAATCTTTCGTTATTCAGTATGTCATAGTAGTTACAATATACTTTTGTTCTAACATAGTGATAACTGCTGAAAATGTAATTACTGACTGGTTGTGCCATGACTACGACTCTTCTTTGTTATTATAAACTCTCTATATAACACTCTTCTAATTCTATCATTGTACAAGGTAAACCTAACATAATAATGTCCAGGTTCGGCATTGTCGTCTATGTGCATTAATAAAACTTTTGAAATTTCTTGTCCTGCATCAACACTTATTGGTCCAATCATTGTTGATGAGTCAATGCTGTGAACAACTGCCCTTATCTTGACCCCTTCTAAATCATAAAATCCCAAATTCTTGAAATTAATCCAAACAAACATGTCCTCTCCTGGTTTCAAGCAGTCCTCATGTTCAATTCTCAATGTGCTGACAAATACTCTTCTCCTTGGGAGTATCTGCTCAGCAGGCATGCCAACTCTTATTTGATATGTCTGCACAGCTTGTAACCCGTAAGGATCTGCTGCGGTTACTGAAACATTAACCGTCTTTCCTGCATAGCTCAAAGGAACTCTCCAAATAATCGCATGAACATCCTGCCTAAGAGTCATACCATCCGGAGATTCTACAAGTTCATAAGTCAATGAATCCTTATCTGGATCCACTGCAACAGGATAGTACTCGTAAGTTTCACCAGCTCTGACAAAAGTTACTGGCTTTGATATGAAGTAAGGAGCATGGTTGACGCCTCTCTTAACAGTTAAGTTAATCGTCTCTGTTGCGTAAGCACCATCTAAATCCGTTAATTTCAATGTTAGTGTCCCATTCCCTTCAAGTCCGTTTGATGTTAATATAAGCTCTTTTCCGTTCAGGTAATATGTTACCAAATTTCTTGGGTAGTCAACAACGCTCCAAGAGAGGTTGCTCCCCGAATCCTCAACATCAAATTCATGTTGAGCCAGATTAAGTATATACTGACTTCCTCTGATAACAGTTAAATTGTTTATTGGTGGGATAATCTTTGGAGGGTTGTTCAATATTGTTACAGGTGCTTCAAGCTGTCCACTGCTGTTATCTGTGAAATTAAACACGAATGAAAAGACCTGACTGCTCCCAAGGAACATGTGCGTTGTTGGAATAGGTGCTAACTGATAGTAATAAGCTCCATTAGATTCTCTTAAAAACTGCAGATTTACCCTTCCGCCCGGAGGACTTACAAGTGTAACTTGAGATACTATATCATCAACGGGTTCATCAGTGTAATCATCTTTAACTTTAAACATGACATACATGTTTTCCCCGCGGTAAAACACATCATCCTCCTGCGTAAATTCTGAATCGTTATAAATCTTCAAGTCGTAGATCGTATACCTCTTCTTCATAACTTCAAATGTGAAACTTGGTGTTTTGTCAAGGTCTGGATTATATCCTGATTTCTCTGCTGTTGCATAAACAGTGTAAGTGCCAACAGAGGCCATAAGTTTCTTCACACTGCAACCACCGGTTATGGAATCAGTGGTGCAGCTTCCAAAGAAACTTCCATCATCAAAATAAACTGTAACATCTGCACCTCCAACCTTATTTCCCTTATCATCTTCAACTAAGATTGAACAGGATTGATTATTGCCAACAGTTATTCTTGAAAAGCAGTTTATTGAAACAACTTTTAAAGTGGGAGTTACAGGTATTGGCTTATTCAAAACTGTGATTACAACAGAGTCCGTATCAAAGTTTCCATAAGCATCTGTAACTGTTAAGGTGGCTGTGTATATGCCTACGCTATTATAAGTGTGATCTACAACCAAAGGATCCTCTGAACAATAACTTTGGCCATCACCATAATTTATACAATACCTTGCTATGTTACCCGTGCTCTTTGAAGCGTTAAAGTGAACTTGCAAAGGTGCGTAGCCCTGAACAGGTATGGCTTCCAAAACGGCATTCAAAGATGGAACTGGCTTATTAACAATTATCTCAACTTGGACATTTGAACTGCACTCATTATCACTTGCTATTATGTAAAAGTTATGTGCTCCCTCCTGACCAGTTTGTGGTGTCCATGAGAACTCTCCATTCTGGTCTATTGAAGATCCTGAAGGATTCCCAAACATTGTAAAGGTAATTATATCATCGTCTGCATCTGTAACATACTGAGCCGCGTTGAAACTAACCTCCTTCCCAATAGTAGTTGAATATGTTAAACTGGAAACGCTCCATTCTGGACAACTGTTCAAGATAACAACGGAACTCGAATCAACAGCAGTCCCATACTCTTTACCATCAAAAGGCACAACCTCACAAACAATCACATCACCCTTTTCAGTATAAGTATGAGGAAGCACCTCACCCGTAAAAGACATCTTAACACCATTCTTAAACCAATAAACACTACTCAAATCAGAATCCCCATCCCGATCATAAAATGTATAATGACATGTCAAATCATCAGTCGTATAAGGCTGATTCGGAGTTATGTAAACATTACTAACAGACGGCTCATGATTACTCTGCTCAACATCAACACTCACAACCAAATCAACACTCCTACACTCACTATCAGAAACATAAAAATAAAAACTGTGCTGACCCACACTCGCAGACCCAGTACTCCAACTAAACAAACCAGACAACCTATCCAAACTCGCCCCATAAGGAAGAGAACCATCAGAATAATAATACAACAAATCACCATCAGCATCATAAGCATAATCACTCAAATCAAGAGTAAAAGTATCCCCCTTATTAACACTATAAGACAAACTCTGAACAGTCCAAACAGGACAAGTGTTTGGCTTCTGCTTTGTAATTGTAAATGTGCTACTTGTCTCAACACCTTCCTTGTTGCCAGCATTATCAACACTGTAATAACAAACTTTCTTCTGGCAGTTGCCGTCACACCTTATAGTGAAGCTGTTGCCATACGAAAATCCAGAGTAATCATTTGAACTGCAATATGTTGAAGCATCTACAACCTTATAATAAGTTCCTGAACATCCTGAACCAGTGTCTGAACAAGTCAACGAAACAGAAACATCATCTGAAAAAGAGCCGCCATCAGGATATATAGTTGTCTCAGGACTTGTCTTATCTATCTTAAAAAGATCGCTCTGATGAACACTCTCAACATTGCCTGAATTATCAACACTGTAATAACAAACCTTCTCTTTGCATACAGAACCGTAAGAACAACTAACAGTTCCAAAATCACCCTCTTCATATGAATAACTCCCAGCTGATGGACAAGAATCATACTCGCCAACAATATCATAATAAGTATGAGCACAACCAGAACCACCATCACTACAACTCAAACTAAAACTAACATCGCTCTTAGTCCATTCATGGCCATTTGGAGAAATTGTTGTACTAGGTGCGGTATTGTCGGGAGTTTCACACCTATTGTCTTGGGTGTTCCACACTTCCCCTGATTTACAGCAGTGGCCGTTTGTAGCATGGTATCCAACACAGCAGTAATAATCATCGTTGTATCCTATGAGAGGGTCAATAACTCCTTTATTAGGAACCTTAGAAATATCGCCTCCTTCCAGCAAACAGCAGTGAGCAGTCACTGTCTGACCGTATTCATTCTTATCTTCGCATTTTCCAGAGCCCCAATATCCTGAGCAGTCTAATACTCTTACATTACCTTCATCGTTAGGTCCAAACTGGCTTGCATAAACCAAATGATAAGGACTATTCTCTGATTCTGGCACTACATAAGAAGAGCAGTGCTTTCCTGGATAATCCTTTCCCGCTTTTGAATTTATATCAGATGGGTATATGCATACAACATCCAAAACAGAGGAGTGGTCATTAGTGCATCTATTGTAATTTTTACAGCCACTTGCAGTTCCCAAATCAAACACAGAGAATCTTGAATGAGATTCTATTGAGGAATCTGAACAGGTCTTCTGATAAATAAAAGAGTGGCCATAATCATCTGCATTGTACGCTTTAACCAAGTGGGCATTTCCAATAAAGAAGAGTGCTGACACAAGCAAAAACATTATTGCAGCAAGCATTTTAATATTTCCAATTTGTTTCATAATTACACCTCTAATAAGTGATTATTATATGTTACTACCAAAGAAGAACTAACTTATATTTAAATGTTTCGTTATTAAGTAGTAACAAAATAATGTGAGAAGGATTGCGTAAAATTTTAAAGAATTAGAAGCAAGGAGCCAAATCTATAACTTGCATTAAAAAATAGCATAAGAGAGAATATTTACAATTATTTGTTAATCAATTGTTAAGCTTTTTTATTTCTATAACAAGGTCATCTATTTTCTTAACAGAATATTTTATTGAATCATATTTTCTCCTTAATTCGCTGTTTCTGAAGTCAAAGAGTCCAAGCTCATCATATATAGTATCCATCACTTTTTTTACCTCAAGCACGGTTTTGAAATTATTGTTTATGAAACAGTTGGTTGCATATCTCATAAGCTCACCTGTCAGGTCGCATATCCCCAACAAAACCTCATCAACATCAAACCTAAGTTTATCCATGGTTAGTTTACCTGTATTTACATAATCGTAGAAGAGCTTTGCCTCAACATATTCTTGAACAGCTATCTTTGAATAGGGCTCTTTTTTGTCAGATACACTTCTTATTTTATGTTGCATTGAACTCAAATACTTCTTAGCTTTAGATAACTCATGCCTATGAACAGAGTAGATAACCTTTTTTGATAATTTGACAATCTCCCTGCTTTGCTTGATGAGCTTATCTCTCTCCTCATCTTCTTTTTCATATACCTTCCTAAGTTTTTCAAAAGAGTTCATTTTAATCCTCAAACAATTTTTCATGCTTGTGTATCGCCGTCGGTGAAGAACCACCATGCCATGTTATTCTTGGTCTTACTCGTATGGCAAACATTCTCTCATTCGTATCATCAAATACAATTGCGGCTCCTTTGACTCTGGGCAGGTCTTGAAGATATTTATCCAATGTGCCGTGCATGTAGCTCTGCATTAACAGTCCAAGGGCTTGCACATCTATTTTAGCGGTTAACCTGTGGCTTATTACTATGTCTGATTGGGTCATAACATCTGTGTGTATCTTGCCCGGTTGTTGAGATGCAAGCACTAATGATATACCTGGTTGCCTGCCTTCCCTCAGGATAGTTATCAATGGGTCTGACGCGACAGTTTTACCTTCTCTAGGCAGGAACTCATGTGCCTCATCAATAATTAACCATACAAGTGGAAACTGTTTTTTCCCACCGTCTGCTTCTTCAAATTCAAGTGTTCTTTTAAGCTCTTGAGATTCCTCTTTCCTTCGCTCAACCATTCGTTCAATGAACAATTTTTGAGCAACTAATCCTATGACAAGAGCTCTTATGTTTTGACTTCCTGGTGTGGTTACATAACAGCTAACATCTAAGACGCTGACTTGTCCTGGAAGGACAAGATCTTCTATTCTCGTTCCGTGAGCATCAAACAAGCCCCAACCTTTAGCTTCCACAAAGTGGTTTTCAGCTGCAAGTTTTACCCTCTCATCCGCCTTGTTATCATTCTCTATTTCTCTTATCACATCATCCATAGAGAAATGTAGGTTGCCTTTATCTTTTAACTTAAGAATTATTCTTGATATGAATACTGCAACCTCTGAATCTGGGTCTATGTTAAATGTTCTCGCCCAATCAAGAGGTGTTAATTCAGAGGGCTGTATTGAGAAGGGATAATCAGTTGGAATTCCTTTCTCCTTAAACTCATTGAAGAATCCCTTTGGTGTGTAAATTTTAACATTAAGACCTTTTGGTGTAAGGCCCCACTGCCTAAGAAGTTCTTCATCCTTCTTGTTAGGATATTTCATAGTCCAGTAGATACCCATAGTATCAAGCATAATTATGGATATGTTTGATGAGACCTCTTTAGGCATATCTGCTATGGACTCAGCTATAACACCCATAGTGTAGCTGTTATGCACAATAATGTTGTTTGCTATGAAGTTATGGTTTTTTGGAACAGATATATCATAAACCTTAAACTTTCCATTAAGTTCCTCAACTCCTTTTATTCTCTCCCAAAGGATGTCTTTGAAGGTATCAAATCTAATTTCAGTTTTAAGTTTGAGATTTCCACATGTTTCTATATTAGAGGATTTTACAATTATTTGATTTCCTCTTATCTCAGCTACTTTACCAAGTTTTAATAGAAGTGTCTGCACTTGCATCGCAGCTTTTTTTGAGTTTATTATTTTGGATTGTTCTACCTTTTTAAGCAATCGTGCAGTATCTTCCCTTGTTAGTTTGAAAACCTTACTTGGTAAGATGTATTCCTCTTCTTTAAGTTTAGATAGTATTTCTTCAATTTCTGCATCGGTTATTGTTTCAGTGCCGAAGAATTCCAAATGTCTTGGAGTTGCAATTTTATCTCCAACTGATAAGTACTTTGCAGGCACCCAGCCAGATTTTGTTAGTAAGGGATGTTCAGGCGTGAGTTTTATCTCCTTGCCAGTTTCAAGTGTAATCTTCAAGATTTTATTGACTTCTCTCTCAAAAAAATTTTCTCGTCTGCAGGTTTTAAGCTCAGCTTTGCCGTTTATAGATATTACTTTTTCTTTTCTGCTTTTCAGGTCTTTTATCTCAACTTCTTCGCCTGTTTCAAGCATTACTTTTGTGTCTCCAGTTACACACTTTCCCGACCCGCGCTTCCCGCATATGAAGATAACATGACTTCTTGATATGTCAAGATAGACAGGGTTTGACAGGGATGTTGTCTGACCCATCTTAACATATTGTTTTCCAATTAGCACTGTGCCTAGGAGATTATACTTCTTTCTGTCATCCTCATCCCTGCCTATTACTATCTCATACATTTTGCGTTATCCAGTTTACTTCCTTCTTTTGGATTTTCTCCTTGTGCTTTTCTTCACTGTTTTGGCTTTTCTTACCTTAGTAGCTCTCTTCTTTACCTTTCTCTTGGATGACTGCCTCTTCTTTTTGGTTTTTTTGTTGTTTGGTTTCTTCATCCTTGATAGTTCCTCTTTTATCTTTGCTTCTAAGCTTTCTTTTTCCTCTCGGAGTTTACCTATCTCTTCTTTGCTCTTTCTAAGTTCTTCTGCTTTTTTCTCAAATTCTTCCCATAATCTTCTCTCGCGTGCTTCATATTCTTTGACAAGTTCTTCTGGCCCCTCGCTCAGTGAAGAGAATGATGCTATAAGCATGATCAAACCTACTGAGGCGAATGCTAATCCCCATGATGGGCTCACAGGCATCACAAACGCAATGGATATTACAACTAAGAGAATTGATGTTGCCAAGGAAGTTGCATTCATCGGAGCATAAGTCCTTTTTTGATTCATTTTACCACCTCTTTTTTAAATTACAAACTCTTTTTTTAAATCTTTTTTGTCTTTCTTTAGTCGTTGAAAGTGATAAATTTAACTTTATCCATTTTTGTTTTCATCTTTTCAAATTTCTCATTGATATCTCCAAGTATGAGGTTCATTAATTCGCAGGCGTGTCTCTTACACTGCCCGCACAACAAGTCTCCCCTCTTACACTTCTGTCTTATCTCTTCAAGTTCATTATCATCTTTTATTAAATGTTCTTTGTACAGTTCAAATATCATGCATTTTTCAGGGTTCCCGCCATATTTCTTTTGGGCTTCTATGCTTTCTCTCCCACCTGTCAAAGCTTTCTTTATTAACTTGCAAATATCTTTACCTTGTGAAGGTAGGAATATAGATCCTTCTCTGCTTGACTTTGACATTTTTATGCTTCCATTTAAGGAGGGCATAAATTTAGAGTAGATGGAGCTGGGCGTGATAAATCTCTTCTTTTTATACCTTGCAACTATATCTCTAGTTACTCTTATGTGCGGGTCTTGGTCAACTCCAACGGGAATTATTCCAGGCATTGGCTTATCCATTTGTGGGAAAAGAATGTCTCCCATCTGCGTTAGGGAACTTATAATTCTTGATGGCTCAGCATTTCCATAAACTGCTCTATACTCATTGAGAGTTAATCTATTTGAGAAGTCATAAGCGAGGTGCATAACCTCTTTATTCTCTGATTGGAAGTAGAATTTTGTCTTCTTGATATCTAAGCCAAGTGCTAAGTAGAGAGGAATGTGAAAATTAAGAGCTCTTTTCTTTGCTTCTTCTAAGCTAACCTTTCTAGTTGCTAAGCTTTCAAGGTCAGCTATGCACACATAGGTTTCTGCTCCGTGCTGTTGGAAGTATGAGACCATATCAATTATATTTTTTGTGCCAAAGTGAATTTTCTCCGCAGAGGGCATTATGCCTGTTAGAACATAGTAAGGTTTCCTGTGATTTATCGCATCGGATATCTTTTTCAAATCCCTGCCTGCGAAGATTATGCCTCTTCTCATCAAAATATTTGGCTCAGGAAAATCTTTAGGATTAAATTTTTCAAGTCCAAACTTCTCAATTATTCTTTTATAATCCTCAGGAAGCCCTTCACCCCAAGGGTCTATTTTATCATTTTTACCCATTGATTCTCGTTTGCGTGGAGAATATAAAAAACTTTCTTTCACTTATTTGAGAAATACAAGTTGCATGCTCTTTTTGAGTCCCCCAGTTATAGTAAAGGTTAACAGCAAACATTTTATATGAGATATGAATTTGCCATGCTATGAAGCACTCTTGGAAAATAACCCTGATGCTTTTGAGTTTATTCTTGATAACTCAACTCTTCGGGTTGGTTGTTATAAACAAGTATATGGTTAAGAGAGTTGTAAAAATTAACACTCCTCATGGAGTTTCTTATTCTACAAATGTGTCCTGGCATACAAACGCAATCACTGGCGAACCTCCAAAGGTAAATGAGAATTGGTCATTCATCAGTGTATTCATTGCTATACTCTTAAGCACAGTTCTAGTTTTTATTCTTGTTAAGTTCAAGGCAGGAAATATTTGGAACATGTGGTATATGCTTGCTGTGTTCTTGGCTATGAGTGTCTCGTTATCTGCGTTTATGAATGTAAAGCTTGCTCTCGCCGTTAGTGGACTGCTTGTTTTCCTAAAGGTAAAGTCCAGGAATGCATACTTTCATAACTTAACTGAACCGTTAGTTTATGCTGGCATTTCGGTTTTTCTTGTTCCTCTGTTCAACATGTTCTCTATCTCAGCACTTTTGATTCTAATTTCAATTTATGATTATGTTGCTGTGTTCAAAAGCAAGCACATGGTCAGCTTGGCTAAGTTTCAATTGTCAAGCAGTAGATTTATGGGTTTGGCTATTCCAAAGAGTGGCTCTAATTTATCCAAGATTTCAAGCAGGGTAAGCAAACATTGCAAGGTAAAATCTAATAAATCTGACATTGCTATCTTAGGTGGGGGCGACATAACTTTTCCACTCATCTTTGCGGGAGTAATGCTAAAGTACTTTCCACTTTGGAAAGTTTTGTTAGTGCCTATACTCGCATCTATCTCTCTACTGCTGCTGTTTACACACTCGCAGAAAGGAAAGTTTTATCCCGCTATGCCTTCTATAACAGTAGGGTGCCTCTTAGGATACCTAATTGCTCTTCTTATTTAGAATAATAGCTTTATCGCCGACTAAGTTCTTAAACTTCTGAGCGTCCTGAATAGTTCCAACTATAGTTCCGTAGTGCATAGGAATTGCCATCTCAGGATTTATTATTCTAACAGCTTCCGCAGCTTCTTCTGCATTCATTGTATATGTCCCACCAACGGGAAGCAGAGCAATTGTTATATTCTTCAAATTCTTCATTTCAGGAATTAGATCTGTGTCGCCAGCGTGGTATATTCTAATACCATTTAAATCAATAACATAACCTAACCAGTTGTTGATTCTTTTGTGAAATTCCTTGTTGACATTGTAAGCGGGAATGGTCTCAACAGAAAAGTCCTCTGTGTTGAGTTGTGAATTCGGCTCAATGATGTTTATATTAACATTTGCAATCTTATTTATCTTACTCATACAGTCAGCTGGACAAATTATTTTCGTGTTGGGCCCTACAAGTTTGGATATGTCTTCCAAACTGCAATGGTCGTAGTGACTGTGTGTTATAAGAATGTAATCTGCTTTGAAGGGTTTAGAAATTCTAAAAGGGTCAATGACTATTTTTTTGCCTTTGAAGTTTATAAGGAAAGTATCGTGTCCAAGCCACTCAATAATTGTATCGCCAAGAGTAATATTATCCACCATATTTCTCACCTCAATATAGAATTATGCAAAAAGAATAAAAATTTATCCTTTTATGTTGGATATTATTTTATTTGCAAATTCACCCGCATGCTCCGGTCCGTTTGAGGTAATTATTCTGCCATCAACGACAACAGGTTTGTCAACATAATTCACACCTAACCTTTCCAACTTTTGAGCAAAAGAGTTGCCCCAGACAGTTGCACGCTTTCCTTTTAAGACACCTGACTCAGCAAGTATAAGAGGTGCCAAACAGATTGCTCCAAGGGTTTTGTTTTCAGAATAAGCTGTGTTCACAAGAGAGAACAGCTCAGAATTATTTTCATAGTAAAGAACTCCTGGACCTCCTATAAGTATAAGTGCTGATGCGTTGTTCAAATAAGCAGATAGGTTATCTAGAGGTATAGTTCTTATTTTAACCTTATTAACGCTGGTAGCATAATTCCTGGATGAGAAGGTAAGCACAGAGCATCCATTCTGCTCAAGAATTTTCTTTGTTGTAAAATACTCTTCATCCTTAAAATCTTGAGGTGCTACAACAATCAAGCAGGATGAGGAAACATTCTCCTCATTTCTAATGAATCTGTGCTGTTCTATGCTATGAAATACAAGAGCTAAGAGTATCAGACAGAGTAATAACAAGAATCTTTTGTTAAGTTTCATGAGAGAAATGTTGCATCTTTAAATTATAAACTTTTCTCAGAAAAAACACTTTTAACTTACCGCAACATTTAAATAGCGTTTCTTTTGTTGTTATTATGTGGCGGGCAGGCCGGGGAGTTAGCCCTTCCCTGCACCACAAACGGGCTTTACGGTGGGGCTTTGTCCAGGATGAGGCATTAGCTCTATACTTTGGTCCTGCTGTCCGACAGTGACGCCCTGTCTTTCAGGACTTCTCCCATTGAGAACCTGGTCAGGTCTGGGAGGAAGCAGCCATAATCAGTAGGAGAGGTGTCTGAGAGGTAGCGGGGTTGAGAAGGCTGCAGGGTTACCATTGTGTAGAGCTGGTGTCAAGTCCCGGACGCCCGCCACACTTACATTATTAAGTCATTACCAATCTTTTGAGAGAACTCTTTTCAATTGTTATAGTTACTCTGTCATCTTTATTCACTTTGTACTCTTCGCTGACGCTGTCAACTACTAAAATAAGGTTTTTCAAAGCTGTCAATTTTAACTTTTGTGTAGCTCCCTCTTTTATCGTCGCTTTATAAACCTTGTTTGAGTAAGGTTCCCTCACTGCAAAGTATATTTTGCTGTTGTCGGTGTGTGTTTTGCCTGTCAAAGATTTGAACCAGGAGTTTGTTCCTATTGCTGTGCTTGCGATTACACCTGAGGAAATTTGGGTTTCTTTCTTTCCCTTGAATTCTATGATATATTTTGATGTCTTATAAGGCTTTTTGTCTCCAATGTAGATATCATTCACAGCTTTTTCTTTAATCAATTTGTTATTTATTTTCACTTTCAACCTCGGCAGGTATTCCACTTTTAATTTACTTAATAGTTCTTCTGAAAATTGGTCTGCTGTCATACTGGATAGGAATGCTTCTCTCCTCCCAGGTTTTGGATTGATGCCAAGAATTAGTTTGTTGCTTATGAACTGAGCTGTTCTGAGGAAGGTGCCGTCTCCTCCAACAACGATTGTTAAATCAAACTTAATGAACCCGCCTTCCAGAAATCTTTTCAACCGCTTTCTATTTATTATTTTGACTTCATGATTCCTTATTTTTCTCTTCAATTCATAAGCTTCTTTTCTCTCCTTTTCCAAGTAGACAATTAAGATTTTCATTCTATTCCAAAAGGACAATTGCGGGTTTTCCAGGCATCGCTGTCCTTGCCTTCTGCTCCTCTGACTCCTCCTCTTTTTCAATGATTATTTTCAGTTTAGTATCTTTTTCAAGTTCTTCCTTGTAATCATTTAAGAAGTTCTCTTCCTCTTCTCTGCTGAAATCCTCATTTGGAAGGACTTTTGGATTTTTTAGGATTTTTTGGATTATTTGCACTGCCTCGCTTTGTTTAAACTTTTCAATGTTCATAATGTTCTTTATGATTTCTCCTTTATTCTTTGTTTGGCTCATTTGTTTTCTGATTTCCGAGACGAGCTCATATTTCCATGCTTTTGGCAGTATCAGTTTTGCTGTGCTGAATGTCTTGCCTGTTTTTCTCTGAACGAGGTTTAAGGTGTTTATTATATCCGACTTAACTTTATCTTTTATTGTTTGAAGTTCCTCAATCCTTCTGTTTATATACTGCAAATTTATCTCTGGCCATTTTTCCAAGCTAATCAAGGTGTCATGTCCTAAATCATGCCATATCTCCTCGCTGAGGTGCGGCGTGAATGGAGCTGCCATTAAACTTATCTTTTCAAGCGTGTATTCAAAAACAGCGTCATTTATTTTACTGGATAACTTGGCAAGTTCATTTGTTAAGTTTGTTATTTTGAGTAGTGCAACATTTGTTTTAAAACTGTCAATATCGGTTTCAACTTCTTTTACAGTTGTGTTTGTCTTTGACAGTAGATATTTTTCCATGCTGTTAAGGGTTTCATAGTTTATAGGTTCATGTCTGAATCTTTTTATGTTGTTCTTAGATAATGAGAGGAGTTTATTTAAGAACTTGTAAACCTTATCTACGCCCTCTGTGCTCCACTCAAGCTCTTTTTCAGGAGAGGCTGCTGATAGTATGAAGAATCTCGCTGTATCAGGACCATACTTATCAATAATTTCTCCTGGGTCAACCACATTTCCTTTGCTCTTTGACATTGCTTCTCCATCCTTTAACACCATTCCTTGGGTTAACAATCGCTTGAACGGCTCGTCAACATCAATTAAGCCAATATCACGCAAAGCTTTTGTGAAGAACCTTGAGTATAAAAGGTGTAAAACTGCGTGCTCAATTCCTCCGATGTATTGGTCAACTGGCATCCAATATTTAGCTGCTTCTTTGTTAAATGGAAGTTTGTCTTCTTTTGGACTTGTGTATCTTAAGAAGTACCAGGATGAGTCAAAGAATGTGTCCATTGTGTCAGTTTCTCTCTCTGCTTCAGCCCCACAAATTGGACATTTTGTCTTTACGAATTTTTCTGAGGTCTTCAAAGGATTTCCTTGTCCTGTGAATTCAACATCTTTCGGAAGTTTGACAGGTAGTTGGTCGTATGGCACAGGAACATAACCGTGCTTTGGGCATTTTATCATGGGTATGGGCGTGCCCCAATATCTCTGCCTTGATATGAGCCAATCTCTTAATTTATATTGAACTGTCTTCTTTCCCAGGCCTTTTTCTTCTAAGTATTTTGTTATGGCTTCTTTCGCTTTTTCATTGTCCATGCCTGAGAACTGTCCAGAGTTTATTAGCACGCCTTCGCCTTCATATGCTTCTTTCATCTCATCAATTTTCAGTGTCTCGTTCTTTGGCTGTATGACAAGTTTCATGGGGATACTGTATTTCTTTGCAAACTCAAAGTCCCTTTGGTCGTGGGTTGGAACCGCCATTACTATGCCTGTTCCATAATCTAAGAGAACAAAGTTTGCGAGGTATATTGGAATCTTTTCATTCGTTACAGGATTAATAGCGTATTTGCCTGTGAAGATGCCTTCTTTCTCCTTATCTTCTGCAGTTCGAGTCGCTTTTTCTTCTATAACAACTCTCCTGATGAATTCTTTTATTTCTTTTTCTTTTGGAGTTCCTTTAACAAGTTCTTGAACTACTGGATGTTCAGGAGCTATGACAAGGAATGTAACTCCAAACAAGGTGTCAGGTCTTGTCGTAAATACTTTAAGTGTTTTGTCGGACCCCACAAGTTTAAAATTTACAAGTGTTCCTTCGCTCCTGCCTATCCAATTTCTTTGCATAACTTTTACTCTTTCAGGCCAGTCCAGTTGGTCAAGGTCTTTTAGAAGTTCGTCTGCGTAGGCAGTTATTTTTAGGAACCATTGCTCTATGTGTTTTACTTCAACTTTTGTGTGGCATCGCCAACACTTTCCATCTATTACTTGCTCATTAGCAAGGACTGTGTGGCAGTGGGGACACCAGTTGACAGCTGATTTTTTTCTGTACACAAGCCCTTTCTCGTAGAGTTTCAGAAAGATCCATTGATTCCATTTGTAATATTCTGGTTTGTATGTCTCAACGATTCTGTCCCAGTCGTAGCTGAATCCAAGTTGTTCCTGTTGCTCTTTCATCATTGCTATGCAGTTTGCTGTCCATTCTTCTGGATCTTCTTTATGTTTTATGGCGGCGTTTTCTGCTGGAAGTCCGAATGAGTCATAGCCCATTGGGTAGAGGACATTGTAACCTTGCATTCGCTTGAACCTTGCGTATGAGTCGCCTAAGCTGTAGTTTCTCACATGGCCCATGTGAAGTTTCCCGGAGGGGTAAGGGAACATTTCTAAGCAGTAGAATTTCTTTTTTTCAGGGTCTTCTTTGGATTTGAACGCGTGCGTTTCTCTCCATATGTTCTGCCATTTTTTTGCAATTTCTTTCAGTTGAGAGTTCATAGTAACATCAGGCAGAGGTAAGTTTGAGAAGTATTTAAAAATAACGATAATAAGTTTTAAGAAAATTTTTATCTTTTGAATTTTGCTATTTCGTCTATTAGTTCAACATGCCCGAGGAATATTGCTCTGCAACATTGTCTTTCAAGTCCCAAGTCGTCTAAAACCTTCTTTCTATCCTCTCCTGCTTTAACTCTTCTCTCAAATTCTTCCCACAGGTGTCCTATGGGTTTTCCACAACTGTAGCATCTTACTGGGATTATCATATGCTCACCTGTACGATTTTTGCCTCTTCGCTCTTGCTCTTCCGTGCGTACCCGGCTTCTTTGTTTCCTTGTATCTTACATCGTTAACTAAGAAGTTCCTGTCATATTCTAAATATTTATCCTTGAGTTTTGGTTCGTATTGGACAAGTGCTTTGGATATTGCTGTTCTTACTGCTTCTGCTTGGCTGTTAATTCCTCCTCCTTTAACAATTACAGATATATCCACTTTTTTCAGAACATCCCCTGCAATTATTAATCCTTCTTCAATCTTCATCCTTGCGAGTTTTGGCTCATACACTTGTAGAGGTATTTGGTTGATCCTAACTTCTCCTTTTCCAGGTTTGAGTGTGGCTCTTGCTATGGATCTCTTTCTCTTTCCTGATGTGTGGATTATCTCACTCATACTTAGCACCTAATTCTTTTGATAAATCTTTCAATGTCATGTATTTTGTGTTTGGGAGTTTATCCTTGTTGAATTGTTTGAGGTCTATGATTTCTTTATCCTGAAATGCTTTTGGTATTGAGACATAGCATTTAACCCTTTTGAGGGCTTTCTTACCTTTTTCTTGTTTGTAGGGGAGCATGCCTCTTATCATTCTTTTGACGATTCTATCCGCGCTTTTAGGGAAGAATGGGCCTCTTCTTATTGTTCGCCTTTCTCTCCTAGCTCTGTATTTTTCTATGATTTCTCTTTTATCTCCTGAGATGACTGCTTTAGCGCAGTTGACTATTATAACTTCTTCTCCCAGCATGGCTTTCTTTGCTGCGTAGCTTGCCAACCTTCCGATTATTTTATTTTCAGCGTTGAGTATCATTTTCTTACCCTATTATTTTAATGTTTTTCAGATTTTTATCTTTCATAGCTTCTCTTATTGTAAGGACTTTTCCTCCTGCTTTTTCTATTTTTTCTTTTGCCTGCTTTGAGAAGGATAGTGCTGCGATGGTTACTTTATGAGTTAGCTCTCCTGTTGCCAGAACCTTACCAGGAACCACCACTGCGTCATTTTCTTTTGTGTTTTTGTCTATTCTTGTGATATTAACAATTCTCCTTGACCTTGTTGGTTTGTCAAGTAGTTTAGCTACTGCTTTCCATATAGGTTTTTTGGATTTGAAGCTTTCCGATCTGAGCTCTACTATTAAGCTTACTAAGTCCGGGTTTGTTGCTTTTGTTTTCACTTTCATTTTTCTCTCCTTTTTTGCCTATCCCAAATATTTTATGCGGGGGCTGGGATTTGAACCCAGGAACCCACTAAGGGACAAGGCTTTTGCATTATCTTAATTCCTCAACCTTGCACATTTGACCAGGCTTTGCTACCCCCGCAAGGAGTTTGATGCAAAGCTCACGCTTTTTTTATTGAGTCAATGAAATCGTTAAATTTATCATCTATTTCTTTGACAGCTCTTCTCATAATTTCCTCTGTGTTAAGCTGACCCCATGATTCAAGGGAAAATAGGAACTCATTCTCTTTTGGTTCTACTTTTATTCCTTCTTTGCATTTGTCCGTGCACGCTCCACAGAGGTCACAGTCGTATATTTTGTTTTTGTCAACAACTAATTCATTGCCTTTAACTTGGAGCACTTTCTTCGGACAGATTGCTGCACATTCTTCTTTGTTTTTAATTTTATTGTTGTTTATTGTTATTTCTGCAACCTGCTGATAATATGCTAGTCCGGGGCTCCACTTCATATGTTCTTTTCCCCTTCCAAGTTCAGCTGTCGCTTCTAATTCTAAGGTTTGCCCTTCTGTAAGTTTGGTGATTGGAATGTTTGGATATACCGGTTTTATTTGGGGGTCTGTACTTTTAAGGTCAGATGCATACACTGTCTTTGGGCCTTTCACTTTTAGCGTGAATTTGACTTGACATTTGGCACACCCTGCTCCTCCGCAGGTGCATGTTTCTCTGAAATTATAATCGTCCAATGATGTTGTAAGTGGAATCAGTCCTAACCTGTGTGCGATGATTTCGTCGTAGAGGACTGAGTCATTCTTAAAAAACTCAACATCTTCTATTGCCATTGTCGGCACTTCTTCAATGATGATTCTCCTAAGTGTGTTGACATAGGGAATCGTTGCTCCCTTAATGAGGAGTTTAAGTTTCAATCCTTTCTTATCAAGTACTGTTATGTTCATACTCTTCTTCCTCTCTTTCCGCCGGATTTTCTACATCCATCGTGTGGTATTGGGGTGATATCTTCTATAACTCCTATTCTGAATCCCAATCTTGACAGAGCTCTTACAGCTGCTTGAGCTCCTGGTCCGGGATTTGTTGGGCCTTCATGACCTCCTGGAGCTTTGATTCGTATGTGAAGCGCGTTTATGCCTTTATCCATTGCAATTCTGCCTGCTGTTTTTGCTGCTATCATTGCTGCTGTTGGACTGCTCTCCAACCGTTGCTGTTTCACAACCATTCCTCCGGATGCCCTTGCAATGGTCTCAGCTCCTGAAAGGTCTGTTATGTGGATAATAGTATTGTTGTAAGATGAATATATATGTGCGATTCCCCATCTGATTTTCCTTTCCTTTTTCTCGTCGCTCATTTTTCTACCTTTTCTATTTTTTTAGTTTGATCTTGTTTTGAAGTGTTTTTTTCTCTACTTTTCTTGGCTTGCTTATTCTCAGATAGTTCTTCTTTCTCTGTTTCACCCTTCTTCGCTTTACTTGTTTTCTCCTCAACAATTTCGGAAACTTCGTTGTCCAGAGAATTTTTACTCTTTATTTTAATCATTTCTGGATGGTCAGGATTTGCAAACTTTGAGTTTGGGTTTATCTTGACAAGTGCTTCTTCATTTCGCTTTACAAGATATGATGGGGATGTTATTGCTTCTTCGCCAACAAGAA
>JAMOQB010000005.1 GCA_027064225.1 Candidatus Woesearchaeota archaeon | reverse complement strand
CAGCCGTTAGAGTTCTTAAATAGGATTTTATCTCTTTGTTATTCATAGATTAAAACCAAGGATGAAAGTATAAATATTTTTTGTATGGGCCCGCCCGGATGTGGGAACTCAACCTTTTTGGGAAAAATGTTGAATCGAAAAATGAAGAATTGTTAAAAATTGTAGAAGATAATGATGGGCCCGTTCTGATGTGCAACAAAACCTTTTGGAAAAAGGTTTTATCGAAAAAATGAAGAATTGTTAAAAATTGTAGAAGATAATGATGGGCCCGCCCGGATGTGCAACAAAACCTTTTAGAAAAAGGTTTTATCGAAAAAATGAAGAATTGTTAAAAATTGTAGAAGATAATGATGGGCCCGCCCGGATTTGAACCGGGGACCTCCGCCACGTGAAGGCAGCGTTATAGCCACTAAACCACGGGCCCGTAAATAAGAGTTAATTAAATCCCTTTTAAAATCTTTTGCTTGACAATATCCAAAATTTCTTTTGATTCTCTGTTTAGAGAGCAGATGCATAACCTTTCACTTCCGCCGCCCCTGCCACCAAGCTTCAGAATTTCATCAGCGAGAAGTTTGCAATTGATTATGTTAGAGCATATTATTACTTCCAATGAGTTTTCATGTTTGTTTAGGATAAGCACTACACTATTTTTGCCCTTGCACAGGGGCTTGATAGCTCTTGTCAAAACTTTGCTCTCCTCATTTTTGAATTCAAATGTGTAAAGATTAATTTCACCTATTTTTTCTGGATTTGATTTCTCAATGAACTTTGTTAAATAATAATAATACTTCTCTTTCAACTCTGAATTTTTCTCAACACAGGATTTGACTCTTCTTTCAGTATCGTCAGTTGAAGTGTTCAGCATCTTAGAAATCTTTAAGAGTTCTTGGCTTCTTTGCAATCTCATCTTAATAGCTTCACTCCCAACTTCAAAGAAGACAACTGTTTGGCCTTTCTCCTTCTTAAAGTCATCTATTATAAAGTGTTTTATCTCTGAGCTGTTTTTAACATGTGTGCCTGAACATGCGGAGATGTCATAATCCTTAAACTCAATAACCCTTACAACATCATCCTTTATTCTGTCAGTGCGAATCCTTAATCCTTTTTCAATTAAATCGTTCAAATTGTCTTTGTTTCTATAATGCACTATCCTATCAACGCCTGCATCTATAATTCTGTTTGTTAAAACCTCTGCCTTGAATAAATTTTCATTAGAGATATTTCCTGAAATGAATAATTTGGGCTTGCTGCTGAGGTCAATTTTGATGACCTTTGCATCTTCATTAATCTTCTTTAAAGAGCCGAAGAACAGGTGTTCAGCTGAGTGAAGCATTGACATTCTTTTTCTATACTCTGAATCCACAACTGCCAAAACAGGACCTGAAGAGATTCTTTCAGATAAAACATGCCACAAATTGTTATCTTTCTCAACAACTTCTTTTACCTGAAACTTCCTGTTGTTTTGAATCAGCATGCCTTTGTCGCACGGCTGACCTCCTGAACTTGCTCTGAAAGGAGAGTCCTCCAAGAGAACAAGAAAGCTTCCATTTTCTTCTTTAACATCCAACACTCTGGTATTAATCTCAAGTATGTTATTATCATAATGTTCATATCTTTTTATGTCCATAAGCTATGTAAGATGAGAGTTTATAAAAACATATTGTTACACTCAATCGTAACATTATTGGCAGTTTTGTTACGATGCATCGTAACACATGATTTCTAATTTTATGAAAAGAATTATAAATGAAATAATCTAACTGGATTTATGACTCTTAGACAGCTGAAAGGAACCAAGGAATTTTTGCCGAAAGAACAGCTTGTTAGGGAATGGATAGCTGACACTCTGAAAAGAGTGTTCAAGATTTATGGCTTTAAGCCTGTGGAGACATCTATTCTTGAGTTTTATGACATTGCAGCTTCTAAATATGCTGGCGGAGCTGAAATCTTGAAGGAAACTTACCGTTTGAAAGACCAAGGCAATCGTGATTTAATATTAAGATATGAATTGACATTCAAACTTGCTAAGCTTATAGGCATGAATCCTGAGATAAGAATGCCATTTAAACGGTATGAGATTGGTAAAGTTTTCAGAGATGGACCTGTGAAAACTGGTCGTCTCAGAGAATTTACTCAGTGTGATGTGGATGTAGTTGGTATAAAAAGTCAGGTTGCTAATGCAGAGCTTATTGCACTTGCGTTTAGGGTTTTTCAGGAACTTGGCCTGAATGCTTACGCACAAGTAAACAGTAGAAAGCTCCTCTTTGGAATACTTAAAGAGTTTGGAGTTGATGAGGACAAGTTTACTGATTTCGCACTCTCACTTGACAAGATTGAGAAGGTTGGAAAGGAAGCCGTTGTCAAAGAGCTTAGAGAAAAGGAGTTCAATGAAGATGTGATTGTGAAGGTCTTCTCGGTTCTTGAGGAGGCAGGAAAGTTCAATGGGAATACAAACAAGTTGGATTACTTCACAAATGTTTTGAATAATGAACTTGCAAAAGAGGGCATATCCGAGTTGAAGGATTTGTTTAAGTTCTTAAAAGATTTCAATGTTTCCGAAGTTGAACTGACGCCGAACCTTGCAAGGGGTTTGGGTTATTATACAGGAACCATATTTGAGTTTTACTTGAAGGACTCTAAGATAAAGAGCTCCATTGCAGCAGGGGGAACTTGGGATTCAATGATTCAAAAGTTTATAGGAACTAAAATAGAGTATCCAGCAACAGGAATGGCATTCGGCCTGGATGTAATATACGAAGCTCTAAAGGACTCAAAGATAAACATAACGAATATACCTAAGATTTACATAATCCCAATAAACACACTCAAGGATTCTATAAAAATATGCGAAAAGATAAGGTCTGAGGGAATAAGTTGCGACATAGCGTACACTAAAAAGCTCGGCAAAGCTCTTAACTATGCGAACAAAGAGGGCATACCCTACTGCCTCATAGTAGGAGAAGATGAATTGAAGAAGGGCAAATACAAGCTTAAAGATATGAGAAGCGGTGACGAGAGGTTTGTCTCTGTTGAAGAATTAATCTCTCTTTCTAAGAAATCTCCTTAATGTGATACTTTGAGGTTATTAGGAAAGTTCGTATTTTATAAGCTCCTTTATGTATCTCTTTCAGTGCTTTCTTAGCTTTCTGCAACTGTAGCTCTCCCTTTGTTAGAGCAGGTTCGGTTGGGTTTACTTTGTACTCAATGAGAATAATACCTGATTCTTTCTCTTTATTCTTATTTTGAATGACATATTCTATCATAATATCCGGTGAGCAAAGATTACCTTCTCCGTCATAAATTGTTGGTTCCTTCGACACAACATAATATGTAGGTTTCTTCCCAAATAGTGCATTGATATATTCATCAGAATTGAGCTTTCTTATCAAAATCTCCAAATTAACTTCATGAGTTGCTTGCATAATTACACTTAAAGTATCCTCCAAATTCCTTTTATTCTTCCTACTCATAAACTCACCTATTTCCAACCGCCGCCAATAATCCACTCTTCGTGTCTAGGCGCGACATAATCTGCAGGATTAAACACTGTTTTCTTAACGATCTCCTCTAAATTACCTTCAAATTTAATTATGTGATCCTTTATCCGCAGTTCTTTTATTCTTTTGTAATTAAAGAGCTTTCTAAACAGGTCTAACTCCTCTGGGCTTGTTAGGAGTCTTCCAAATTTTAGCAGAACTTCTTTATCTGGTGAGAGATACACCTCTATTCTTTTATTATCATCATCGTATAAAAAACCAACCCGAACATAGTTTCCTCTTACTTTAAAAGTTCCCAAACCGTAGCTTAAAATGTCTTTTATCTTTTCTTCAGTTGCCTTATCATGAAACTTGAAATAATCTCCAATTAAACTTAATAAATCCTTTACTTTGGATAACATACACTTGATGTGTGGGAACCGATATAAATATTTTACTATTGTACAGGAATAAAAAAAGGATTTTTTACTTTTTCTCCTCCTCAAGCTTGTTGTAGAGCCAGGCGAAGATATAACAGCCGACGGACATGTCAATGAATCCATACACAAGTCCAATAAAGCTTCCTACAATGCTAACTCTGAATCAGGGGTAGATGCTTGCCATTACTTTCAGGAAAGATACTGCATAGCCGGTCAAGACAGATATTAGGGTTACAACGAAAAGCAACAGGTCCCAAATAATCCTCCTGCTAAACCGCACTTTTCAGGTTTAAATCTCATGCTATTATCTCTGTTCAAATAAATTTTTTACCCTTTAAAATCCTTGTGGGTTTTTAGTTTCTCTTAAGTAACCAAGTTAGTATTCAATAAATAAAAGCTAAGAGAATGGGTGAGTGA
>JAMOQB010000004.1 GCA_027064225.1 Candidatus Woesearchaeota archaeon | reverse complement strand
TATTTATAAAGCAAGGAATTTAGAATGTTCTCCATGTATAAATGTCCATAAAGGAGAATTTAAAAAGTGTAAGTTAAACGGAAAATGTATGGATTTGATTGAAGTAGAAGATGTATATAATGCTGTTATGAGTACGGTGAAAAAATGAAAATATTATTATTTAAAATTGGAGCAATAGGGGATACTTTAATGACAACTCCTTTAATAAGGCAACTAAGAAAAAATTTTAAAGACGCTTCTATTGATTATTTAATTGGAGAACATTCTTATGGAGTTTTAGGCGGAAATAAACATTTAGACAGTATAATTAAATTTGATGAAAATATATTCTTTGAAAAAAATTTTAAAGAATGGATAAACCTAATTTTTAAAATTAGAAAAAGAAAATATGATGTAATCTTTGTTCTGGATAAGCACAGAGTTTTTAATTTAACTGCTTTTTTATTTGGAATTAAAAAGAGAGTAGGCTTTGATAGATTAGGTGAGGGAAACTTTTTAACATATAAGGTTCCCTACTTCGGAAGGAAACACGAGATTTTCTATTATCTGGATTTATTGAGAGGGTTGGGACTTGAACCAAATTACAAGGATTGGGAGATGGACTTGCACTTGAATAAATCTGATTTAAAATTTGCAGAGGTCTTTTTTGATAAAAATAAATTAAAAAGTAAAAAAGTTGTGGGAGTATGCCCCGGCGGTGCAAGAAATATGGGAGTTGGAGATGATGATTTAAGAAGATGGGGTACTAAAAATTATATAGATCTAATAAAAAAATTGAAAGAGAGAGGGTTTGAGATTTTATTAATTGGAGGGAATACAGATAAAGAAATTGAAGAAAAAATTTTAAAAGAAGTTAAATGTGTCTCTGCTATAGGAAAAACTTCTTTAAAAGAAAGTGCTGCTTTGTTGAAAAAATGTGATGTCATTATTTGTAATGACAGCGGACCAATGCACTTAGCAGCTGCAGTTAATAAAAAAATTATAAGTATTTTTGGGCCTACTTTGCCAAGTGAGAAAGCCCCACTTCATAAGGAAAGTAAATATATTTGGAAGCAAGTCGGGTGTAATCCATGTTATGATTTGTGGGGGAGACATCCAAAAGTTTGTCCTTATAAGAAAGATTGTATGAACTCCATAACTGTAGAGAAAATTTTAAATACTCTCTTTAATATTTGTTAATAAACATAATAGGTGATATGATGAAAATTTTAGTTACAGGAGGAGCAGGTTTTATTGGATCTAACCTAGCATTAGCACTGCAAGAGAAAGGGCATGATGTAACAATTTTGGATGATTTTTCAAGCGGTAATTTTAAGAATCTTATCAGCTACGAGGGGGATATTGTTTCTGATAATATCTTAAATGTTGACCTGAACAAATTTAAGAATGTTGATGTAATATTTCATGAAGCAGCGATAACAGATACAACCGTTCAAGACCAAAAATTAATGATGCAAGTAAACACAGAAGGATTTAGAAAATTTTTAGACTTTGCTGTTAAAAATAATATTAAATTTATCTACGCTTCTTCTGCAGCAACTTATGGTAATGCTCCTGCTCCTCAAAAAGAGGAGTATGCAGGAAAACCTAACAACATATATGGTTTTTCAAAATGGGTTTGTGATTGCATAGCAAAAAAGTATATGAAAAACTTTCCAGAAGCTCACATAGTTGGATTAAGATATTTTAATGTGTTTGGGCCAAGAGAACAATATAAAGGAAAAATGGCTTCGATGGTTTGGCAATTAGCAAAACAAATGGTTGATGGAAAAAATCCAAGAATCTTTAAATGGGGAGAGCAGAAAAGAGACCAAGTTTATGTTAAAAATATTGTTCAGATAAATTTGTTGGCGTTAAATGCAAAAAAAAGTTGTATTGTAAATGCAGGTAGCGGTGAGGCAGTTTCATTCAATCGTATTATTAAAGTTTTAAACAAAGCCTTGGGATTTAAGTACGATCCGGAATATATAGATAATCCTTATAAGGCCTTTTATCAAGAACATACAGAGGCAGATTTAACTGAAGCAAAAAAGTATTTAAGGTATGAACCTGAGTGGAAATTTGAGGATGCTGTTAAAGATTATGTTAAATGGTTAAAGGAAAATAATTACTTATTAACTCAGTGATTTTTTATGAAATTCTTATTTGTTGCAGAATATTTTCCTCCTTTTGTTATGGGTGGTGCCGAGATTAGTTTAAAAATTTTGGTAGATGAACTTGTAAAAAATGGTCATGAAGTTGTAGTTTTGACACCAAATTATAATTCATTTAAAACTGAAATTGAAAAAAGAGATAATTTAAGAATTATAAGATTTAAATCTTTTAGGAATTTTTTATTCAAAAAAAGAGAAGAAACCTCTCATAAAATATATAAAAAAACAAAACCTTTCTTTTACTTGATTCTAAATCAATACTTTAAATATTCTTCTCAGGAGATCAAAAAAAATGTTGAAAAAATTTTAGAGAAGGAAGAATTTGATGTAATTCACGCTAATAATTTAGAATCCATTTTAGCTTTAAACGGTATAAAAACCTCTGCCAAAAAAATTGCTCATTTAAGAGATTTTGGTTTATTCTGTTATAACCGGGGTTTAAATAATAAGGGCAATCTTTGTAGGGGATGTTCAGCAAATAATTTAAAGAAGTGCATGAATAGTGAGGGAGTTATTAATAAACTTCTACAAATAGAAATGAAAAAAAGGCTTAATTTGTTATCCAAATTATCCTCTTTTGATTTGCTAATTGCAATAAGTAACTTTGTTAAACAACAATATGTTACTGTTTTAGGGGTTGATGAGAATAAAATAGAAGTATTATATAATCCAATATCCAATGATATTATTTCAGACATATCCAAAGAGGAAGCGAGAGACTTGCTAAATTTACCAAAAGATAAAAAAATTGTTTTATTTGTTGGAAGTTTAACAAGAAATAAAGGAGCTCATTTAATCCTTGAGCTTGCTAAAAAATTAAAAGATTCTTTATTTATAATTATTGGGGATGGAATATTGAAGGATTTGTTTTTAAGCAATGGACAGGATAACATACTCTACCTTGGATACCTACCTATCTCAAAACTTAGACATTACTATAAAGCATCAGATATCTTGTTAGTTCCTTCTCTTTGGTATGAACCCTTTGGCAGGGTTGTTTTGGAAGGAGCATATAATAATTGTTATGTTATTGGCAGTAATAGAGGTGGAATTCCTGAAGTTATAGATTGGCTAAAATGTGGAGTATATGTTGAACCAACTATTGAAAATTTTGTAATGGAAATAAGGAAGTTTGATGAAAACATATTAAAAAAAGAAAAATTGAAAGAATATAATTATTATAAAGATTTTATAAATTTATTGAAGTAGCTTCAAAGAGCTTATATGTTTTTTTATTGATTCAAATACCTCTTCTGGTTTTAAACTCTCCAGCAAATTCTTAGGATTTTTAACAAAACCGAAGTAAGGCACATAAAATATTTCATACTTATGAGGAGTTATAATATTGGTTTTATCTGAGAAAGGAGAAGTATGAATATAACTTGTTCCTCCAAAAATTACACTTTGTGGAATTTTAAACATGGATGCGCAATGAGATAAACCACTGTCATTGCTAATGAAATAATTGCATTTACTTATTAAAGAGATTGTGTTTTTTAGGGGGATATTTTTTGTTATAACTACTTTTTTAAGATTTTTAAAGTATCCTTCGTATTTAACCTCATCAGGCCCTAAAAATATTAAGAACTTAATCTTATTTTTATACCTTCTGTTAACTAAACTAATTAATGTTTGCCAGTTTTTTATATTCCATCTCTTCCATACCATATCAGTTTTTCCACCAGGATGAATTCCAATGATAAATTTGTTAATTAAATTATTTTCTTTTAAAAATTTGTTAGTAAACTCAACTTCCTTTTCAGTTAAATGATATGAATAATGAATATTCTTCTTATTATATTTAATATTCGCATTTTTTATTAAATCTAAATTTATAAATACGCTATGTTTACTTTCTATTTTCGGGGAATACGTCAAAAACCAATTTATATTTTTAAAAATTTTAAAGTTATACTTATGTTGGATTCTTTCTTTAGCATTAATCAATTTCATTAAATAAGCCGAAAAAATACCCTGTGAAGGGTAAATAGTTATTGCAAGATCGTATCTTTTTGATTTTAGTTGTGTTATTGCCTTTTTAACTTCACTATTCAAAAATAAGTCCTTTACGAATTGTGACTTAAGAACAAAAATTTTATTTACGAAAGGTTGACCTTCTAAAAGTTCTTTTGTGCCTCTTGGCGCTATTAAGAAATCTATCTTTGCGTTGGGATAATTCTTTTTAAGTATTTGTATCATTGGAAATGCCATGATTAAATTTCCAATTCCTGAAAGTGCAATTATTAGGATTTTCATTTTTATTCTGTTTTTAGTCTGCTATTAAGTATTCTATTCATATTCTTTATTTTTTTACCTAGTCCTCCTATAGCATGACCATGCAAATGTGCAAAAAAAGTTGACAAAGCATCTCTGTCATTTAAAATTATTCTTTTTAGTACCAAATAAGGACCTATTAGTATGCTCTTCCAATTTCTCCAAATTTTTATTCTTAAAACTTCAAAACCATTTTCTCTTAATAATCTATCAATAGATGTGTAATTATAAGGTCTTATATGTGTTGGGTCACTCCAAAAGTTCATATTCCCATCAGGAATGTATGCTGTTTTATAATAAGGCATTTCAATATAAACCCAGCCATCTTTTTTAAGGACTCTGTTAAATTCCATTATAAAATCATGAGGATTTAGAACATGTTCCAAAACATGAAAACAAGATACAAAATCAAAGGTTTCATCTTCAAAAGGGAGGTTATCTCCACCGCACTTTGTAAATTTTATATAAGTAGGTAAAAATGCCTCTACCTCTCCAATATCTACACCATACAATTTAATGTCAGGTCTTATTTTGTGAATCTCTTTAAAATACACTCCATCTCCACAACCCACATCTAAAACTTTTGCATTTTTTGGCAATTTTTTTACTAGGTTAAGTAAAAAATTTTTTGATTCTCTTTTGCCTCCTTTATAGCTTTTAAAGTATTCCTTTTTAAATTTTTTTTCCATTCTCACTTACCTCCTCAAAAATTAATTTATTTACTTTTTTACTTAGTCTCCTAAAATCATAATTCTTGGCATGTTCTCTTGAATTTGTTGAATTGTACTTTTTATATTTTTCTAAGTATTTAAAAAGTCCTTCGCATATTTTTTCATTACTTTCTATCAAAATTCCATATTTTTCATAATCCAAATCTTTTAGATTTTCTCCAACTCCAACGGTAATAACAATCACATTCATAGCAATAAATTCTTTTATTTTACAGGAACTTCTCGTATATGCACTAAATGTTTTTTCATTAAAAGGAACTAAAGCAACATCCATTGTACTAATGTATTTAGGAACATCTTCATGTTTAACATATCCAGTAAATATAAATCTATCTCTTATATACTTTTTTTCGACATAATCTTTAAATAATTTCAAACCACTTCCAAAACCTACAATTAAAAACTTAAATTTATCTAAACTTCCTTCTTTTTTTAGTTTTACTGCACAATCAGCAATATCTTTACCGACAAAATTGTTATTTCCCAACTTATTAATACTTCCAACAAATCCAACAACGATTTCATCATCTTTGATTTTATATCTTTTTCTTATTTTTATCCTATCCTCTTTATATTTTTCTGGATTAAATAGTTCTAAATCAACACCATTTGGAATGTATTTGATATCTTCTTCCTTTTTTCCTAAAAACATAGCAAGTTCCTTTAACTTATCACTAACAACAACAACTTTATCAGCATTTTTAACAGCTAAATATTCCCAATAACATAAATTCCAAGGTTTTGGTTTATATTTTGAAAAATCCACAAAGCAATCATCCCAATCAATTATTAGTGGTATTTTTTTAATTTTTTTAGCTAAAATTGCAGGAATTGAACTTGCAATTAGGGGAGCAGAAGCATAAACAACATCTGGCTTAAATTTGGGATTTAAAACTTTAAGGCAGTTTTTTATAAGTACCTGTAGTTTTCCAGGTATATTATTTGGCCAGTCATTTGGCTGAATTTTTATAATTTCAACATTTTCTAATCTTTTAGTTAAATTTTTTATTCTTATGGATGTTGCGTATTTTTCCGGCAATGCATATATAACTCCTAATTTTATTTTTTTCATTTTAACTTTTTGTGTTTATGTTCTTCTCTATTTTCCACATTCTTCTTCGATTACCTTTGAAATCCTTTTGAAAACTTTGTCCCAGGAATACTCTTTTATTTTCTTCTTTGCATTGTTGGAAATCTTTTGTTGAAGTTTATCATTACTTGATAGTTTTATTATTGCATCTGCCCACACCTTTTCATCTAATGTGTTGATAACAATTCCTTCTCTGCCGTTCTCTATTATTTCACTAGCTCCTGCAAATTTTGAAGTTATGACAGGTAATCCTGCAGCCATCGCTTCTGCAACAACTAATCCGAAAGCATCGTGTCTTGTTGGAAATAAGAACACATCTGATGCAAAGTAATATTCTCTTAATTTACTTCCAACTAAGCCGAGAAAAATAATATTATCTTCCAAATCATATGATTCTATTATTTTCTTGAACTTGTTAAGATTATCTTTACCTACAACCAACAATTTAAAATCTTTATGTCCTTCATTTTTTATTATATGCAGTGATCTTAATAAAATGTCTAATCCCTTTCTTTTAAATTCATTACCTACAAATAGGAATAAGTGTTCATTTTTTACACCTACTTCTTTTCTAATTTTGTTTTTAAAGTATTCTCTTTCTTCATCATTTACTGAAAACTCATCTAAATTTACTCCAGAATGGACAATTACAATATCTTTTTTAGAGACCTTGTATTCTCTTCTAATTAACTCAGCAACAAAATTGGATATAGCAATAATTTTTTTGTAATTACCCTTAGTATAATTGTGCTTTTCTATGCCACAAATTATTAAATTTGCTGGGTCCAACAACGTTTTTGGAAATCTTCCATTTGATAAACTTCGTAGCCATCCTTTATGACAACTTTGAGCGATTAGGATGTCTTGAATTGTTGTAGCTCCAATACCATTATTTATGATACAAAAATATTTATCTCTATTATTTTTGATATGTTTTCTTGAAATATATGTTGGAAAAAGATATGAAAGATATCTATTTGACGGAACATTTACTTTGATAATATTTATATTGTGATTTATTAAATTTTTTTCATAGCTTTTACATAGTATATCCACTTTGTATTTTTTTGAAAGAAATCTCGCTAATTCTACAGTATACCTTTCAATTCCTCCCTTTTTTGTAAAGTATATTGTTGGTATCAGAATTTTTTTCCTCATCAAATCACCTTTTTGCATAGGTCCTGTTACTGGAGATTAAACAATGAAGAAAATCACACCTGTTCTGCAAAGATGTTCTTAACTTCACTGTTAAAGAATCTTTGTTATTTTGTCCGAATCTTCTTAATTTTTCTATTTCTTTTTGTTTTTCTTTTAAAAATTCATAAGTTCCATCTGTTGAACCGTCATCCACTATGATAATTTCATAATTATCTTGTGGGTAAGTTTGATTTGCTAAGGCATTTAGGCATTTTTTTAGTTTGTCTTTTCTATTGTAGGTTGCAACAACGATAGATGCTTTCATGGTTTTTCACCAATAATTTAAACAATATCTCTAAAATACTCAATAGTCCTCTTCAACCCCTCCTCTAACTTAACTTTAGGCTCCCAACCTAAAACTTCCTTAGCCATTGTTATATCAGGTCTCCTCCTAACTGGGTCATCTTTTGGTAGTGGTTTAAATACAATCTTACTTTTACTTTTAGGAATTAATTCTAAAATTTTATAAGCTAATTTTAAGATAGTGAATTCTTCTGGATTGCCCATATTTAACACTGGAATAGTATCCCAATTAAATTTATCTTTTAATTTATTTTTTAATTCATCTTTATCTATTTTCATATATTTTAACATTCCTTCAATTAAATCATCAACATATTGAAAGCTTCTTGTTTGTTTCCCATCTCCATAAACAGTTATTGGCTTATCTTTTAATGCCTGTATGATAAAATTACTGATAACTCTTCCATCCTCTGGATTCATATGTGGGCCATATGTATTAAATATTCTAATCATTCTCACATCCAAATTGAATTTTTTTTGATATTCGTAACAATATGTTTCTGCGACTCTTTTGCCTTCATCATAACAAGACCTTAATCCAATAGTGTTAACATTGCCCCAATAACTTTCTTTTTGCGGATGCTCTAATGGGTTTCCGTAGATTTCTGAAGTGGAAGCATGCAGAAGTTTTGCATTGTGTTTTTTAGCTAGTTTTAGAATATTAATTATACCTAACACGGAAGTATTTAATGTAAATAGAGGTCTTTTTTGGTAATATACAGGGGATGCGGGGCAGGCCAGGTTGTAAATCTCATCTATCTTTTCGTTTATTTCAAAAGGTTGTGATATATCATGATCAATAAATTTGAAATTTTCATTACTTAAAAAAGGATTAATATTTTCTAATTTTCCAGTGTAATTGTTGTCTACACATATGATTTTATTCTTGTACTCCAATAATCTTCTTATTAAATTAGTTCCAATAAATCCAGATCCGCCTGTGATTAATATTGTTTTCATCTTCCCACCCCATAATATTCAAATCCTAATTTCTTTATTTTACCAGCATCCAATGTGTTTCTACCATCAAATACAACTTTGTTTTTTATTAATTTTTTTATCTTCTCCCAGTCTTCTTTGTTAAAGTTATACTCTGTGGTGATCACAATGCCATCAACATCTTTTACTGTTTCATATATATTATCCAATATGTATAAGTTATATCCATAAGATGCCTCTGATTTATCCGATTTATATATGTTAATCGCATTTTCTCTTGCTTTTTCAACATAATCAAAGCCTTTCACTATGGCACCTTCTTTTAAGAGTAAATCAATTAATTTTATTCCCCTACTTTCTCTTAAATCATCAGTATTAGGTTTAAACGCTAGTCCTAACACTGCAAATGTTTTTTGATTTATATTGTTGTTGAAATACTCTTTAATTTTATTGAAAAACCATATTATTTGCTCTTCATTGACTTTGTCAGTTGCCTTGATTAATGTTGGCTCTACTCTGTTATCCTCAAACTGCCTTATTAATGCCCTGACATCTTTCGGGAAACAGCTCCCTCCATAACCAATCCCCGCGTTTAAGAACTTATTTCCAATTCGCGGGTCTAATCCCATAGAATGACTTATAATTTTTATATCTGCACCAACTTTATCTGCTAATTTTGACAGTTCATTTACATAAGAAATTTTCGTTGCCAGAAATGCGTTTGAAGCATATTTTATTAATTCAGCAGTTTCCCACTTTGTTATTATAAACGGGACATCTTTCTCTTTGAAGTAGTTGTAAACTTCTTCCATTAGAATTATTGGCCTTTTGTTCTTCAAGCTTTCAAATCCTAAAACAATTCTTTTTGGATTAAAGAAATCTTGTAGTGCAATTCCCTCTCTTAAAAATTCAGGGTTAGATACCACATCAATATTATAATCAGAGAATAACTCTTTGATTTTTCTGTTTGTTCCAACAGGTACAGTTGACTTTATCACAATTACTTTGTACTCCTTCCTATCTAAATAAGCTTTAATCTTATCCGCAGCAGAGAAAAGAAAATTTAAATTAGCTTCCCCATTTTTATTTTGTGGTGTTCCAACACATAAGAAAATGATGTCAGAGGATGTAACTGATTCATAAGAGGTAGTAAAGGTAAGATTTTTGTTCACATGTTTTTCTAATAATTTGTTTAACCCATCCTCATGTAAAACGCTCTTACCCCTTTTTAACTTGTCTATTTTCTTATTATCAATATCAATCCCTGTAACTTCAAATCCAAAATCTGCTAAACTAACAGATAAGATTAATCCCACATAGCCAACACCCAAAACAGAAATTCTCATTTTGATCCTCCTTATCTGCCGGTTAGGAGTGGCGTTGGTTTATAACACTTGCGGTTATAGAATGTTTATTTTTGAAGATGATACAGACTTACATTCTTTAGGCAGAATATCTCTTTTGGAAGCCTGAAATGAGTAAAACTTAAATCCTTGCTGTTTTTTGTTTGAATTATGAAATGTCCATTCTGCGGTTATGCCGAGACACAGGTAATTGATTCCCGAATAACGAACAGGGGTTTTGTTGTTAGAAGGAGAAGATACTGTCCTAAATGCAATAGGAGATTCACTACTTATGAACGTATAGAATCTATTGTTAAGGTTGTTAAGAGAGATGGGAGAAAAGAGGATTTTAGCAGAGAGAAACTCATTAGGGGAATTTTGAATGCGTGCAATAAGACATCTATAAGCAGGGAGGATGTTGAGAGAATTGCAGATGATGTTGAACTTGTTTGTAGAGCCAAGGGAGAGGTTAAGAGTAAGGAGATTGGCGAGCTTGTTATGAAGAAACTGAGACGTTTGGACAAGGTCGCTTATGTAAGGTTTGCCTCGGTTTATAAAAAGTTTAAGGCAATTGAGGACTTTGAGAAGGAGATTGAGAAGCTCTCAAAGTAACTTCACTAAAAGGGGCATTATAAGGTCAAATAGGATGAGTGCTAGGGTTAATGTACTTACAACTGCCCAAATCTTCGTGCTCTTCTTTTTATCTTTGAATGAGTCATCTAAAAATGCTTTGAGCATTCTACCACCATCAACTATGCCGAGAGGCAATAGGTTGAAAAGTCCTATTCCTAAACTTAACACGCCTAAGAATTTTAGCAAGTTTATTATCCAGTTCAGAACCTTAAACGATTCTTTTCGGCCCGGCTTAGGGGTTAATTTTGTGTTTATGCCAACTACACCAATAAATCCGAGGGCTTTGTTATCCGGATTTTCAACTGTTTTTAAAGTGTATGTCTTGTTGTTTATATCCTTAAAAACGAGGGTTTCATTGGGCCTTGTTCTCATCATAAACTGGAGAAACTTGTCCGAGTTGTTTATCGATACATTGTTTACATAAGTGTAGACCACATTTGGCTTTATGCTCGCGTTGTAAGCCGGCATGTTTTTCTCAATGCTTGAGAAGTAAACTCCTGAGCTTTGGCTGACACTTGAAAATGCGGGTATGAACAGGAGGTTCATAAGCAGAATCGCTAAGCCTGCGAGGAGGATATTTGAGAACGGCCCGGCTGAGAAAACAGAGTATTGCACAACTGGGTCTGCTTTTGTTAATTGCTTTTCGCTTGGCTCCACAAAGGCACCTATAATTGGTCCAAATAGTACAAGGCCGGAGTTCTTCACTCTTATCTTATGGGCTCTAGCAACTACTCCATGTGAGAATTCATGCACAACTGCAATTACAAATAGAATAATTATCCAGTAGGAGAAGCTTAAAACGCCTATGCCGGGAATATTTGTCCCAGGCAGAACAAGAGATAAGCTTTGTGTGGAGTTGTTCTTTGTAAAAATTGTGAAGGCACTTTTTATTAATGAGTATAACACAAATAGCATTCCTGCAAATCCGAATCCAATTCCTGAGTATCCAAAGAGTTTAACAAGAGCTCTGGACTTCTTACTCAGCTTATTCATCAAATTTATCCCAAGTTTGGTTCTCCAAAGCAGAATAAAGCCAGACTCAACATCAAAGTGCTTCCTGAAAATCAGAATGATAACTCCTAAAATTAAGTAGAACAGGATTATATAAATGTGATGTTGTATGAATGATAGCATAGTGATTTACTTCTTCCTAACAGGTCTTAATGCTCTGCTCCCACACTTTCTGCATCTGACTTTGCCTGAGATAACTTTAAGAGTTGGAGCTCTTATCTTGCTCTTGCATCTCCTGCAAACGAAGACATTCTTAAACAACCTATCTTCCGCTTCTGGAATTTTTGCCATAAAATCACCTAACCATTCTTAACTTGCTTCATAACCTTATCGTCAAGTATTTCCCAATAAACAACATTCGCTCCTGGAACAACATCATTTTTAAGCTCCTCAGGGATCTTTAGATCAAAGGTTTCATATGATTCTGTGTCCATAACATTGGCAGTATCTCCATTCACAACTAAGACCTGAGCTGATTTCTTTTCAATAATTGGAACTTCTACATTATCATGACCTGTCGCAAGTAAAGACCTCTTTCTGCCATCGATTAATCCGACAGCATCTATTCTTACCTTTGCGTGGCCATGCTTTCCAGGCCTTGATATCTGAATATTAACTACTTTTGTAGCTACGCCATCTATGATGAGGTAACTTCCAACTTTAATTGAAGTTGCTGAAACAATTTTCTTATCGCCCAAGATTTTCACCACTTATACTTGTTTATAGAGGTAGAATGTATTTTACTTTTAAAGCTTTCTATTTTTAAACATCCGCCTCACATAAATGTTTAACCTCTTCTCAGCATTGTTATAATCCTTGAACTGTCTTTCAAGATCCCTGAATTTTTTTGTGTGGAATCTCTTTGAGATTGTGCCTGAAAATTTGAGTTTTTTGTGTAGAAGCTCATGGTACATAAGCAGGTCCAACAATTCTTCTGGTGCATTTTTAAATATTGAGCTCACAGTTACTGTGTCATTGTGGAAGTTGTAGCTTGCCAATTTGTAATACGCTTCCCTGCCAAACCTTAGATTTGGACAGTCAAGGGAATTATTGAAATACACATCATTAACTCTTCTGAATGATTCCAACAATTTTGGGTCAAGCTTCTTAACTTTTGATGATAAGTCAAGATTCTTTATGAAGCTATTGTAA
This sequence comes from Candidatus Woesearchaeota archaeon, assembly GCA_027064225.1. GTDB lineage: Archaea > Nanobdellota > Nanobdellia > Woesearchaeales > WAPY01 > WAPY01. The sequence continues at coordinate 9,719 of JAMOQB010000004.1, read as the reverse complement.
AGCTCTAAGCTCATCGTTTTCTTCGGCTTCAAATACTTGCTTCTCCTGAATAATCTTATAAAGAGGCTTTCAAATAATCCTTTCTTTATCATTGGTGAGACATTCATCCACCTTCGGCTCATCTTAAACTTTATGTTAGAATAGTACTTTATTATCTGTGCGTTGTATTCTTTTAACCTACCATATTCAACATAAAACCTGTACCTTGGCTTCACACCATACAGCTCCTCAAATGATTCCTTGGCAAGTTCTTCATCAACCATATGGGTTTTATTTTGATTTATACATTAAAAAGTTTTTTATAAGTCAAACGAAAGCTTATTACTCATGAGAAAGCCGGGCTCAGATGTGAGGAAGAGAATTGTGGATATCCTCTTTGTTCTTAAAAAGGCTCACGGTTATGAAATAGCCAAGATTTACAACAAACTCTTTCCAAAGGTAAGCGTTAGGTTAATATATTACCACCTTAACAAGGGGCTTTCCCTTGAAGAATTTAAGGTTGAGAATATAAAGAATGAGCGGGGAAACTTCTCATGGGGGGATAAAGTGGAGAGAAAGTATTACTCCTTAGGTAGAAACGCATCTCCAAATCCAAGTATGAAACTCATAGAGAGAGTTAAGAGGTTGGCTGGGAAATGATAAGCATAGTTCTCATAGGAACAGAAAGCTCTGAAAACTTAGGGGCTGTTTGCAGGGTTATGAAAAATTTTGGTTTTAGAGACCTCATCTTGGTAAATCCTAAGTGCAGTAAGGACGATATAAAAGCTGAGATTGTTAGTAAGCACGCCTACGACATATTGAAACATGCAAAGGTAAGAAAGCAGTTGAGGGGGTTTGATTATGTCGTAGGCACGACAGCAAAGATAGGAGGAGATTATAACATAGTTAGAACTCCGCTCAGTCCTGAACAGGCCGCTGAGAAATTATCAATGTTAAGTTCAACGAGAGTTGCTCTTGTGTTCGGTCCTGAGAGCACAGGCCTTAACAATGAGTTTCTTAAGAAGTGCGATTTTATCATCAACATTCCCGCCAGTGATTACGGCACGCTCAATCTCTCACACGCTGTTGCAATCATATTGTATGAGCTGTTTAAACATAAAGGTTTGAAGCCTAAGATAGAACCTATGAGCTCTGTTGAGAAGCAGGTCCTAAATAAAAAGTTCAGCAGGATAGCTAAGGAACTTTTTAGCAGGGACCGAGCAAAAATAGAAGTTCAAATGTGGAGACGGCTTGTTGGTCAGTCAACGCTTTCTAAGAGAGAGGCATTCACACTTCTCGGGTTTTTGACAAAAGTTGAAAACGAAATGAATTTAAATAAACGAAAAAATCAAGAGCCAAGGGCCGGTAGTTAAATCTGGTATAACGCTGCCTTCGCGAGGCAGAGGCTCCGGGTTCAAATCCCGGCCGGTCCATAAAATGAAAATATTCAAAGCGTGGAACCATCCAAAGGATATAAACAGGATAAAAGCAAACCTCCTTAATGGCTCTAAAATTAGCTCTGTTGAGAGAAGATTTTCCACTCAAGAATTTAATGAGTTGAAGAGTATTGCGAAGGCACAGCTAAAAGCCAGAACATTCTTCAGTAAGGGTTACAAGTTGATGCTTAACTCATCTGACTTAAGATTTGCAACTCCTGAGATTATCGGAGATTACAGGGCTGAAAGAATATTTAACGAGCTTGGGAGAGTTAAAGTTGTTGACCTGTTCTCAGGAGTTGGCCTTCAAACTATAAGCTTTGCAAAGAAGCTTAAGCATGTTCTCTCTGTTGAGATAGATAAGCGAAAATTTCTTTATTCTGAAAAGAACATGAGAACATTTGGGTTGAGAAATGTCACACTTATTAACGGAAATGTGTTCTCAGATGAAGTGTTCTCAAGAGTTAAGGAATTTAGGCCGGAGGTTATATTTGCAGATCCGCAAAGAAAAGAGTTCGGCGACAGGTCTGATGAAGAGGAGCTCATTGTGAGAATATACACTAAATTCTCAGAAGTAACAGAAAATATGATTATTGAAGTTCCGCCTTACATAAATCTTAAAAGCTTGAGAAAGAAGCTCCCAAAGTTTGAGGCAGAGTTTTTAAGTGTTGATTTCAACCTTCGGAGATTAACACTTTACTTTGGAGATTTGAGAAGGTTCAGAACAAGTGCAGTTTCCCTTCCATCAATGGCTTACACTGGTTCGGACGGATGCGTGAATAAGCTTGCAGAAGTTGATAGTCCAAGAAAATTTTTGTTCGAGCTTGATGAGGCACTTACTATGTCAAAGGTCTTCAACTGCCTCTTTAAAGGGGCTGAGCTTCTTGATTGTGGAAGAAAAGCAATACTTACTTCTGACAATTTTATAGAAGGAGTTGACAGTGCTTTTTTCCAGGCGTATGAGGTTTTGTTCTTTAAAGATTTTGAAGATGAGTTTGACGAGGAAATTCTCAAAAAACTCAACGCGTTCAACTTTAAGTATGTTGTTTTGAAACAAGGATTTAATTCTCACACTTACTGGTCGGTAAGGAAGCATTATGAAAGTGAGTTAGGAAACAATGCAAATAAGATTGCGTATCTCTTCAAGGTAAAGGACAAATTGGTCCTCTGCCAATTGGTTAATCCAATTTCCAATTAGTGCGACCTACTTATTCGCTCTTGAAATATCTCTCATAAGCTCTGTCGGGGTCTTCATAGTTGAATATGAGGTCTTTCAATGCCTCAACAACTTTGTACGGCTCTTTCGCCTGCCAAACATTTCTCCCAACAAATGCTCCGCTCGCTCCTGCCTTAAGCGCGTCAACGATGTTGTGCAGAAACACCTTTGGGTCTGACAAGCTACTTCCTGCAACGACAATTTTGACTTTTCCTGCGTTGTGCACAACCCACTTAAAACCTTCGAGGTCGTTGTTGTATTTCAGCTTTACAACATCTGCTCCAAGTTCAAGTGCTATCCTTGCTGCGTAAGCAAGTATATCAGTTGAAGTGTCTCTTATTGTTCCGCGTTCATTTCTTGGGTAACTCCAAACAACAACTGGGAGTCCGATCTCATGAGATTCCTCAATTATCTTTGATAACTCGTGGAACATCTTTGATTCAAATTCACTTCCTGGATAAATTGTATAGCCAACAGCTATTGGGTTTAATCTTTCAGCTCTTTTTATTGAGCAGACCTGTCTTGAAATCATTTTAGAACTTAGCCTTGTCTTGCCATTCAATTTTATTATCAGCGGAACATTGTATGATGAAGAATACTTTTCAGCTATGCCTATTTGTGTTATTAAAGCATTGACCTTTGTCTTCTCAGCAATCTCAAATATGAAATCCGGTTTTGAGTTGTTAAGGTTAAAATCTGTTGGTCCGTGTTCCATTCCATGGTCGTATGCAAGTGCAAGGGTCCTTCCTTTGACGAATAATTTAGACATGTTTGATGAGTATTTTTCGAAGTCAGTCATTTTATTTCACCAGCAGTTTCATTATTATTATCAAAAATAAAATTATCAAAAATGTTTTTATCATAACAGCACTGTTCTTTTCCACATTTACATTTACCCTTTCTTTCCTTAACTCTCCTAACTTTTCCTTTGCTCTGTGATTTATGAATATCCTGTCATAGTTCAAAATATCACCTAGCTTAAGGTCATCATTATCTGTTTAGTTTCTCTTCCTCCTCTGCAATTCTCATTCTTGTCTTTAGCACAGTGTCAGGATTTAAGCTTATGCTGTCAATACCTTGGTCAACAAGGAAGGCAGCGAAGTCAGGGAAGTCACTCGGTGCCTGACCGCAGATTCCTATCTTTCTGTGGTATTGCTTCGCGGTTTTTATAACGCTTGAAATCATCTTTTTAACCGCTTCATTTCTCTCGTCATAGATGCTGCTTACAAGTTCTGAGTCCCTATCTAATCCAAGTGTTAACTGGGTTAAGTCATTGCTCCCTATGCTGAACCCGTCAAATATCTGAGAGAACTCGTCTGCTAAGATTACATTGCTGGGAATTTCACACATGACATAAACTTGCAGTCCGTTTTCGCCTCTTCTCAATCCATTCTTCTCCATCTCTGCAATTACTTTTTTCCCCTCTTCAACTGTTCTGCAGAAGGGAATCATTGTCTTAACATTGGTAAGTCCAAATTCGTTCCTCACTTTTAATATTGCTTTGCATTCCAATCCAAATGCGTCTCTGTAATTATCCGAGTAGTATCTTGAAGCTCCCCTCCATCCAAGCATGGGATTGTCCTCTTTGGGTTCAAACAGAGCACCCCCAATTAGGTTTGCATATTCATTTGTCTTAAAGTCGGAGAACCTTACTATAACATCTTTTGGATAAAATGCAGCTGCAATCATAGCAACGCCCTCTGCAAGTTTATCAATGAAGAATTGCTTCTTGTCTCCGTAGCCCTCTGTTAACCTCTCAATTTCTTTTTTAACACTCTTATCTTTTAACTCGTTGAAGTGGATGAGCGCGTTTGGATGAACCTTTATATATGAATTGATGATAAATTCTTCCCTTGCAAGACCTATTCCGTCATTCGGTATAAATGAAAGTTTAAATGCTTCTTCAGGATTGCCAAGGTTCATCATTATCTTTGTCCTTGTCTTCTTTATATTTGTTACATCAATCTTTTCAACTTTGTAATCTAAGAGACCCTCATAGACAATACCCTCCTCACCTTCTGCACAGCTCACAGTCACATTTTCATCTTGTCTTAAAACTTCTGTTGCATTTTTCGTGCCCACTACACATGGAACACCTAATTCACGACTTACTATTGCTGCGTGGCATGTTCTTCCGCCTTTGTTGGTTATTATTGCGGATGCTATTTTCATTATTGGCTCCCAGTCAGGATCAGTCATTTCTGTTACAAGAACATTGCCTGCATGGAAGTCATTTATGTGATGCACATCTTTAATTATTTGAACTCTTCCTTTACCTATCTTGTCACCTACACTTAGACCTTTTATGAGTATCTTTGCAGATTTTTTAACATCTTCTGGAATCTCATACTTTTCAATTATGTTCCAATTCTTTTGAGACATAACTGTTTCAGGCCTTGCCTGAACGATGAAGAGTTCATTGCTTATTCCATCCAAAGCCCATTCCATATCCATTGGTGTGTATCTCCCTTTTTTCTCTGAGTAATAATCTTCAATTATGCACGCCCATCTTGCAAGCTCTAAGATTTTATCATCACTAAGTGCAAATCTCTTTCTATCCTTTGCATCCACAGGAACATTTTTAGTTGTCTTGTTGCCATCGTGAGTATATATCATCTTCACTTCTTTTGAGCCGAGGCGTTTTGATATTATCGGCTTGAAGCCCTTTTTTAGAGTTGGTTTAAACACATAATACTGATCTGGATTGACTGCACCCTGAACAATATTTTCTCCTAAACCATATGAAGCATTTATGAGAACAACATTTTTGAACCCGCTTTCAGTATCTATACTGAACATTACTCCAGATACGCCCTTATCTGAACGCACCATTTTTTGAACTCCGACGCTTAGAGCTATTTTGAAGTGGTCGAAGCCCTTATCTGCTCTGTATGAAATTGCTCTGTTGGTGAATAGGGAAGCGATGCATAGCTTCACATGGTGAATCAACTCCTTATCACCTCTAACATTCAAGTATGTTTCCTGCTGACCTGCAAAACTTGCGTCCGGAAGGTCTTCAGCTGTTGCAGAGCTTCTAACAGCTACATCCGGATTTTCTCCGTATTGAAGTCCAAGGTGATAATACGCTTCTTTTATTTGGTCTTCCAACTCTTTTGGCATCTCAGCATTTCGTATCATATACCTTATTTTATGGCCAACCTCTTCTAATCTTTGAAGGTCCTTTGTGTTTAGACCTGTGAGAAGTCTTGAAATTTTGTCTTTCAACCCAGCTTTTTCAATGAAGTAGTAATATGCTCTTGCTGTTATTGCAAACCCATTAGGAACTCTTACACCTTTACTTGTTAAGTTTCTGTACATCTCACCAAGAGAAGCATTCTTACCGCCGACGATTTTTACATCTTCAATGCCTATCTGGTCAAACCAGAGGATGAATGCGTTATTCTTATCCATAATTACACCTCTTTTTGTAGAAATTCAATAAGTTGTTCTTTATAAAGCTTTTGGAGTTCATTTACACTATAAATTTCTTCGAGCTTCTTACAGAAATTTCTGTTTTCTTAGTTCTTCTCTTTAACTCTTCAGATGTTAGCAGTCCGTTTTGTGCACCATACATTGAGACGACACTTCTTGCGTTTAGTCCTGCCATTGTCAACGCTTCCTTAATTGTTTCTCCTGATTTGAAATAAGACAAGAAAGTAGAAGCAAATGCGTCACCTGCTCCAGTTGTTTCAACTACTTTGTTTTTTCTCATTTTTAATCTGTAAAACCTTTCACCGTTGTATGCATAAGCACCCTTCTTTCCATCTGTAATTATCACAACATCCTTAACAAAATTCTTTAGATATTTTAAATTCTTTTCAATACCTCTTTCTCCTGTTATGAACTCTGCTTCCTCTTTATTTAAGTCAAGTATGTTCAGATGCTTTATAATTCCTGATAATTTTTCAAAGCCAAGTTTTGCCATGTAAGTGCTTGGGTTCATGAACAGTTTTATCTTGTTCTTAACTGCGTACTTAACTATGAGTTCTGAAGTTCCAAGAGCCTTTCCACTCACAGAGGATAAATATATCCACTCCGCCTTTATTTTGTTTTTATTTATCTTATTGAAGCTTAACATTTCGTTTGACCCTCTGTAAGAGAGGATTGTCCTGTCCTCGTCAAAACTGTCTAAAATTATTGAAAAACCACTTTTAGCTTTGGATTTGCACCCTAAGAATTTTATAGATTCTTCTCGAAATCTTTTTTCTATCTCTTTGCCTGTATAATCTGAACCTAAGCAGGAGATTATGCCAACTTTGTTTCCCAACCTGCTTAAAGACACTGATGCGTTGAACGCTCCACCACCAAAGGATTCCACAACATCTTTAACTAAAATTTTTGAGCCAAGAGGATAAGCAATCAGTTCCTCACTACTATTTTCTGTTCTTAAATTTATTAATTCAGATTTTGTGTTTAGAAATATGTCTTTAGTTGCTCCGCCTACACATATAACATCAAACATACATTTCGTTAACTCTTTATTTTTATAAACTTAGCGGTTTATGATTCTGTTCAATATATCATGAGCAGTTGTGTTATTTTCAGAATTCACAACTTCTTTGTTGAGTTTGTGCAGGAATCTTAGCCGTAATATATTTTTCTCGTCGTTGCTTATCCTTGCAAATCTATCAGCATCTATTAATCCATAAGGATATCCAGGAAAGCTGAAATCAGATGAGAATTCTTTTAGAGTTGCTATTATTGTACCTATGTTATTCATGTTGTGTTTTGCTATTTCTATTCTGAAGATGAATTTAGAAGACTTGTTGAGCTTGGCCATGATTATCTCAGCTTTGTGATTGCTATTCTTGTTTTGCATTATGGGATAATAATACCATTTCTCGAAGGGAGCAATTTTTTCCAAAACATAGTTTACTGGAAGTGACTTATTTGTTATTAAGTTGTTCGTTTTGGCAACTGCACAGACAAAACAATCATTCTCTTCAGCTGTTTTGTATAATTCGTTTAATATTTCCTTCTCACCAGGATAGTTAGGTTTTAATGTTCCGTCAAGAACAATCAAGGAATTATGAAATTTCCTACACATGTCTGAACTCTGCTTTATCTCTAAAAATCTCCTTGCAACATCAAACATAGAGGATATCTGAGCCCTATTCATTCCTTTTCTTATAGAACTGTCATTTGAGTCAAGAGAAAGGTTTATCTTGTTGGGCTCTGTTTCTAAGGTGTAAATAATCTCGCCATTTCTTATTGAGGTATATGCAATTGCATCAAGGTCCTCTCTGAATGATTGAAGTCTCTTTTTGTTCTCATAAACAGACGAATAAACCCTTAACTTTTGAACTGACAAAGAATTGTTGTTGAATAATTCTGCATTTCCTCCATCAGTAAATATAACCCTCTTTATGTTTGGGCCATTTATATTGTGAAAGTTTTCTTTTTTTAATTCCAAGCCAATATACTTGCAATCGCCGACGACGACTTTAATGTTTTTTAGGTCTTGATGAAATATGAAATCAAATTTATTTTTTATTTTCAGCATGAAACTATTTAACTTGTTTGACTTATAAAACTTTTCAAAAACAAAAACTATTTAAATAAAAATGATTTATAAAGACATATTAAATGTTTAAGAGGGTTAAAATGGTAGCCAAAAAGAAAACAACAAAAAGAGTTGCTAAAAAGGCAACAAAGAAAAAGGTTGCTAAGAAGAAAGCAACCAAAAAGAAAGCTGTTAAGAAGAAAACTGTGAAGAAAAAAGCTGTCAAGAAAAAGACAGTTAAAAAGAAGACAACTAAAAAGAAGGCAGTGAAGAAGACAACAAAGAAAAAGACAGTTAAAAAGAAAACTGTGAAGAAAAAAGCAACTAAGAAAACAACGAAGAAGCCAGCAAGGAAGAAAGCAACAAAGAGAAGCACAACAAGAAGATAATTACGCTTATTTCTTTTATTCTTCTTTTATTTTATTCTAAAATGGTTGATGGAAAAGTAATTCTTGAAGAACTTAAGAAGGTAGTTGACCCTGAACTTGGGAAGGATATTGTTTCCATGGGACTCATAAAAAAGGTTGATGTTCATAAAGGTGATGTTATCATAACTATGACATTAACTTCTCCTTACTGTCCTCTTGCAGGTTTAATTGTTGAAGATGTTCGAAACAGAGTTGCATCTATAAAAGGAGTGGATTCTGTAAAGGTGGATTTAGTTTTTTAAACATTTGAAAAGGTTATACCTTACGAACTAATAAAACTTAATCTCCCTATCACAATACTTTTTACTTAATCACCCCTCATTAATTTAGCGAAGTTGGAGATTTTTTTAAATGTTATTATTCTCAGCATGTATAATACTGCGATGTAAGTTATAGAAGATAAACTTAAGACAATAATTATTTTTGCTATGAGAGTAGTTCTTACTACTCTTATCAAGAGTTTCATAACTACGAGAAACACAGCAGAGCTTATAACAACTCTTAGCTGTGTGGGTATGTTTATTTTTACTTTATAATGCTTTTTTATGAGATTGTGTGTTAAAACTGCCATTAAAGCAAACCCCAATCCAGTTGCAAGAGCAGCTCCTGATATTCCGAACTTTGGAATTAGAATGATGTCAAGTATAATGTTGAATAATGCACCTTCATACATAATTTTTGACCGTTCCTTTGCCTTGCCTATTCCCGCTATTACTGGGAAGTTGAAGTTTCTAATTGTTGTGAATGTGAAGAATGCTGATAAGATTCTTAAAGCATTTGAGGCGGGCAGATACTTTGCCCCAAATAGTATTTGAATAATTGAAGGAGCAAATACGACAAATATAATGCTTAAGGGTAAAGTAGCTATTAACAAATTGTTGTAAATTAAAGATAGAATGTTTTCAATGGCTCGTTTATCTTTGCTGTGGTAATGACGGGAAATTATTGGAAACAAAGCCCCTGTTATTGGTGAGAATATAATTATTAATGTTGAAAAAGATGGCAAAGCCACATTGTAATAACCCACAGGAGTTGCCCCTTTCAAAAGAGTAATTAATATAATGTCGGAGTAAGTTAATATGATGCCTGCACCCGCCGAGAAGAAAATTTGAATACCATACCTGAGCATTTCTTTCTGATACTCTTTGCTGGTATTA
>JAMOQB010000003.1 GCA_027064225.1 Candidatus Woesearchaeota archaeon | reverse complement strand
GTGGGCATAACCTGTGAAATTTATGAAGTTCTGCATAGCAAGATTAAGAAGAATTGAAGCTGTGATTTCTTGCACACTTGCGGTCATATTTCCCAAAAGATAATTTAACTGAGAAGTGTTGATTGAAAAGTTATTGTAATGCGCTGCTGTGCTTCTAGTTCATTATCTCCTACCCGCAAGCATCCAACAGAATCAAACTTAGTAAAAAATAAATACTATCATCAAAATTTCTAATCTGATGAATACTTTCCTACTCATTTTGATTCGGATAAGCTATTTAATAAGTATTTACACTTTGGTGTTTTGGTTTCTGACCCTTACAGAGAGAGATATTTTTAAGAAGAGTTCCAAGAGAGTTAAGGACTGGCCGACCGTGTCTGTGCTAATCCCCGCTTACAATGAGGAGAAGACAATCAAGAAGTGTGTTTTGTCTGCATTAAATCTGGATTATCCAAAGGACAAACTTAATGTCATTGTAGTTAATGACGGCTCAACAGATAAAACTGCAGACATTGTTAAATCAATGATGAAAAAATTTCCGAATTTAAAACTAATAAACCTTAAGAATGGCGGAAAAGCTCATGCTTTAAACACTGCCTTAAAACAGGTAAATTCAGAGTTCTTTGCGTGCTTAGATGCGGACTCTTTTGTGGATAAGAAAACACTGAAGAAAATGATAAGAGTGTTTAAAAGTTCTGATGAAAAATTGGCAGTGGTTATTCCTGCAATGAAGGTCTACAAACCAAAGACAATTCTTCAGAAGATACAGGATATAGAGTATAACACTTCAATTTTACTAAATAGGTTGCTTTCAGAACTTGACTCTGCTTATGTCGCTCCTGGACCCTTCAGCATATACAGAACTGAAGTTGTAAAGAAAATAGGGGGTTTTGATGAAAATAGCCTAACTGAGGATCAGGAGATTGCTTATCGTCTCCAGAAAAACATGTACCATTTGAAACAGTGCCCCGAAGCTTGGGTTTTCACATCAACACCTAAAAATGGAAGGGAATTTTTCAAACAGAGAAAAAGATGGGACAGGGGAGGCATTCAAACTTGGTGGAAATACCGAGAGTTAATGTTCAATCCAAAGTATGGAAATTTTGGGGTCATGCAAATGCCTTTAATTATTATTAGATACTTAATGGGAATATTAGCTCTTGTTTCATCTTATTTCTTTTATATAAGACCGCTAATCAAATTAATTCATAACCTAAATCTTGTTGGATGGGATTTAAGGGCTTACTGGAGAGACGCTTTTAGGCATGGGTTGTTTCACAATTTTTCGTGGTTAAACTTAAATTTTGTCAACCTATTCTTCATAATTACTTCATTGACAGGAACTCTCATATTAGTATTTTACGCATTTAAATATACAAAAGAGGGGTGGAAGCTGGGCAGACTCTTAGTGCTTATACCATACATTGCTCTTTATTATCTCCTTCAAAGTATAATTGTAGTTGTTGCTTTTACCGAAACAATTTTAAATAGAAGAAAGGAGTGGTAAAGTTATGCGTAGAAAGAAGCTCTTCAAAAGGAAGTATGTTTTATCAGCATTTATAACAATCATTATTTTTCTTTTAGGAATCTCTTTTGGAATGATCATTGACAACATGCGTATTCGCTATGTGGAGAACTTAAATGCCCAGCAGGAGATTAACTTTGAGAATTTGCAACTTCAATCTGATTATATAGACCTGTTGAAGAGTGAGAATTCAACTAATCTCTGCCCGGCTTACCAGGCTGTTATTGAGAAAGCTGTTGGGGACTTGTCCGACTCCTTAGCTAAAGTGGAGGAGTACTCAAAGAACAATAGAGTGAATGAGGAGGATTACGCAAGAATACAGAAGAAGTACATCCTTGATAACATAAGGTACTGGTTTTTGGTTAGGACTGCTAAGAAGCAGTGCCCAATGAACACGACAACCATACTTTATTTTTATGATTCAGAATGCAAGATTTGTCCAAATCAGGGTGTAATTTTAAGTTACTTCAAAAAGATTTACGGCAACAACCTTTTAGTGTTCCCTATAAATATGGACTATGGAAAGGATGTTCCTGTTGTATTAATGATTGAGAGGCAGTATAATATAACCGGATATCCAAGCATAGTTGTAGAGGACGAGGCATACAGAAGCATCGTTGGTAAGGATGAGCTTTCAAGGATTCTCCAAGATGAGTTCAGAAGAAAGAATGAGGCAATGAGAAATGGAACGCTCAGCAGTTAAAAAGTTTCGCTCTGAGCATTGGATGGCACTTATTTTAGGACTGTTCGCAATTCTGTTTGTTGGCTTTCTCTCTCTCCATAGAGCTTTGTGGTTTGATGAAGCGATTTATATTGGAATGGGAAAGTGGTTTTTCTCCCACGGGAAAATAGGAATTTTTGACTCTTTGAGGCCTCTCCTCTTTCCTATTTGGGTGGGTTCTCTTTGGAAGCTGGGGATCAACCCAAGAGTAGGAGCTATATTCTCAAATTTCATATTTGCAATATTATCCTCCATAATTTTGTTTAAATTATCCAAACCTCTGGGAAAATTCAGAGCCCTTCCAGTTGTCTTTTTTCTGCTGAATATCCTCGTGCTTAAGTTTTATTCTTTTGCATTAACCGAGCCATTAGCTATTTTCTTTGTGTGCCTATCAATTTATTACTTCATGAAGAGGAGATACTCATTATTCGGGGTCTTTTCAGGTTTAACATTTTTGACGCGGTTCCCTTTTGCAATTGTTTTCTTAACTGGGATTGTACAAATCTTGATTGATAAAAAGATGAGGATTAAATCAAAACTATCAAAGATACTCTCATCTGCTATCAGTTTTTTCCTTGTTATACTCCCCTATTTCATATTTAATTATTTTAAATACAATGGTCACATGTTTTACCCATTGCTGAGTGCTGTTCGGACAGTCAGTTCAGCACCTCCTAATAATGATTTGTTATTTTATCCAAAGGTTCTTCTCTCCTCAAATATCATGTTTGCATTTGCCATAATCCCCATCATTTTGTTATGTTTCAAATCTTTTAGAAACAGAATAAGCAGGAAAGAAGTTTCCTTGTTGTTGTTCAACGCCCTCGCTTTTTTAATCACGCTCGCTTACTTTACGCATGTAATTCATAAAGAGTCAAGATATGCCCTTGCAATGCTTCCTTATGCTTCTCTCTTAGCTGCTTATGGATTGGTTTTTATTTATAAACGCTTCTTTGAACATAAAAGTTGGAGAATAAAACAAGCAGCACTCATTTTGATTATAAGCATTGTAGTAGTGTCAGGTGTAAGGACTCCTATAAGATTCTTAAATAGGTACGCAACTCATCCTGAAAGAACGGATTACTTCTACAACCAGAACTTATCTCATGCCAGGAGATTCGTCGTGCAGAATTTGAAGAATTACTCCTTAACCGACTCAGATATAATACTAACAAATGATGTCTCTTTTACATATTACACCGATAACAAGATTGTCTCTCTTGTTTTCCCGGATTACACTATGAAGATTTTGGATATGAACCTTAATAAGTCAGGATTCATTATAATAAACACATGTAACTTGAAGTGCTACGACGCCAAGTGCGAATTAGAGAAATCAAAAATTTTGTCGTTTATAGATAAGTTTCCCATGTTGTTCAGAAGCCCAAGATTTGGAGATTGCAGATACGTTGTTTATAAGAACCAGCCCATTCACTCCCTGAGGGGATAAACCTCAATATCTGTATATTTTGGCCCTCGCGGTGTCAGCATTGACCTTTTTAGCTTGAAATTGCTCACTTCAAATGCTGTGTCTGGAAGCTTTATGTTGTTTATTAAGTTCTCAAGCTTATCCGCATGTGCAGATTTCACTCGTGCAATGGTTATGTGACTAACAAAGGTTCCTTTGGTCTGATTGGGAAAGTCCTGCAAGGCATCATTGACCAAGTGTTTGAGCTCATAAATTGCCTCCCCGTGCGTGCCCGCCCAAATCACCCTCACAAATTTTCTGCTGGGAAAAACTCCAAGACCTGCAAATGTTAGAAAGAACTTCTTAAACCTTATCCCCGAGAGCTTTTCTTTAACAGTCTCAACCTGATTCTCATCAAGGTCTCCGAGAAACTGTAAGGTTATGTGAAAGTCATGTGCAAATCTAAATTCTCCATACTTTAACTTTTTTTGAGCTTCTACCAATGGACCTGTCTTATCTTTTGGAATGTCAACAGCCACAAAGCATCTCATGAAGTGGGAGTTCTGTGGAAAGTATAAAAAACTTTGGAATAAGATTAGTAGTTAGTTACAACAAGCTCTTTAATTTTACCTCTTTTACAGGCATCAGAATTTATCATCCTATTAGCTGAAACAGAGTGAATATTGTACTGAGCGTATAATTTTCTTATAAATTCTGTGTTACTGTTGCTCATCATGACAAACACACCTCTTCTGCTTAGTTTATCAAACACCTCATAAAGTTTTTTATGTTCCTCTTCTAAGAAGTTACTAGCGTGGTACTTTGTAAAACTTGTTTTTTTCTCAGGATAATAAGGAGGATCAAAATAGACAAAATCTCCCTTTTTTGCATAATCTAAAACTCGTTCAAAAGACATGTTTTTAATAGAAACATCTTGAAGAAGCTTTGATGCCTGCATTATCTTATGTTCTTGAACTATATCAGGATTGTCATACTTTCCCATAGGAACATTGAATTGTCCTTTAGAATTAACTCTATACAATCCATTATAGCATGTTTTGTTAAGATAAATAAATCTAGCGGCTTGTTCGAGTTTAGGCAGTTGTGAAGGTTCTGTGCTCCTAATAAGCAAGTAGTATTTTTTACCATGTACCATGTGATATGATTTGTGCTGTTTGAGCTGAGATATTAATTTTTGGGGGTGTTCCTTAATGATATTATAGGTGTTTATCAACTGACCATTAATATCTGAAATCAAACTTTTCTTAGGAGCATATTTTTGTTTAATATAAAAGAACACCGCACCTCCCCCTACAAAGGGTTCGTAATAATTGTTAAACTCCTTAGGAAACAGAGAGGAATATTGTTTAAGTAGTCGTTCTTTACCTCCTGCCCATTTAATAAATTTTGGGATAGTTATATTCATAGTTGAAGGATAATCACAAGAACTTATATATTTTATCTTACTTTTCTCAGTCTTCTAACCGCAATTTTCAAGTATTTCTCTTGATTGTCTATTCCCACAAATTTTCTAGAATATTTTTTAGAAACAACTGCAGTTGTACCACTTCCAACAAAAGGGTCAAGTATCTTATCCCCTTTTTCAGATGAAGATAAGACAATTCTCTTCAAAAGTTCAAAGGGTTTCTGTGTGGGATGTTTTCCGCAGGTTTTCTCTGTAGCAGGAGTAGATGGGATAACCCACACACTTCTGGTTTGCTTATTTTTATAATTTAACTTATCCTCAAAAGCTTTTGTTAACAAATAATTAAATTTATGAGGAATTTTTTTACTTTTTCTTGCCCATATTAAAGTTTCATGGCTGTGTGTAAAATATTTTTTACTTAAATTTGGCGGCGCATTTGGTTTAAACCAAATTATCTCGTTCAAAAGTTTAAAGTCCAATTTTTGCAAAGCATAACCTATTTGGTAAATGTTGTGCATTGTTCCAGAAATCCAAATTGTGCCAGTTTCCTTTAATAACCTTTTAGTCTCTTTCAACCATTTGAGATTGAAAACAAAATCATTATTTATACCATGAGATTTATCCCAATCTGCCTTAAAAACGGAAGCAACTTTACCCGATTTACAAGTAATTCCCCCGTTGGATAAAAAGTAAGGCGGATCTGCAAAGATAAGATCAAAGGAGTTATCTGTAAATGTTTTCATAATCTTTAAACTGTCTCCTAGGTATAAAGCAATGTCTTTTTCTTGAAAGTAGGGGTTTACCATTTTCTCAATTAAAATAACTCATTTAAGATACCAAGACGCAAAAGATTAAGGTTAAAAAGATAATCATTATTTAAGAATGTTTCATACAAAATATTCTTTGAAGACAACCATCCTAAGCCATCGGTTACCCAAACATATTGAATGCCCTGCTCTTTAAAAAGTCTGAACATGGATTTGTATTCTCCCGCAGTAGCTTTTAGTTTAGATCCTCCAACAGAATAATAATTAGTTTCAATCAGAGTAAGATTACGCTTTTTAGTGTTAAAAATTGCAAAGTCAAATCTCTTACTTGCCTTGCTAAGTTTTATTTTAAAACCAAAACTCGTTTCTATCTTCTTTGGGGTTGCCTGGGTAAGTATAGATAAATACTCTTTGTGAGAAATTGTTTTTCTAATTAAATGCTCAGTTATCTTTTCCATAGCAGATCCTGTTCTGTTCTTTCTTGCATTTGAATCCAGACCTGTTTCAATTCCAAAACAGTAATCCACCAAATTTTTGACATTTCTATCTAAGAATATACTCCTCAATCCAGATTGCTTAAAAAAATTTAAAAGGCGTGTTTTCAGTTGAGGAGTTAATTTCTTATTAGGGTCAAATAGGTCATAAGGACTGTATTTTTCTAAGGTCTCAAGATTGTTTATTATTTTCAGTTCCTTAAGCTTCTTTTGCCTAACCGCAATTAATAAAGGAAGAACTTCTCTAATATTTGGGTATTCAGTCAACAAGTTTATGAAATAATTATCAATATCTTTTTTTCCTATAAGTACATTGAGAATGTTAAGTTCTGTCTCAAACCTATATATTTTACTTTTTATCTTATTAAACTGGACAAAATAATCCCAGGTAAATATAGTATCATTAAGCGTTTTAATAAGATAATCAAACACTTCCTGTTCATTATGAAGTCCGAGCTTTTTATAAAGATTTAAGTATTTCATATTTTACATACGAAGCTTGTTAATTATAAGCTTTTTGTCAAATATTTAAGTAAATATACGAAATAAAACAAAAAAATTATTTCAGATCTTTTAGACCTCCTGTTGTTACCATAAACGCCGCTTCGCCTTCGGGCAGATTTGGAGAATCTATCAACTTAGCAACTCTTGATCCTTTCTTTCCTTTTCTCAGGTATATTCTGAAAGTGCTGGCGTGGGCTACTATGTGGCCTCCAATCGCCTGTGTGGGGTCTCCAAAGAAGGTGTCAGGCTTTGCCATAACCTGATTTGTTACCAAAACGCATGCGTTCAATTTATCAGCAAGTTTCATCAAGGTGTGCATGTGCTTGTTGAGCTTCTGCTGTCTATCCGCTAAAGTTCCCCTTCCTATAAATTCAGCTCTAAAATGGGCTGTTAGGGAGTCAACAACTACAAGTTTGACTTTAAGCCCCTGCTTGACTGCCAAGTCCTCAACCTTCTCTGCTAAGAGCATTTGATGGTCTGAGTTGTATGCACGGGCCACCATTATATGTTTGAGAACCTGCTCAGGGTCTAAGCCAGCAGCCTTTGCAAGTTCAATTATCCTTTCAGGCCTGAATGTGTTCTCTGTGTCAATATAAACCACATAATTTTCAGGGTCCATTTTTTGAACATTTACTGTTAGTATGTGTGCAAGTTGGGTTTTTCCAGAACCAAACTCGCCAAAAACTTCAGATATTGAACCTGTTTCAAACCCTCCATTTAAGAGTGTGTCAAACGCAGTGCTACCTGTGGGTATCTTCTCAACTCTCGCCCTTTTCTTCAGAACTTCTTCGCCACTCTCAAATCCCATTTCAAGTTTATCCCTTGAAAAATTAATCATCTTTCTAGCTGCGCTTTCTGATACTCCAGCTGCTTCTACAAGCTCTGCTGGTGTTGCCACAGCTATGCTCATAAGTGTTGAATACCCAGCAGCTGCTAATTTTTCAGCAGTTGCTGCTCCAACTCCTGGTATATCTGTAAGTGCAAATTCATCAGTCATATAAACCACCTTTTACTGTAAGTCCTTCAGTATTTATTACTTTTACTAATTCTTTCTCATAGGCTGTCCTAAGAAGGGCAATTGCTTTGGGTATGTCACTCATTCTGAAGTTTCCTGTTGTTTTCCATTCTCCATTCTTATTCTTATATGTCCTTGACAGGGTAAATGTTTTAAATTCGCTGTCCTTTTCTCCCTTATTCTTCCACACAGTTAATAAGAGAGCTCCTGCTCTCATCTTTAATTCTGGTTTATTTTCCATTTTTACCTCCTTGCTTTTCGCATTTTATTTCAATGGAGAAACAAACCTCTTTCTGTTTAAAAAGGCTAAGAATAGGAGTGTCCAGTGTCCAGTCCGAGTTTGTGCAGATTAAATATTCTCGTTGAAGTCCATTGTGTCGTCACTGTCTTTATCTGCGGGCTTATTAGTATCTGTTATTTCTGCATCCAAGCTGTTTGAGTGTTTCTTTATTTCCTCCCTTATAATCTTCTCTTCTTTCTCATATTGTGGGGGCTCAACATCTTCCACAATAAACTCTTTCCTTCCGAATAATTTGTTTAAGTTAACCCTGCCTTTAACAACTATTTCTGTGCCGAGAAGTTCCTTTTTCATATTGTCAAATTCTTCTGGCGAATCTTTAAAAATGAGTATGTCGTCTTGGTTTTTATTTAGAACTTTCAAAACTTGGTCTTTAAAGAAGACGAGGCGTATTGTTCCTGTTCCATCATCTCCTATGAGATTCATCACATATGCTTGTTTTGGCTCAACTTTGCCGTGGGTTGGACAAGCAAGTCCTCCTTCTTGGAGCACAAGTTTCCTGCCGCACTCTGGACAAACTTCATAGAATTTAGGTTCAAATGCTTGCACGATAGTAAGCCTAACTTCAACATTCTTATCTGTTTCGCCAAGTTCCTCTATTGTTTTCCTAGTGTAGCTCTTCTTAAAATTGCTGAAGTCAACATTGACTGTTTTACCCTTAGGGTTTATGATTATCTCCGACCTGCTGTTTAGGTGAAGTTCTTTGTTGTCATCTCTCCCTCTTGCATATGCAGATTTTATTTCAATGATATCTCCTGGTTTTATGTCTTTAGCTTTGTCGGCAAGTTCATTCCACAAAACGACTCTTATAGTCCCAGTTTCATCAGCAACAATTAAAGATGCAACCTTTCCTTGCCTACCATTCGTGTTGAATTCTCGGACCCCAAAGTTGTTTTTCACTTTAGCTATTAAATCTACATTTCTCATGCCTAAAAGGATATTCTTAATTTGTAGGTTTCCAGAAATTTTTTCGAAGAGTTTAATTCCAAGCTCATTCGCCACTATATGTGCTGCTCCTTCCTTAGTTATAAGTCCAGAAAGTTGTTTTATCTTTTTATTTATCAGATCTTCTATTGTCGCTCTGCTGTATCCTGTTTTCTCTTCTATTTTTGCAAGGATTTCATCATAAGTTATTCGTATCATAGTTTAATGATTCCCTGTGTGTATAAATAGTTTTCTGTGTTTACCTACGCGTTGTATAATACTGCTTGTTAATCTCAAATTTCAATCCATCAACGCAGAACCTCACAATATCCTTGTTGAGCGAACATCTCTTTTTAATATCTTTACGCACATAAGGAGTTATGAAAATCTTTGTTCCATTCTTAACAATGACAAACTTGCTCGTGTAATGGGGGAGTATTCCAAAGACAAACTTTGCGTTTGGGTTTGAAACAAAATCAATTGAAAGATTTGACAGGGGCTTCTCAAAATTTTTGTATTGAATTGTCATCTGCTTGGGTATCACAGAATAAGCCATTTGTTTGTGGTCTGTTGCGTTGTATAAGACAATTCTTGTCCCAGTGGCAGTTCTTTGAAGTGAGATTATATATTCCTCCGGATTTTTGAATATTCCAGGATAAAGATTAGCCAAGTTGTTAAGGTCATATACACATTGACAGTCAGTATCTGATGATTCAACACAGTCCTCAATGAATGAGCTGAAGTTGTAATATGATTTATAAGGTCCTTTTTCACAATCATTCATAAGCTTAACATCATGTCCCTCATTTTTAAGTAAAAAAAGCTGGTCTTCCACACATTTTGAGAAACTCTGGTTTGGAATGCACTTGCTCTTAACTTCAAGGAGGAAATTTCTGAATTTCTGAAGTTCGGATACATTAAAGGAGGTGTGAACTTTAAAAAGAATTTGAGTTGTATACCTTTTTTCATTGCAGGGCTCGCAGTCAAGAGTTTTCCCATTTTGAAAACTCACATTGCTGTAAAAGCACAGAGGGTTTATTGGTTTCCCATCCTTGGAGAATATTTCAAGTAGGAGCGCGTCGCCAAAGGGCATTCCTGTGTTTCCATAACTTCCTATCAAATCACCTCTCTTAAGCTTCTGACCCGGCAACACATTTATTGATTTTAACCGCGCATATTTGACATCAAAGTTGGGATAGGAAACGATTACAAAGTTGCCATCTTTAGCAGTGAGACAATCATAGTTTTTAACACCTGTTTTAGTATCCATGCATGGACTGTTTGATTGGAAGAGCATGGACGCTTTGACAACTTCACCATTATCCGCCACAGAGTATACTTTATCAGAGTCGGACACCACTAAAATCCCGTTGCGCTTCAAAATTCTCTTCACAAAATTGTTGTTGTAAAAACCATAGCACCCATCCTTCAACAGTCTTCTTCCCATTTTCGATGAATTTACAGGCCATAACAATGCTTGAATAGGAGTATCTTTAAGAAAGGTATAATTCTCTTCTCCAATACCGAGGATGGTTGTTCCATTTGAGAAGTTGGCATAAACCTGAAAATCATGTGGTATTTGATAAGGATTCTGCGACATTATATCCTCAAAGTTTTCTTTAAAAACCTCCAAAAAAATTAAAGGGAGAGGCCTATCTTTGAGTATGGGATAAACTCCCTCTGAGCTCAAAGTTCCTCCACCAACTGTAAATTGATTAACTGTCTTTTTAAGAGCTAAATTAGCTGAGGCCTCAACATATTGACGGGCAAGTTCGGCATTTTGCTCAACAGATACCATAGTCAACGCCTCTTGCCCAATAGCTCTATTGCCAAATTTGTTGTTCCATCTAAATGTGTTTATTGATAAAAGCACGATAATCACAATAAATGCTGCGAGAAACACAACTGAGTATCCTTGGGTACTTGCCTTCTTTGAACAATGCATACTCCTATTATATGCTACTTAACTTATAAAGTTTTTCAAGCTAAGGAAAAAGAAAGATTTTTATTTATACATAACATTTGAGTTTCTCAATGAAAAGGGGTGAAGATTTAGGAAGCAAATCTGAAGTGAAAGGGCTGTCCGAATTTGAAGCCCTGAAGCGATTAAAGAAATTTGGGCCTAATAAAGTAAGCGTAAAAAAGAATTCTTCTTGGATAAAAATTCTACTTGCCCAACTAAAGAACACACTTATACTCTTGTTAATTCTAGCAACCGCGATCTCCTTATTAATAGGGGAGAAGGTAAGTGCAACAATAATATCAATAATTATTATACTAAATATATTATTGGGGTTTTTTGAAGACTTCAAAGCTGAGAAATCCATGGATAAATTAAGAGAAGCTTATGAAGAAAAAGCAGTTGTCATAAGAGATGGGAAGAGGAAGTGGGTCAAATCAGAACTTATTGTTCCAGGAGATATAATAATTCTGAAGGAGGGTATGAAAATACCTGCGGATGCTGAATTGATTGAATCAAATGAACTTCTTGTCAATGAATCAGCTCTAACAGGGGAATCCCAACCCGTGTATAAAAAAGAAACAGATGCAAAGCTTAGGAAAGTGCTGGCAGGGACATTTGTAGTGTCAGGACACGGACTTGCAAGAGTTGAAAAGACAGGCAGAGAGACAGAGTTCGGAAAGATAATTGAGTCAGTCAACACATTCAAAGAAAAGAAAACACCTCTACAAAAAGAACTCAACAATGCAGGCAAAGTGATAGGAAGCACAGTGATTATTCTCTCAATTACAATGTTTTTGTCAATCTTATATAAAAACCACCTGTTCGCTCAAATTTTCCACGGCGTTCTAAATATGGAGGGTCAAAGGATAATGATTGACTCATTAATAACTGCAATAGCTCTTGCGGTTGCCGCTGTTCCTGAAGGCCTTCCAACAATTGTAACCCTTGCTCTTTCGTTCGGATCAAAGAGAATGTTAAAAAGTAAAATCTTCGTGAAGAGATTGTCCTCTGTTGAAACTTTAGGAAGTGTGGACACTATTTGTTCAGATAAAACAGGAACAATAACTGAAGGAAAGATGAGAGTAACAAAAACTTTCTTTGACAATAAACTGAACCCTGCAGACATAAAGAAAATACCTGAAGAGATAATAAGGATTATAAAATTATGCAATGATTCAGACATTGACACGAATGAATCGCCCACAGAGAAAGCTCTGCTTGAATTCGCTAAGGACAAAACTTTAAAGAAGAATTTCAAGAAGATTATGGAAGTTCCTTTTTCCCATGAGAAAAAATTTATGATCACTGTCCATAAGAGTAATAAGAACCTACTTGTCAGCATTAAAGGTGCTCCTGAAATTGTATTAGGCATGTGTTCAAAGATATTAATCAATGGGAAGATAAGACGAATAAACAAGAAGGACATAAAGATAATTAAAGATTATCTGAACAAAACAGCGAATGAGTCCTTGAGAAATATAGGATTTGCATTTACAACAATCAAACAGAAGGACCTGTCAGAGTTAAAGTCTAAAAAATATTTGAAAGGAGCAGTCTTTGCAGGATTTGCCTCTCTTGAAGACCAACCGAGGAAAGGTGTCAAAGAAGCCATTGCAAAGTGCAAAGAAGCAGGTATAAAACCAATTATGATAACTGGCGACTACAAAGGCACAGCCATTTCAATCGGGAAGGAGGTGGGCATAACAGGAGACGCTATGGGTGGTGACGAACTAAACAAGCTCAGCGAAGATGAACTTGTAGACATTATTGAAGATTATGCTATCTTTTATAGGGTTCTGCCAAGCCAAAAATTAAAAATATTGAAAGCACTTCAGAATAAGGGGCATATTGTAGCTATGACTGGGGATGGTGTTAATGATGCTCCAACACTAAAAAAGGCAGATATAGGTATTGCCGTAAACTCAGGAACAGATGTGGCTAAGGACTCCGCAGATATGATCCTTTTAGACAACAGCTTCACATCAATAGTTAGAGCGGTTGAAGAGGGGCGAAGGATTTACAGCAATATAAAAAAATCTGTCAGATACTTGTTAAGCTCAAACCTCGCAGAAGTTGGCTTAATATTTTTAGCAGTTCTTTTCGGACTTCCACTTCCTCTTATAGCTGTTCAGATACTGTGGATGAACCTTTTAACAGACAGCTTCCCTGCATTCTCACTGACATTAGAACCTGCTGAAGAGGGAATCATGAAGAGGAAACCAAGAACCAAAAAGGAAGGGTTGCTGAACCACAAAGAACTGCTTGTCATTTCATTCTTAGCATCGGTAATGAGTTTATTCTCCTTGTTCCTGTTCACAAGTGCTTTACCAAGAGTTACTTATGCTAGGACAACAGCTTTCACAGCAATTGTCCTGTTTGAACTTGCGAATGTTATAAACTCAAAATCAGAGACAAGGCCCAGCATAAAGAGCAACTTATTTTCAAACAAGTTATTATGGTATGCAATAGGCGTGTCTTTAATACTACAAACACTGGTTGTTTACTTAAAACCATTAAATGAACTCTTTGAAACTCAACCATTAAGTATTCAAACAGTTATTATGATAATATCCTTCTCCTTGCTAATTATCCTATCGGGGGATATTATAAAATTATACTTAAGAATAAGCAATGAGAAGAAAAATCTGAACATGTTGGAGTCAAACTTAAAGGTGTAAGACACATCAATAAATGAGTGTTCCTTTCTTCTTCATAAACTTCTTTAAGTTATCTGTGTCAAAGGGTATATTATACAACTGCTTAATATGTTGAGGGTTATTTATGAAGAGAACTTTAATGCCAAGCTTCTTCGCAAGTTCCGACGCTTTAACATCAAAAGGTATGTGAATCCCTGGAGCGTTCTTATCAGGCAGAAGTTTAAAATACTCGGCCCAAGAAATGAAGTTCTTACTTGAACCCTTAATCCTGACAAACCTTATTTTTGACATATTAACCACAACATTTGACTTTAGAATAGAAGCAGCTCTAACAGCAACATAATCCGTTGTAACTCCAGGTTTAAGTCCTCCAAGTACAACTCTTTTACTCCTATAAGTTATGTCTTTGAAATCAATGTACTTTGCATGAAGGATTTTAGAGATCAAAAAGGCGTTCAATTTTGTGACAAATATACCCACATCATCAAGGTCCTTTGAACTCTTAGAAAAATGCCTCAATACATCTTGATAATATCTTGCTACAGAACCACCGCCAGTAACAATCACAAAATTGCGATTGGACAGCACCCTTCTTAAAGAATTTAAAAGAGTAAAATTATTGTGCTTATGTATCAAAGACCCTCCTAAAGAAATTACCAGAGTGTTCATCTTGCGGATAATCCAATTAGTGAAATGCCAACAATCAAAAATATAACCGCTATCTTCTTTTTCGTGTTTATCTCCTCATTCAAAAAGGCCTTGGATAGAAGCATTATCCACACATAAGACATAGAGACAAATGGGTAAACAACAGACAGGGGCTCAAACTTCAACGAATAAATAAATGGCACAGTTGATACTCCATAGAACAAAAATCCAAGTAGGAGCTTATAATTGTGCAAAAGACCTTTAACAGTTAATTTCCCTGAAGAGCCAAGCTTAAAGAACAATGCTCCGAATGCCCCCATCCATGTCGATAAAAGATTCAATGAGAAAGCTATCAGAAGGTTATTTGCCATCACTTACCACCTCCAAAACCAAGTATAATAAGCCCTGCAAAGATTACGAAGACACCTGCCCATCTCAAAGGTGGGAATGCCTCTTTAAGTACAACCTTGGATAAGATTGAAACCCAAATAAAAGTGCTTGACATGAAAGGAAATATAGTAGAAAGCTCACCCTTCCTCAAACTTGTTATCATAAGAAAAGCGGAGATGCCATATACAAAAAGACCCGCATATAACAGCGGAGATTGAATAACCAAAAGTAGGTCATTATGAGATTTTGTAATAGCAAGTTTGTATAATACTTGACCAAAAGCGGCTAGAAGAGCGGCTATAGAAACTGATATAATAGCGGATGTATCTGTTTTCTTCTTTGATTTAATTTTTTTAACCACAAGAAGAACAAAACCTCATCGTTTAAAAAATTTACGAATTACAAAATTACAAGTTATCTAAGTGATAACACTCCTTTTTAATACTGCATGAATCGCACTTTCTACTGTTGGCGTGGATTCTCGGAAGATTCCCCTTCATGGTCTTAATCATTCTTAAAAATAAGTTCTCAATCTGCGTTTCAGATATAGAATTAAAATTAATGGGGAAAACTCTCCTCTTATCAAGCAAGAATAAAAAAGTTTTATCAACTACAAAATTCTTACTCAAAAGATAAGCGTAACCAAGCATTTCCATCTTATCTGATTGCCAAATATTTTCAGAAGTGGATTTTGAAAACCTAAACTTAATTGGAAAAGCCCTGCCTCCAATAACAAGGAGCTCATCAATCCTTCCAGAAAGCACATTACCTATAAAATCCCGTTCAAACATTCTTCCAAAAGACATACTAAAAGCGGATGTATCTTCAAAAGAAATTCCAAATTCTGAGAGAATATTCTTAGTAGCATCAAGAACAAACTTTGATTCTGGTGATGAAAAATCTCTTGATTTCAACTCATCCAACAGCCCTGAGATATTATCCTCAAAAGAGTTCTCAAAGAGTTCAAACCCCATCTTCTTGTTCAAGTAAAACTTTCTCGGGCAGAAGTAATAATCTCCAATAGATGAAACATTAAATCTCATATTACGATGCAAATCGCAAATCTTTACATATAAAAAACTATTGGAATAACAAATTAAACGTAACCACAACATTTTTTAATAGACACACATTCATAACCTTATGGACACATATAGCAGATTTAATCTAATAAAAAGCGTCGGAGAAGAGATAATAACTGAAGATGAATTGAAGAATCTTCTGAAAGAAAAAAAACACCCAATTGCATACGACGGATTTGAACCGAGCGGAATAATGCATATAGCACAAGGATTAATGAGAGTAATAAACATAAACAAGATGACTAAAGCTGGATGCAAATTCAAAATGCTGATAGCTGATTGGCACGCCTGGGCGAATAACAAGTTCGGCGGAGACCTTAACAAAATACGCGATGCAGGAAAGCTGTTTATAGAGATATGGAAAGCCCTCAACATAGATGAGGAAAATGTGGAGTTTATCTGGGCAAATGACCTAATAAGAAAGGAGGATTATTGGAAGACAGTTATGAGAATAGCAACAAACTCCACTCTAAAAAGGATTATAAGATGCGGGCAAATTATGGGAAGAAAAGAAAGTGAGGTCTTATCCGCCTCTCAAATAATATACCCCTGCATGCAAGCGGCGGATATTTTCACATTGAAAGCAGACATATGCCAACTTGGAATAGACCAAAGAAAGGTAAATGTTCTTGCAAGGGAAATAGCTCCAAAGTTGGGCTATAAAAAACCCGTGGCTGTCCACCATCACATGCTCATGGGCCTGCAAGCGTCAAAGGTGAATTCAAATGCTGACAAAGTAGAACAGGTAATTGAATTAAAAATGTCAAAGTCAAAACCTAACAGTGCTATATTTATGACAGACACTGAAGAGCAGGTAAACAAAAAAATAAGAAAGGCCTACTGCCCCGAGAAACAAATTGAGAACAACCCAATAATAGAATATTGTAGATATATCATATTCCAAAAATACAAAACTTTAAAGATAGAAAGGCCTGAAAAGTATGGCGGAGACCTCGAAGTAACTTATGATGAATTAGTGTCAAAATACAGATCAGGAGAAATATATCCCTTGGATTTAAAAAATGCCGTTGCAAAGTATCTAAATGAGATGATAGAACCTGTGAGGAAGCATTTTAATAAAAATGAAAAAGCTAAAGAACTGTTAGAAAAAGTAAGGTCTTACCAAATAACAAGATAAATAAATCAAATGCAAGATACATTCTAAAAGGTGAGTAATATGGACTATGAAAGTGCATCAGAACTTGCAATCAAGCTCGCATTAAAAGGCGGAGCAGAGTATGTAGATATAAGAGCAGATAAAGAAGAGTCAAACGCATTTGCAATGCACAATGGCATTCTAAACTTCGCAACATCAAGCAAGAGCGAAGGAATAGGTGTAAGAGTGAAAAAGAGGGGGTGGGCTTTTTTCTCAACAAACAATTTAACAAGAGAGAGTATAAAAAAACTTGTTGATAAAGCATTGATTCAAGCAGAGAGGATAAAACTTGGTCATCAATCTGAAATGTCAAAAGAAAAGGTTTGGAAGAAAAAATACGCAGTCAAGGCAAAGATAAAAACAAATGAGTTAAGCCCAGAGGAAAAAATAAACTTATTAAAATCATTGGAGAAAGAAACAAAGGATAAAGTAGATGGCAGAACATTTTACTTATCAGATTCAATTAGAGAGCGGCTCATATTAAATTCAGAAGGAACAAGAATAAAGAGCATAATCCCACAGGTTTACTCTTATTATGTAATATCAATAATTGAAGGAAGCAAAACCTCGGAACACTTCTTATCATTTGGAGCAAGTTCCGGCTATGAAACTTGGAAGAAATGGAACCTAAAGAATAGGATTAAAAAAGAAGCAGAAGCTCTTAGAAGGGGGTTAAAAGAAGGAATAAAGGTGAAGCCCAGCGTCAAAGATGTTGTAGTAGCTCCGGAGGTAACAGGAATAATTGTTCATGAAAGTTGCGGTCACCCACTCGAAGCGGACCGGGTCCTTGGAAGAGAAGCTGCTCAAGCAGGTGAATCCTTTGTAAAGCCAAACATGCTTAACAAGCTCATAGGAGGTGTGAATGTAAATATAGCTGACGACCCAACACTTGAAAAGAGTTTTGGATACTACTTATACGACGACGAAGGTGTGAAGGCAAAGAGAAAAATGCTCATGAAAAATGGCCGTATAAATGAGTTCTTACACAACAGGGAAACTGCATCTGAATTAGGAGTTAAAAGCAATGGAAGTGCAAGAAGCACAAGCTACGCCTTTGAACCAATTGTTAGAATGTCTAACACATTCATGCTGCCCGGTGATTATAAAGAGGAAGAGCTAATAGAAAATGTCAAAGATGGTATATATGTAAAAAGTTTTATGGAGTGGAACATAGACGACAAAAGGTTGAATCAGAAATATGTGGGAGCAGAGGCATATGAAATAAAAAACGGCAGGTTAGGAAAGCCAGTACTAAATCCTGTTATTGAAATAACTACACCCGAACTTTATCAAGCAGTAGATGCTGTCGCAAACAACACAGAATACTTCGCAGGCACATGTGGAAAGGGTGAGCCCATGCAAGGCATACCTGTATGGTTTGGAGGCCCAAGCTTCAGAATGAGAAAAATATTTGTGAGGTAATCACCATGGAAACCCTAAATTTCTTTATGAAAGAACTTGAAAAAAGAGGAGCAGAAGATATAGTTTTAAAAGCGGAAAAAACGCACAACTACCAAATAAAATTCTACAACTCAAAAATTGATATTGTTAAGGAATACGACTTCTCAAAAATACTTGTGTTTGCAACAAAAGGTAGAAAAACCATACTAACAAGTGTGAAAGCAGTTGACAAGAAAAGCTTGACAAGAAAAGCTTCTGAAATAGTAAAATTCCTCTCCATGCTTCCTGATTCAGATTACAGAGGAATAGCTGATGGACCTTTCAAGTATAGGAGCAACAAAAACATGGCAAGCAAGGAAGCTATGAACATTCCAAAAGCAATAAAGATGTGCGAAGATGCTATCAGCACAGCAGTTAATAATGGAGGAACAAGAGTAGCAGGAGTGCTTGAGGGCTCAGTTACAGATGAAGAATTGATAAGCAACCACAATGTAAAAGCAAAGCAAAAGGAAACTCAAACATACCTGTCTATAAGAGTGCTGACGGACCACACAAAAGGAACAAGCTCTGGTCATATGACTTCCATAGCGAGGAATTTAAAAGATCTAAAAGCCAAAGATAAATCTGAACAGGCAGCCGAAATAAGTTTACAGGGAGTGGAAACAAGAAAGATTCCTGTTGGAAAATATGACATAATTTACTACCCGCTTGCTTCAGCTTCCATAATAGAAAACATAGGAGATGCAGCCTCAATATTCAATGTTGAAACCCAAAGCTCATGCTTTATAAACAAGTTAGGTAAAAAAGTAGCCAACGAAAAGGTTACAATAAGTGACGACCCAACAAACAATAAGATACCCGGGTCAAGTTTATTTGATGATGAAGGCGTTCCAACAAAGCGTAACAGAATAATAGATAAAGGTGTGTTCAAGAAGTATCTGCATAACACATCCACAGCAAAGAAATACAAAACAAAAACAACTGCCAATGCAGGACTTCCAATGCCGGAAGCAACATCAACCAAACTACACAGAGGCGACTCAAGTATAGAGGAGATGATACGCACAACAAAGAAGGGCTTACTAATAACAAACACTTGGTACACAAGATTCCAAAGCTATATAAAAGGCGACTTTTCAACAATTCCAAGAGATTCCATCCTAATAATCAAGAATGGGAAAATATCAGGAGCTACTACAGGAATAAGATTAAACGACAACTTAATACGACTAATGAGCAACATAGAGCTTTTAGACAGAAAAGTTGAACCAATCGCCGGTTGGGAGACAGAGCGGATAAACCAAATTCCCATATTCAAAGTAAAGAATGTGCTTGTAACAAGACCAAAATAAAATGAGGAAGAATCATGAAAAAGGAAGAAGTCAAAGACGAAAAACCAAGCGTTGATAAGATAGTTTACAACTTCCACTTAAATGAGGACGAAGAAAAGAAACTGCTTGAGGCCAAAGTAAAAATACTTCAAGAGCAGCTGCGCCTCCTAAAATCCCCACCATTAATACTGGCAGAAGTTAAAGAAAAAATAAATGATGAAGAAGCAGTTGTAAAGCTTGAGAACGGCAACCAATTCTTAGTGAAGATAAACCTTGGCGTAGGAAAGCTTGAAGCAGGCGATTCTGTGTTTTTGGAGCAGAAGAACCTAAGCATTGTAAGAAAAACAAAGTCAAAAAAATCGTTCAATGTAGAACAGTTTGTCATAATTGAAAAGCCGGACATATCCTGGAAAAAGGTTGGTGGATTAGATGAGCAGATAAAAGAGATAAAGGAGGTTATAGAACTTCCACTGAAAAAGCCTGAACTGTTCAAGCGTGTGGGAATACAGCCACCAAAGGGAATTCTACTATATGGACCTCCGGGCACTGGAAAAACGCTGATGGCTAAAGCCGTCGCAGCTTCAACAAATTCAACTTTTATTGAGATAGTTGCCTCAGAACTTGTTCAAAAGTTCATTGGCGAAGGGGCTAAACTCGTCAAAGAGCTGTTCAAACTTGCAAGGGAGAAAGCTCCAAGCATAATATTCATAGATGAACTGGACGCACTCGCTGCAAGAAGAATAGATGTTGGAACCTCCGGCGAAAGAGAAGTTCAGAGAACATTTATGCAACTCTTAGCTGAAATAGATGGATTCAAACCCCTCAGCAAGGTAAAAATTATTGGATGCACAAATCGAATAGACATACTTGACCCAGCAATTTTAAGACCGGGAAGGTTAGACAGGCTGATAGAAGTCCCCCTACCCAATGAGGAAGGAAGATTAGAAATCTTAAAGATACACACAAATAAGATGAACCTGAAAAAAGTCAATTTGAAAAAGATAAGCAAAATGACTAAAGACTTTTCAGGAGCCGAGCTAAAATCTGTATGCACAGAAGCCGGTTACTTTGCCATTAGGGAAAACCGCGAGTACATAACAGAAGAGGACTTTAAAAAAGCCATTAAAAAGGTCAAAAAGACAATAGAAGAAGACGAGTCATACAAGGCAATGTTCGGCTGAAGAAACAGAATAAATGAGGCGCTCAGCATTAAAGCCAAGTCACAGCCGAAGCTCTTTGGTGTTCACATCATCATCGCGCCAAAGGAACAATACAATAACAGCTTATAAATTTAATCTTTTAAATCTCCATTTAATAACAGTTTTCACAGCAATTAAACCATCCCACCACTTTAATTTCTTACCCTCCTTAGAGGACCTTGGTTTATAGGAAATGGGAACCTCAACAATTTTATAGCCGAGGCGGATGAGCTTAGCAGTAACTTCAGTCTCCCAATCAAAACGATTTCCCTCTGCATTTACTAAAATTTTTTTGAGTGTTCTGTGAAAGACCTTGTAAACAGTAGCTTCATCAGTTAAATGTGTGCCGTAGAGAAGATTAAATATGAAAGTCACAATTCTGCCCCCCCACGCGAGAGGAGGGATTTTAACATGTTTACTTCTAAAGCGGGACCCATAAACAATTAGGGTCTTTCCTTCCAGAATAGGCTTTATTAATTTGTTATATTCATGGGGATCCGTCTCTAAGTCTGCATCTTGAATCAAAAAGATGTCGCCAGTTGCCTTTTTTATCCCATACTTAACAGCACTGCCCTTACCACCATTTGGTTTAGAATATACAAAAATATTATTGTACTTCTTACTCAAAGAACGCATAATGTTCAATGAATTATCGGTGGAGCCATCGTCAACAGCTATAATTTCTTTTTTTATGATAGTGTGCACAGATTCAACTAAATGAATAACCTGACCCACTGTTTTTTCTTCGTTATAAACAGGGATGATAACTGAAAGCTTCATCAACAAAGTATGAAATTCAAAGAATTTAAATAAGTATCGTTACATAATAAATGTGCGGGGTTATACAATGTCACCAAAAAAAACAAATGAAAAGAACTTTTTGATTGTATATGTTTTAACTTTTGCAAGCGCGTTGATTGCTTATTTTATAAGAATATTCTTCGCCAAAAATTTAAGCGTTTACCAATACGGTTTGTTCTACGCAGCATTCACTTTAGTTATGTCCCTTTGTATTATTAGAGACTTAGGAATGTCCGAATCACTCATCTACTTTCTAAACAAGTTCTTGGTTAATAAAAATCTTAGAAAGATAAAAGAAACCTTAATCATCTACTTAAAGACGCAGTTAACAACTACTACTCTTATAAGTGCTTTAATAATTTTGTTTTCTAAGATACTTGCAGAATATTATCTGAAAGATCCGCATGCTCAAAAAATAGTTGTAATCCTCGCGTTTGCGTTCATTGCAAGAACATTTTTTGACTTTGTTAATAACAGCTTGAATGCTCTGCAGAAATTCGTAACTAAGAATGCAATAGAGTTATCATTCAAAATTTCAGTTGTAATAACATCCTTAATACTGTTTTCAAAAAATAATGGTGCTGAACTTCCAGCATTAGCTTACCTCTTTGGATTCAGCTTCGCCTCAATTATTGGATGGGTAATACTCATCCAAAACTTTCCAAACATAAAGAAGGTGAAGGTTAATACCAGCAAAGAGTATCAGAAAGAAATGCTCAGGTATGGTATTCAAATTTTCTTCTCGGCGGGTGCAGGTATCATATTAACTTACTCCGACATTATATTAATTACTCTTTTGAAAGGGGCAACTCTTGTAGGTTATTACAATGTGGCTTTGCCATCTTTTTCAACATTAATTATTATATTCTCACCAATAACAGGGGCTTTGTTTCCAATAATTTCCCGTCATTACCACAACAAAGATAAACGAGCCATTGAAAACATCCTATCTTTAATTTACAACAATTTACTAATAGCTACCTTACCCTTAAGCATTATATTTGTCGTATTTGCTCCTTCAATTATTCAAATACTATTTGGGGCAAAGTATCTGCCCGCCTCAAATGCTTTAAGAATCTTATCAGCATTCTTCACATTCACAACAATTAGAAACTTCAACTTCCCAGTGATAGCAGGAATAGGCAAGGCAAAGGAACGGTCAAAAATTATGTATGAAGGTGCATTATTCAATATTATACTTGACATCATTCTAATTCCAAAATTCGGAATATCAGGAGCTGCTCT
>JAMOQB010000002.1 GCA_027064225.1 Candidatus Woesearchaeota archaeon | reverse complement strand
ACAATTCAAATCCTTGAATTTATCTTTAGTCTCGTAACGGAAACTGGCAGTTAATTTTGAGCAAGAGGAGTCTTTGCAGTCAATTTTAACTTTATACTCTTTAGAATTTAAAGTAATCTTTATCCATTCTCTCAAAGCTTTATTGTGTGTTGAGCCCTTCATAAATGACAAGTAAGCAGATTCTTCATTTGTTAGGTTCTCATTTTCAGCCATTGCATATTCAAAATTGTAAGCAACTCTCTTTATTTTAATCATAATTGCAAAAGCTGCAACTACTACCGCTAAGACAAGAATTGCTTTTATAATTACCTCAAATTCGAGAGCACCTTGTGCCTTTTTACTATTCATCTTACTAACCAAGTTTAAATATTGGAGCAACTGCTCTTCTGATAAGAGGGAAGCTTATCAGAATCAGTAACAAAAGTAGCGCTAGGGCGATTAGCATTCTTCCAATTGTGTTCAATGATAGAGACATTTTTATCACCTGAATAGCAGGAAGGTTTTTAGTTTGTCTATTAAGCTGAATTGTTTTGTTTTCAGCGATGCAAGTATTGTTAACAGCAACAGCAACAGCAGGACAGCGAAAACCCATCCAACAACTGTGGATGACATCTGCATTCCTCTTTTGTTCTTTCTGAAAATCATAGGTACACCCTTAACTTTTACATTTATTAATCTTTCTATGATTCTACCTTACTCTTGAACTTGGGACAAATGCTACAAAATCAAGGTTTTTAGCAACAGTCGCATCCATTGCTGAATCATCTAAGAAGAACAAGGAGTTATTTATACTATTTATTTTTCTCATCAATCTTTTTAGGTCTCCAGATCCGGGAGCTGTCAGAGCACTCACCCAACCCCAACTTTGAGGGAGAGATTTCTTATTTGCTCCGTAAAAGAATACAACTGAATAAGAATTGTTTCTTAGCTCTATTTCTAATTTGTTAGAATCCTTTCTACCACGACAATATGAGCCGCAGGATAATGAAAGTAGGTAATTATAAAAACTTTCATCTGTCCCGGGAACTTTATTATTTATCAAATACTCTTTGAAATCAGATATGTTTACCGGCTTGGTTAAGTTAAACCTCCACTCAGAACACACAACATAAAATGTTATGGGATATGAAGTATCATACCACTTCACTCCCTTAAATGCCTTTGCACATGAGAAAAGGTCATAAGCCAACGCCTTCTCGATAACCTCCTTGTTATCCTTACCGCGATTTTCAAATCTCATCCACACAGTTCCGTTGTAGTAAACTCCTCCATCATTGACATAAAAATGCTTTGTTGGGCAGTGAAGCGAGTCAGGTCTTATCTTATGCATTAATGTTGAGAATCTAACCATATACTCCACACTATTCCCACAAGTTGTCGCCCAATTTGATAAGCTGTTAGGATTAGATATCTTGAAAACAGATTTTATAACTATTAAACT
Organism: Candidatus Woesearchaeota archaeon; assembly: GCA_027064225.1. Classification (GTDB taxonomy): domain Archaea; phylum Nanobdellota; class Nanobdellia; order Woesearchaeales; family WAPY01; genus WAPY01. The sequence continues at coordinate 3,315 of JAMOQB010000002.1, read as the reverse complement.
AAGCAGGAGTATCATAACTGCAAGAATTGCCTTAATAAGCTCATCTTTGGTTTCCATTTTATCTTAGAGACAGCCAATCACAGCTGTTGAATAAATTCTTAACATTTATTAGGAGTATAAATGGCACAGGGTTGTCCATGTATATAGGCTTTCCAACAACATAAAAAAGAATGTTATAATCACCAGGCACGATGTCATTATTTAACCCCTTACTTGAGCCTTTAACAATCTTTACGCATTTTCCATATGCACATCCATGGTCACATGTTTTGACTCTGACAGGACCTTTTGAAGTGCAATTCATTATTGAGTTTCCTGAGCAGAAGGTTCCGTTAATTCTATAAACTGTTTTGTTTATACATGTTAAAACTTCTAAATTGTCTTTGTTGCAGTATGCTCCGCCTGAACTTAACATATTCGTTCCGGAGTTTGAGCTTTCGTACAAATCATTTTTGTCATCGCAAGAAATCCATTTGTTTGTATTTTTGATGTTATACGCTTTTCCAATCTTTGTTAAGTATCCTTTCGGCTCACTTGCTTGATAAGTTTCTGAGCTCTCATCTGCGAATATGGAAGATGTTAAAGTTACCATGATTCTCTCAGTGCTTACACTTGAGTGGGAAGACCTAAGAAAATTTCTTGCATTTGTTAACGATTGGAAGTTTGTTTTTAATATGTTCCAAAGTGAAACCTGCAGGTGTTTCAAATCTTCACTCTGAGATCCATATAAATATTCGTAGTAAGTTTCTTCCTTTACTCCTGATGAATCTTCATCACTTACATTGATATAAGTATGGTTCAAGAAATTTATGAACTCCGAATGGTTGATTTTTCCATAGGGAAGGTAATCTATTTCAATATCATCACAGGTTACACATATCGCTCCTGTATCGCCAAATGACCTTTTCATAATGCTGTTAAAATCAAATATCTTTTGATTACCCTCATAAAAGGTTGACCAGCAGGTAGCCATCTCATCAGCTAAGAACTTCATAATTGCTTCGTTTATCTCATCCTTATCTCTTATTTTTGAGAAGTCCACGATCACATCTTCGCCCTCATAGATTCCCTTTTCATTAATAACTGCAAAGGTTGTTTTGCAACCGTAAAAACCTGGATGCCTAAACCTTCCAAAAGGATTTATGGGTGAGAAGGAGTGCGTCTTCCATGATTTGAGAATGCTTGCCTTGCATAATGCTTGGTTTGTTGATCTGACAGAGAGTCTGTGAAGATTAACATAAACTGCTAAAGATATGAGCAGTGCTGTTACAGCAAGAATTATGCTAATTAAAGCTTCCTTCTCCATGTTACTTACCTCTATTGATTATTCTTTCCTCACTGCCCGTTAGGTCTACTATCATACTCGGCTTTCCACTTATAACCCCCTCATATATTAAAATGTCAGTACCCTGCTTTAACCTTTCAGATAAGTCATCTAAAGAGGTCATATACTCCTCATTGTGGATGTTTGCACTTGTAGTTACAATTGGTTTTTCAAGCTCTTTCACAACACTACTTATCCAATGTTTTGGAATTCTAACTCCTATTGTGTCCTTATTCGGGTTGACATACCTGCTGATTTCAATTGTTCTCTTCGCTTTTAATATTAAAGTGTATGGTCCGGGCAGTTTCTTAATCCATTTCTCATCATCAGATTTAACTTCACAATTTTTGAAAATCCACTCTTTGGACGGAGCAATTATAGAAAAAGGCTGTTCAGGCCTCTTCTTTAAATTTCTTATCTTAATAACTGAAGAATCATTTGTTGCTATGCATCCTATGCCGTAGATTGTATCCGTAGGATAAATAAAAACCGCGCCTTCCTCTATCCTTTTTAAGTATATGTTCTTATTGAGGAGGAACTCATCCTTTGAAATTATAATCATAATAGTAGTAAGGTTTGGCTTTTTAAAAATCTAACCTTTAATTACACCTAACGGCACAAGCTTTGCAACTACTCTTCCAATACCCACTTCGTTTGAGATTTTAACAACTTCATCAATGTCCTTATACACTTGAGGTGCTTCCTCAGAAATTCCCCGCATTGATGCACTGTGCACATAAATTCCTCTATTTAGAAGTTCCTTAGAGACATCCTCTCCTTTGAAAGAGTGAATCGCTTTTTTTCTTGACATTACCCTACCTGCACCGTGTGCTGTGCTTCCAAAACTTACTTCCTCAGCTTTTTTAGTCCCCACTAAAACATAGGATGCGGTTCCCATACTTCCAGGTATTAAAACTGGTTGGCCTACTCTTCTATAAATACCAGGAATCTCTTCCCTCCCAGGACCAAAGCTTCTCGTAGCTCCCTTTCGATGAACGACAAGGTTTCTCTGATCGCCATCTACCTTGTGCTTTTCAAGCTTGGCTATGTTGTGGCAGACACCATAAACCTGCTCAACATCTTCATTAAATAAATCATTAACTGTTTCTCTGACTTTGTGAGTGATGACTTGCCGATTCACAAATGCGAAATTGACGGCAGCAGCCATAGCCTTAAAGTAATCCTGACCATCCTCTGATTGGAAGGGTGCATTTATCAGTTCCCTATCTGGAAGATTTTCAAACCCAAATTTCTGCTCAAACCTTTCTATGTAATCAGAGGCGACTTGATGACCTAATCCTCGAGAACCGCAGTGAATCATAATCGTTATTTGGTCCTTCTTCAAGCCGAATGCGTCAGCAATCTTTTCATCGTAGATCTCCGCAACTCTCTGAATTTCTAAGAAATGATTGCCACTGCCTAAACTTCCGACTTGTTTTCTTCCTCGAGCGATAGCTCTCTTGCTTACTTTAGAGGGGTCTGCAATTTTCATTCTGCCATATTCTTCTGTTGTTTCCAAGTCATGTTTGTTTGCAAAGCCATTCTTCAGAGCCCATTCGCTGCCTTTCTCTAAAATTTCTTTAATCTCATCGTCGCTCACCTTTAACCCTGCATAACCTATCCCGGATGGGACACGCTTAAATATCTCATCAACAAGTGTTTTGACTCCACCTTCCTTTGATAAGAAATTGTAATCCATAGAGGTTCTTAATAGGCGAACTCCACAGTTTATATCGTATCCAACACCGCCTGGGCTTATTATGCCCTCTTCATAATCAAATGCAGCTACTCCCCCAATAGGGAATCCGTAGCCTTCATGCGCGTCAGGCATTGCGAGAGCGTGCTTTACTATGCCTTTAAGTTTGGCAACATTCACAATCTGTTGTATGGTATTATCCTCCTGAATCTTCTTTATTAGTTTTTCAGAGCTGTAAATAACTGCTGGAACTTTCATATCACCCTGCTTATCCACAACCCAAGTGTATTCATCT
>JAMOQB010000001.1 GCA_027064225.1 Candidatus Woesearchaeota archaeon | reverse complement strand
GTAATCTAAGTGCAAGTCCCACTGATTCTTCTAATCTGACCATCTGGAAGACGAAGAACTGCACCTTGCAAATTAGCAACTACTCAAAATATAGAAATAATCCCGAAGAAGGTTGGATTTTAGAAACAAGGGATCCTTATGTTGTTAATTTAACACCTGTTATGAAAAATGCAACTGATTATGTGAGCTTTGGAGGAGCAATTAACATAAATCCGCTGAACAATGAGAGCTATGCTTACTATCCAGAGTTGGGAGGCAATACAACTGATTGGTCAACCATTACTGACTTTTCAAATGTTACCAATCTAACATTTGAAGAACCTGGAGAAGCAAAGATACACTTCCTTGAACCTGTCAACCTTTTAGATGAAGCATTCCTTCATGCTTTAATGAACCTTGGCAATTACTTAAAGTTTGAGCATGCAGAGGTTGACATGAATTCTCAAGTGTTAAAGGACCTTAATAAGAGTGCGGAGATTACAATGTATGATGTAACCTCTTCTTATAATATGTCAGAGATTAGACATAAGTTGTTGATGAATGGAAAACCATGCAATGATTCTGTGTGCAATGTTACCTATTATAATGGCACAACAGGAGTGCTTGTATTTAGAGTGCCGCACTGGACTAATTACAGCGCTGATGTGGTTCCTCCAAGTATTGTTGGTCACTCTCCAAGCAGTGATCTAATTGGCTCTTCAATAACCAGTGCTGATTTAAAAGTAGTCACTGATGAAAGTACAACATGCAAGTATGACACTCAGGATGCTTCTTATGACTCTATGCGTTATGATTTTACAGGCAATGAAACAGAGCACAAAGTGACTGTCTCTGTAAAAGTGGGCAACAGATACACATTCTATGTAAGGTGTAGAGATGAGGTAAACAATACAATGAATTCAAGCTTTAAACTTGAGTTTGCAGTTGTTGCTCCAGCATCGAGTGGAGGAGGATTCTCTGCTTCCTACTTACCGAAGGCACCTAAGAAATTGTGGCTTGGAACGAATGGAGTGTTTTACTTCTACTTGAACAATGTTCAGCACAAGTTGCTTGTTTCAGATGCTACAAATGATACAGCAGTGTTCGAAATCCACAGCTCTCCGGTTATTGTCAGTTTAAAAGCGGGTCAGGAGAAAAATGTTGATGTGGATGGAGATGGCACGCCTGATTTATACTTAAAAGTCAATAGTGTTAACAATGGCGTTGTAGAATTTGAAGTGGCTCAACCGCAAGAATTAACACATGAAACAACAAACACTAGTGAGAATAACCAACCAAGTAATAATAATTCGGAAAATAGTACAACAACAAATACTACAGCAAATGGTCAGGAGACAAGCAATCAGGGCTCAAGTTCAAACACAAACGAGAATGAACAGCAGACAACACCTGTTAGTAATGAGACACAGGAACCTCAAAATAACAATGTTAAGAGGTCTGTCTGTTCAAGGACTTGCTGGGTAGGAATCCTAATAGTAATTACAGTGGTTGTTGTGGTGTTTGCAGGATACTTGGTTTGGAAGAAGAAAAAGTACTATTAAATTTTTTATTAAATTCTTATTTTTTTACTTAACAATTCAAAATCTTCCCTGCTTAGATTCCAATCAATATCTAAATCTTCTTCTAAATGTTTCAGAGAAGATACGCTTATGAGAGGAATCGCACCTGACTGAAGAACCCACTTTATAGCAACTTGAGAAGGACTTTTAGAGTATTTCTCTCCCACATCCTTTAAAATATCGTTATATTCCTTGCTGAATATCTCTCCTCCTGCTAAAGCACTGTAAGCTAAAAATCCAATCTTATTTTTTAAGCAGAACCTTAATATTTCATTATTCCTATACAGTAAGTTGTGCTCATCTTCCACTAGTGAGATTCCCTGCTTTGAGGCGTAAATAATGTCCCTGAGTGGAAAGTTGCTTAGACCAAACATTTTAATAACTCCCTTATGTTTCAACATCTTCATAGCTCTTAAACTTTCACCCAACCTTACTTTTTCGTTTGGTTCATGAATTAGAAGTGCATCAATATATGTTCCTAATCTCTCCTTAATCCTTTCGGCATGTTCAATTAACAGATTATAACTTAAATAATTCGGCGACACTTTGCTGATTATGAATAACCTTTCTCGGTTGAACTCCCTGATAACCTCTCCAATTATCTTTTCAGCTCTTCCGTTACAGTATGACTCTGCAGTATCTATTATGAAAACTCCGGACCGAATCGCTTCTCTGATTAGCTTATGCGGATTTTTCACTTCACATATTTTAGAAGTTCCTAAGCCGAGGGTATTTATTTTGGGCATACTTGCATAATAACTTGTTAATAATAAAAGCTTTTCTTTGAAAAATGAATCTTGAGTCATGCATCAATTCTGTTGAACAGGCGTATAAAAATAATGATACCTTGACAGCTCTGTTTTTCCTTTTTGATATTGACTCATACCTTTCAAAAAATCATTTGACTCTAATAAATAAGTATCTCAGCTTAAAGCTTAAAGTATACTCCTCTGCAATGAAGGAAACTTTAGAATATCTCCACTCATCTTTCATTGATAAGAATTATAAGCTTCTACAAAAACCCCTTAAAGATGAAAAGGCTTATGCTTCTGACATAACCGCTCTCATTAACCGAGTAAATTATGAAGATACATTGTGAATGTCTTCGATTAAAATACCAAATCTTTAGATACAGAAAGCTTTATAAACAGAGTAAAACTCCACTTCTAAAAATGGACACAGAAATAAAAGCATTCGGCCTTTGGGGCACAGATGATATAGTTGTTGAGGACAAAGGACTTAAAGATTACATAGTTCTTAAACCGCGATTAGTTCCAAAAACAGGAGCAAGGTACGCTGGAAGAAGATTCCACAAATCAAAGATATTCATAGTTGAGAGATTAATCAACAAGGTTATGATACCTGGCCATAGGGGTAAGAAGCACAAAATAACGAGTTACAAGATGACTGGAAAGGCCTCAACCGCATACCAGCAGGTTGAAGAAGCATTTAAGATAATTGAGAAAAAGACAAAGAAGAATCCTATTGCGGTCTTTGTTAAGGCGATAGAGAACGCAGCTCCTAGGGAACTCGTAATAAGTATTGAATATGGAGGAGCTCGTTATCCGAAAGCCGTTGAGTGCTCACCTCAAAGAAGGATTGACCTCGCTTTAAGATACTTTGCTCAGGGTGCTTATGCATCTGCATTCAATAAGAAGAAGAGCTTTGCAGAGGCTCTTGCTGAAGAAATATTGAATGCGTATCAGTCAAATAAGAACTCCTTTGCGATCTCAAAGAAGTATGAGGTTGAAAGGCAAGCTGATGCTGCAAGGTAAACCTTTTTATAAACAAATTATTTTCTTATTCTTATGAAAACTTTATTCATAGAAGCAAGGTCAAGCATAGATATTCTTCTAAGCCCTCATGAAGTTGAGCGTCTGAGACCTATTAAAGCTGAGCTCGGCACTCGAGTTGGTTTAATAACTACTGTCCAGCATTGGCATAAAATCCCCGAACTCAAAAGGCAGTTGGAAAATTTAGGATTCTCAGCTTTGACAGGTAAGGGAAGCAGGACTAAACATGAAGCTCAAATTCTCGGCTGCGATGTAGGTGCAGCAACAGGAATAGCAGATAAAGTTGATTTCTTTCTCTATATTGGTTCTGGAAGGTTCCACCCAATAGCAGTGGCTGTGTTCACTGATAAGCCAGTGTTTAAGCATGAACCAAAATCTAAAACATTAAGCAGAGTAAATTATAAAGAAATAGATTTGTACAAGAAGCATGTTCGTGCCGGACAGACAGCTTTTATAAGCTCAAATAGCATTGGTGTGCTTATGAGTGAAAAATCTGGACAGAACAACAGAAAACTTGCCATTCTCATAAAGCAAAAGTTGAAAGAAAAGGGAAAAAAAGTTTACATACTCGCCTTTGACACGCTTGACTTCTCACAGTTGGAAAACTTTCCCTTCATTGACTGCTTCGTCAACACTGCCTGCCCAAGAATCATCGACGACTATTCTAAGTTCCCAAAGCCAGTTGTCAACGCCTCGGACATCATCCAATTCCTCTGATTATTCTACGCTTATATACGCTTTAAGCCAGGAATGATACATAAACTCAGCAGTTAAAAACACAACGGACATTCCTGTGAGCAAAGCTATGTTGACATTGAAGCCAAGCATCATTATATAAATACCGAAAAAGAGGTTCAGCCACTCGTGAGGCCCCATCTTCTTGTAAAGCACTATCCAGAGTAGGCCTTTAAGCATCAAAAACACGGCAACCTCTCTTAGTAAAACCCTCGGCAAAAAATTGTTCATCAAAACAATTATGCTTGACACGAAATAAGTAATACATAATAATCTATTAAGCATGAAACACCACCTCCGCTTGCTTGATAAAATCTTATTAACGAACGCACTTAAGCAAGGAGGTAGATTGAGAAGGCGAACAGAGAAACAACTGTTAAAACTCCAAAGACAGAGTGCTTCTCTGCTATTGAATTAAATATGTTAAAAGAAGTGTCTGCGACAAAGATCAAAGACAGGAAAAATAAGAAGGATATTACCATGTAAAATGGTAAGAGGACCTTGTTTAGTATTAATCCTCTTAGAAACACAAGAGTTGTTGCGTATGTGCTTGACCTCATTAGAAACTCAAGCCGCGACCCAGAGATCAGCTCTGAAGTTGGATCCGACTGAAAAACATTTATCAAATTTTCAGCATTCCTCTCCAACCATGAAGCGTTGTGTCCCATCCCAAACCCCAATCACAACTAATCATATTTAAATCTTTCTGTAAGTAAAAACAAAAGATTTATTAAAACGCTTAAGATTGGATTGGGATATGAAAAGGGTTGGAGCGATCCTCTTAATCATACTCCTTCTTGAAGTT